>NZ_JBHYJD010000030.1:0-141888 GCF_042740555.1 Nonomuraea sp. NPDC059007 | reverse complement strand
ACCCGCACATCCCGATCTTGCCTCTCCAGGCTCAGCAGCGCGCTCAGCCCCTGGCGTAACGGGAGTGCCTACTCAGAAAGGTAGGGCGGCATGAGTACGTCCATCGGCGTGGTGATCCCCACCCGGGGCAACCGGCCCGAGCAGTTGCGGGCGGCGACCAAGGCGGCGCTCGACCAGGCGTACCCCGGGACCATCGACCTGGTCATCGTGGTCGACGGGGCGTCACCGGAGAAGGTGGCAGAACAGGTGGCCGACGTGATCGCCCCCCGCGACGCCACGGCCGGGCACCACCGGGTCCGCGTGCTGCCCAACCGGCTCAGCCCCGGCCTGCCCGGCGCCCGCAACACCGGCATCGCCGCCTGCGACACCGACCTGATCGCCTTCTGCGACGACGACGACATGTGGCTGCCGGGCAAGCTCGCCGCCCAGGTACGCCGGTTGGAGCCGGGGGCCGAGTTCGCCTCCTGCGCCATCGAGATCGCGTACGGCTCCCGCCGCGTACCCAGGCTGGCCGGAACCGACCGCGTCACCAAGGCCGACCTGATCCGGTCGCGGATGGTGATGGTGCACAGTTCGACGTTCCTGTTCCGGCGCGGGGCGCTGTGGGTCGACGAGAGCGCCCCCGGCGGCCAGAACGAGGACTGGGACCTCGCCCTGCGCGCCGCCCGGCGGCAGCCGATCGTCCACGTCGACCGGCCGCTCGTACGGGTCGCCTGGGGCGCCTCCCACTACGTCGCCCGCTGGGCCGACCGCATCGCCGGGCTGGAGTGGATGCTCGCCCGGCACCCCGAACTGGCCGTGGATCCGCGCGGCGCGGCGCGGATCTACGGTCAACTCGCCTTCCACAACGCCGCACTGGGGCGGCGCCGGGAGGCTGGACGCTGGGCGCTGCGTACCTTCGCCGCCCGGATCGGCGAGCCACGCGCACCGATCGCGCTCGCCGTGGCCGCCGGGCTGATCCCGGCCTCGGCGGTTCTATCCCTGCTGCACCACCGGGGGCACGGCATTTGACCACCCGAGACCTGACCCACCCCACCTCCCCGGACCCCGGTCCCCCGGAGCCACCCCCCGCTGCCCCAACCCCCGGCTCTGCGGAGCCGCACCTGGCATCCTCGGGCCTCGATCTCGCGGACGTCCGCCCTCCCACCCTTCCCCGCCAACGCACCGAACACCCACCCCCCACACCCCAGTCCCGCCCTGGCGGCGACCCGTCCTCAGCTGCCCAGGCCGATCCTCAGCATCCCGCCTGCGACCTGCCCACGGCTCAGGCCGACTCCCTGAGCCCCGCTGGCGACCCGCCCATAGCCACGGAGGCGAGCGCCCCGGTGGATGGCGGGCGTGTCCACGATCCGGTCGTCCCGGCGATGCGTGCCGCGAACACGGGGGTCGGTGGCGACGCGTCTCACGCGAGCCGAGAGGCCTGCGCTGGCGACGGTCCGCACCCGAGCACCGCATCCCACCCGAGCGTGCCTCACATGGGCGACGGGGGGCATCCGGATCCCGCGGCTCACCTGGGTGACAGGGGCCGTGTTGGGGATGTGGCTTCGGGGGGTGGCCGGCATCGGAGTAGCCCGCATGTGGTTCCGCGGGCCGGTCGTGGTGGGCAGGAGTTGCCCGTTGGGGCGCTGGAGGTGCTTCGGCGGGTCAAGGGGAGCGACAGCGCGCGGCCGTACGAGAGGGAACGGCATGTTTGCGCACCCTCCACGGCCGACAGGGCCGGGCGGGTGGTCGTCGGCGGGGTGGCGGTTGATCCGCTGACCGAGCGGCAGGTTGTGGAGCGGGTGGCGGCCGAGTTGGCGGCCGGGCGGGGTGGGCACATCATCACCCCGAATGTGGACATCTGCCGGACCGTCGCCAAGGACGAGGCACTGCGTCGGCTCGTGCGGGAGGCCGAGGTCGTGGTGGCCGATGGGATGCCGCTCGTGTGGGCGTCGCGGCTCATCGGGGTGGCGCTGCCCGAGCGGGTGACCGGGGCGGACCTGATCTGGTCGCTCAGCAAGATGGCGGCGCGGAAGGGGTTCTCGATCTACCTGCTGGGCGGGCCGCCGGGGGTGGCGCGGCAGGCGGGAGAAGAGCTCAGTAGCTGCCATCCCCGGTTGAACGTCTGCGGGTACGATGCGCCGCCGTTCGACTTTGACGTGACCGCTCAAGGGCGGGCCGGGGTACGGGCGCGGGTGGTGGCGGCCGGGCCGAAGCTGGTGTTCGTGGGCCTCGGCTTTCCCAAGCAGGATCTGCTGATCGAGGAACTGCGGCCGGAACTGCCCGGCGCGTGGTTCGTGGGCTGCGGGTCGGCGATCGCGTTCGCGGCGGGTACGGTTCACCGTGCGCCGGACTGGATGCAGAGCCTGGGCCTGGAGTGGCTCTACCGGCTGACGAGCGAGCCGGGACGGCTGGCGAAGCGGTATCTGGTGGACGACCTGCCCTTCGCCGCCCGGTTGCTGGGTGGATGCCTGGTCCACTACATCAGGCGCCGCGCGAGGTGAGGTGGCGGACGCGGCTCATCTCCTCGGAGGTGAGGCCGCGGGTGGCGTTGTGGAGGGCTTGGCGGGAGTTCATGGGGCGGTACGCGGTCCTGGACAGGCCGGTCCAGGCGAAGCCCCGCTCGGCGGTGCCCTCCGCTAGGCAGGCGCGGGTGATGCGGTGTTCGGCGGCCGGGGTCCAGGTCAGGTTGGCGTAGGCGTAGAGGGCGCGGAAGCCGTTCACGGGGTCGGCGGCCAGTTTGTCGTAGGAGACCTGGAGGATGTCCGGGGTCTTGTCGAGGACTGCCCGGGTGACCCGCCACAGGGCGGCGGCCTTGGCCAGGTGGTCCTGGGAGCCGATCAGGGGGCGCAGTTCCTCCACCTCGGGGTGGTCGCGGACGAGTAGCGGCTGTTCGAGGAGTTCGTGGAAGTAGACGGTCCAGTTGAGCCGCCGCCAGCTGGCCGCGAACGCGACCGGGTCGCGGACGAGCGCGATGACCCGGCAGCCGAGCCTCCTGGCGAACCAGCCGGCCGACAGCACGGCGAACGGGTCGTCCAGCAGCGCTCGCCTGCCGGTCAGGCGGCCGTGGGTGAAGGCGGCGCCGTACCGGATCATTCTGGCCAGGTCGTACGGCGAGCGGTTCGCGCGCAGCTCGGCCAGGAACCGGTAGCGCAGGCGGACGGTGTCGCGGAAGGCGGGCATCCAGTCGGCGGCGTTGTCATCGCAGATGTACTGGAACCGGTGGGTGACGCTGGCGCGCAGCACGCCGGGGCAGCGGCCGGGCGGGTGCTGCGGGTTGAGCGGTTCGTTGACGTAGACGAGCTCGCCGCCGGCGGCCAGCATCTTGCCGACCCAGCTCGTCCCGCTGCGAGGCAGCCCGGTGACCAGGATCGGAGTCATAGGGCCGCCCGGGGGCGTGTGGTGGCTCGGGTTCGGGGGCGTAGGGCGGCGTGGAGTTGTCCGGTGATGGGGCTCGGGGTCGTGTGGTGGCTCAGGCTTGGGGTCATGGGGTGGCCCAGGTTCGGGGGCGTAGGGCGGTCAGGCTGTGGCGGCCGAAGGGGTGGAGGCCGTAGCGGCGGTGGAGGCGCCAGAGCGGGAGCAGGTTCTTGACGATCACGCCGCCGGACCAGCCGAGCACCGCGCCGACGGCCCCGTGTGACGGGATCAGCGCCAGGTCGAGCGCGAGCGTGCAGGCGATGGCGGCGACCAGGTTGAGGAGGCTTGAGGTGGTGTGTCCGGCGGCGGTGAGCACCACGTCGACCATCCCGCACGCGGTGGCCAGCATCATCGTCGCGGAAAGGATCAGCGCCACGGGTACGGCCGCGCCGTACTCCTGGCCGAAGATCCGCAGCAGCCACGGCGCGATGGCCGCGTAACCGAGCCAGACGGGCCAGGTCAGGAGCACCAGCCACATGGTCGTGGCCTGGTAGAGCTCGCGGGCGCGCACCAGGTCGCCGCGGGCGAGCGCCTGGATGAGCCGGGGCTGCGCGGCCTGGGCGAGGCCCTGGTTGGCGAGCTGGCCGATGACCTTGAACCGGGTGGCGGCGGTGTAGACGGCGGCAGGGGCGGGTCCGGCCAGCGCCGCGACGACCACGATGTCGAGCCGCTGGAAGATCGCCTGGATCGCGCCGGCCGCCGACCGCGGCGCGGTGTAACGCCACAGGTCGTGCCCGGTCCCGGGCAGGTAAGGGCTACGCGGCAGCCGCCCGCGCAGGCTGAACCCCGCCAGCACCAGCACCACCGGGTACGGCACCGCCCAAGCCGCCAGCAACCACCCTTCCGGCGACCCCACCAGGGCCAATCCCTCCACCCAGCCCGCCAGAGCCGATCCCTCCGGCGAGCCCCCCGCCCATCCCGCCAGGGCCGGCCCCTGCGGCGAGCCTCCGGCCCAGCCCGTCAGGGCTGGCCCCTGCGGCGAGCCTCCGGCCCAGCCCGCGAG
Organism: Nonomuraea sp. NPDC059007; assembly: GCF_042740555.1. Classification (NCBI taxonomy): domain Bacteria; kingdom Bacillati; phylum Actinomycetota; class Actinomycetes; order Streptosporangiales; family Streptosporangiaceae; genus Nonomuraea; species Nonomuraea sp. NPDC059007. The sequence goes on along the minus strand of NZ_JBHYJD010000030.1, from coordinate 137,489 downwards.
GGCCGATCCCTGCGGCGAGCCTCCGGCCCAGCCCTCTGGCGGACCTGTGGGCAACCACCCGCGTGTCCACGCCAGGCAGACCGCGGCCACGAGGACGAGCTGGGCGATCGGCAGCAGGATGCCGTCGTACAGGACGGTCGGCCGCATCACGCCGAACCCGCGCGTGGCCGCCAGCAGGATGTCCGCGGCCACCATGACGGGCAGGACCAGCGTGACCATCCCCAGCTGTGGATAGAGCACGACGCCCGCGACCGACGCCAGCACCACCCCCGGCACCAACGCCGCCCTGACATATCCGGAAATGCCGCGATACTCAAAGGTCTTCGCCCGCGCGATGAAGAAGATCAGCCCGTTGCCCGCGTCCAGCTTGGCCACCCCGGCGACCATCAGCGCCAGCGCCACCGCCGTGAAGAACGACCCGGCCACCGAAACCTCGAAGGCCCTGGTCACCAGCACCACGAGCACGAACTGCGCCACCGCCCCCGCGGCCGCTCCGGTGAGCCCCGCCACGCCGCCCCGGGCCACCCGGCGCAGCGACGCCCGCCGTACCCCGGTCACTGGCGCCATGACGGATCACCGCCCAGCCATCGCACGAGCTGCTGGTCGTAGACCTCGAAGTGGTCGCGCAGGGTCTGCCGCAGCGACTCGGCGACCGGCTTGGGGAGCGGCCGTCCGTTGTGCCGCTCGAACACCGGATTGCCCAGGCGCGGGACTCCCAGGAACTCCAGCACCCGGTCGTAGATCCGCTCGGGGGTGTGGAAGAAGCGGTGGCTGTCGATCACGAGGATGCGCTCCTGCCCGAACAGCGGCTCCAGCCGGTCGAGTTGCTCGGCGTAGCGGCCGCGGGCCAGGTAGGCGTGGTGGCGGTGGGAGTGGTGGACGGCCTCCGGCCGCTCACGCAGCAGTTCCTCGGCACCGGCCAGCCGCTTGTCCTCCAGCTCCACCGCGTACTCGAAGTGCGACTCCGTCTCGAAACCGCGCGCCAGCTCGTGCGCGTGAGCCGAGCAGGCCCGCTCCACGGGATCGCGCACGAGCACGATCAGCTTCACCTCCGGCAGGTCACGGGCGATGCGCTCACCGGCCAGCGGATGGAACAGGTAGTACGGCGACGACTCGAACGCCAGCGGCCGGTGCCCGTGCTTGCGCGCCAGCAGCGCCGCGCCCACCTTCAGCGGAAAGTGGCCCTGGTACCAGGACATGCCGCGCGCGTGGTCCACGTCGAAGTAGTGCACGCCCTTGTGCAGCACCGGCTTGAGCAGCAGCGGATGTTGCGCCAGCGCGCGGTAGAGCGAGGTGGTGCCGCACCGCTGCGCGCCGACGATCAGGAACGAGGGCAGGATCCGCCCGGCCGAGGTGAATCTGCCCGTGGTCCGCGAGACGGCGAGCACCGATTGCTTCATCGCGTTCATGTGAGCAGCTCCTGGGAGTCGACGAGCGGGTTGAGCCAGGTGCTCGGCGGGCCGAGCGGCTCGTGGCCGTCGGCGGCGTGCCGGTCGGCCAGCGCGATCAGGTAGAGAAGGGCGGTCTGCCTGGCGACGGCGGAGCTCAGCCCGAGCGGCGCCAGCACGCCCACGGCCTGGGCCAGGCAGGCGCGGGCGGCGGTGGGCGCGTCCATCCTGCGCAGCGCGCGCTGGAAGAGGTGGTGAAGGGCGTCGAAGCCGTACGGCACGCCGATCGTGTAGCGCTCCCAGTCCCAGACCAGCAGGCGGCCGTCGGCCGACGGGCAGATGTTCCACGGTGAGAGGTCGCCGTGCCAGGCGGGCTCGGCGCCGCCGGTGGCGGCGATCTCCTTGACCGCCCGCGCCAGCAACGTCGCCGGCACCCGGCCCCGGCCCGTGACCGGCAGTGGCGACAGCGCCAGCACCGACAGGTCGCGCCAGCGGGCATGGTGGAGGACGGTCGGCGGCTGGATCGTCTTCAGCGGCAGGTCGGCCAGCCGCTGGAGCGCGCTCGCCTCGTTGGCGATCAGTTCCTGGGCGCGCGGGGTATCGCCGATCTTGACGAAGGCGATCAGCCCGGACTCGGTGTGCGCCTCCAGGATCGGCTTGCGGTTGGCCCGCCTGGCCGGCCGTACGTGCAGGACGGTCTCGACCCGCACGCCGAAGACCTCGCTGAGGTACGCCGAGATCGACCCCTCGACCGGAACCATCACCCTGGGCCCGAGTACGGCGTGCCACCACCGCCGGGGCGCCAGCCGCCGGGGCAGCAGCGCGTGCGGCAGCAGACTGTACGGCTGAGGCGACCCGTGACCGGGAAACAGCACCCGGACGGTCTGCCCCAGATAGCGCAGCCGGATCTTCGCGTCGTTCATGTCGTATTCCTCCACAGGAGGGCGAAGGAGATGAGGTAGAGGCTGAGCGGCGTGACCAGGCCGTCGTAGACGAACATGTAGAACAGCACGAGCAGCATCACCAGCACCCCGGCCAGCCCGACGGGACTGCGGTCGCGCCAGTGACGGCGCACCGCGCCGGCGAAGAAGGCCACGTAGAGGACGGCGCCGGTGACGCCCTGGGTGATGAGCAGCAGCCAGAGCTGCCCGTCGCTGCCCAGCGGCGGATGACCGCAGCCGGGGCACCAGTCGGTCTTGCCGGTGGTGATCGTGCGGTGGTTGCCGGTGGCGTTGCGCGTGTTGCCGAAGCCGATCACGGGGGAGTGGGCGGCGGCCTCGATCGTCGCCGAGACGGTGAACGCCCGGATGTCGTTGGAGTGCGGGTTGTCCAGGCGCTGGATGACCAGCGCGGCCAGCGGGCTCAGCGCGAAGACCAGCGCGGCGGCGGCGGCGATCGCGCAGACGGTGAGCCTGGTCCGGCCGCCGGCCCGGACCACGAGGTAGAGGGCGGCCAGGCCGAGGCCGATCCACAGGCCGCGGTTGAGGGAGTACACGACGGGGACGGCGGCCAGGCAGATCAGCACCACGGCCGCCGCCTTGCGGTGCCGCCCGCCGTACACCCACCAGCCGACCACGAACCAGACCAGCAGGATCGACAGGTTGCTGCCCCAGGCGTTGGCCCATTCGAAGGGGGCCTCGGGGCGGGGCAGGCCGTAGCCGAGCACCTTCTGCGTCTGGGCGGCGGTGGGGTGGATGAGGTTCTGCACGAAGGAGTTGTCGGCGATCCAGCCGGGCAGCACGAGCTCGACCGGCGAGGTGTAGGCGAACTTCGGGAACAGGACGCCGAGCAGCCCGCCGGCCACCGTCCAGACGAACAGCACGCCCAGCATCCGCACCAGCCGCAGCTGCGACAGCTCCTGCTTCGTGAGGTTGCCCAGGTAGAGGACGACGACGAACAGGGAGGTGTAGAGGGCGAACCGCATGCCGTAGCCGATCAGCCGCCCAGGACCGAGGCCGCCGTAGGTGCCGGGTGGCGCCTCGGCCAGTGCCAGCCCGCTGACCAGGTAGCCGGCCAGCAGCAGCACCCACAGTCCCGCGCCGCGCGGCAGCCTGATGGGCCGGCGCCGCCACAGGATGACGGCCATCGGCACCGCCATCACGACGACCGACAGCCCGCCGAAGCCCAGGGCCCACCACACGGGGTAGCCGACGAGGAGCGCGGCGATCGGCCACGCCGGATCCTTCACGGCTTGGCGCCCGGAGTGTCGGTGACGGCGGGCATGGGGGTGGTCTCGGGTTCCGGCGCGGGCGCGGGCACGACGAGCTTGTCGAGGGTCTGCGACAACTTCGGCAGCGCCCTGGACTTCGCCGGCGGTGCCGGGAGGTCGCCCGTGCAGGTCACCGCGCCGATGATCGGCACGTCGTGCCTGCCCAGATGGCGTACGGCCGCCGCGACGTCCCCGGCCGCCGCCTTGCGCAACGTGATCAGGAGGACCGCCGCGTCGGCCTTGCCCAGGTCGCTCACGTCCTCGCCGCTGAGCACCGACAGCGGGGCACGGGCGGCCAGTGGTGCGGCCAGGGCGTACGCGCCGGGACCGGGCGGGACCACCCTGACCAGCAGCCGCTTGCCGGGACATGCCGCGACCACCGAGGAGGCCAGGTCGTGGAGCGTGCCCTTGTCCAGCACCTTGGCCTGATCGGACAGGTCGGCCAGGACGGCGAGGCCGGTCAGCCGCTCGACGTCGGCGGGGCGGCGCAGCCGGGTGTCGAGCCGGTCGCGGCCGTAGGCGGCGGCGGAGCCGGACAGCAGTCCGAGCATGAGGCCGGCGCCGAGATACAGCGGCAGGCTGGGGGCGCTGGGCGCGGTCGGCGTGGCCGCCTCGCTGATCACCGTGCCCGGTGTGATGGCGACCGTCTTCAGGCTGTCGTACTTCATCGTCAGGCTGAGGGCCTGCCGGTTGAGAACGGTCTGCCGGTGGGTGGCGACGGCGTGGCCGGCGGTGCCCCTGCGCAGCTTGGCCACCTGCTCGGCGGTGTCGCCGAGGGCGGAGTTGACCTGTTTGAGCTTGGCCAGGAGCGCCTTCTGCTGGGCGGCGAGCGCGGTCTGCGCGGATTCGGTGCGATGGGTCAGATACGCCTGGCCGTAGGCCCGCGACTGCGCGACGGCCGTCCGCGGGTCCGCCGCGGTGACCGCGATCGCCAGCACCGAGGAGTTGGGCGGCACGCTCACCTCGGCCGGCTCGGCCACCGGGATCCTGAGCGCCGTCGCCGTCATGGCCGCCACGACGGCCGACTGCGCGATCCGCGCCTCGGTGTCGAGGTTGAGCGCCTCGCGCTGGCGGCTGGTGACCTGGTTGTTCTGCTCCTGGACGCCGACCGGGGCGACCAGCACCTCGGTGGTCGCGGTGTAGGCGGGTGGCAGGAGCCTCCAGAGGCCGAGCGCGGCGGCGACCGCGGCCAGCAGGAAGCCGGCGAAGAGCAGCTTGCGCCTGCGGAGCAGCGACAGGTGCTCCGCAAGGTCCGTGCCGGAGCTACGGGCCTGGACGGCCGGCGGCGGGCTCATGGAAGTGTTTACCCCGTGCTTCCGATCGGCGACTCTGCGTCACTATAGGGCGCGCGGATATTGCCCCGTTTGAATACGGAAGATTTTCTCCGGTACGGCTCCGCCATCCGCCCGGAAATGTCCCACGATATTAGGGAAATGCCACTCAAAATCGGGCGAAAGGAATTGGCGGCGGAGTGGATTCCGCGGTGACTGATCGGCGCTCTCGGCAAGCTCGGTTCCCCGAGTGTACCTGCGATTTCCCGCGCATCGAACCACCTCGGCCGTGGGTAACCAGGAAGGTGGCACTGGCTGAAAGTGTCGCCCAGCCGTGGCAAAGTTGCAACGTTGTTTTACCCCGGGGTGGGGGTCCCGGGAGGAAGGACAAAGGGGTCGACGTGTTTCAACGGGGAATTCTTATTAAAAGCCGAAAAATCGGGATCAGGGCGCTGCTGATCGGCGCCCTCCTGCCGATCGCGGCCTGCAGCGGCGCCGAGGGCGTACGCGATCCGGGCACGGGCGACGCCGCCCGGGTCAACGGAAGGCTGGGCATCGAAAGGTCGCCCGCCTGCACGGTCACGGCCAAGCTCATCCCGTCATGCGGCGCCTGGTGGGGCATGGCGCCCGAGATCTTCACCGGGCTGCCGGTCGGCAGGGCCGTACACAAGGCGGAAGAGCGGATGGGCGCGACCGCCGACATCGTGCACGTCTACCACCGGGGGAAGGAGCTGTTCCCCACGGACAAGGAGCTCGCGCTCGCCCGAGACCCCCTCAAACCACGCATGCTGCTCATCAACTGGAAGCCCTCGTTCGAGCACACGTGGGCCGAGATCGCCGACGGCGCGCTGGACCGCCGGATCGACCGGCTGGCGGCCCATGTCCGCGACACGTTCCCTGAGCGCTTCTTCCTCACGATCCACCACGAACCGGAGAACGACGTCGTGCCCTCTGCGGGCTCCGGCATGCAGGCGGCCGACTACGCCGCGATGTACCGGCACGTGGTGCTCCGGCTGCGGGAGAAGGGCGTGAAGAACGCCATCACCGTCATGACCTACATGGGCGCGCCCAACTGGGCGGCCAAGTCCTGGTTCCAGAACCTGTACCCGGGTGACGACGTCGTCGACTGGGTCGCCATGGACCCCTACGCCGACGACCACGTCCGCGACCTGGCCGGACTGGTCAACAAGACCCGCAAGGACTACCCCAGCTGGCCGGGCTTCTACCGCTGGATGCAGTGGCGCTTCCCCGGCAAGCCCATCATGGTCGCCGAATGGGGCGTCTTCGAGCGCTGGAGCGACCGCGCGTTCAAACGTGTCTTCTACGAGTCGGTCCGGGCCCAGATCAAGCACTATCCGCAGATCAGGGCGCTGGTCTACTTCGACTCCCCGAAGGCGCCGCGCGGCGACACGCGCTTCGACACCACCGCGGAGGGCCGCCGCGCCTTCACCGACCTGGCCCGCGACCCCTACTTCCGTTCCACCAAGGTCCCGCGCCCCTGAACGTCAGCGGATCCAGCGCCCGGCGCGCATGGTGTCCAGCACCCGCGACACCGCCGCCTCGATCGAGAGATGCGTGGTGTCGATCGTGAGGTCGGCGTCCTCGGGCTCCTCGTACGGATCGGAGACGCCGGTGAACGACGGGATGACGCCGGAGCGGGCCTTGGCGTACAGGCCCTTGCGGTCGCGCCGCTCGCACTCCTCCAGCGGCGTGGCCACGTGGACCAGCAGGAAGTCCGCCCCGACCCCCTCCACCATGGCCCGCACCTCGTCCCGGGTCCGTGCGTAGGGGGCGATCGGGGCGCAGATGGCCAGGCCGCCGTGCCGCGCGGTCTCGGCGGCGACGAAGCCGATGCGCTGGATGTTGAGGTCGCGGTCCTCCTTGGAGAACGTCAGTCCCTTCGACAGCAGGTGCCGCACCACGTCCCCGTCGAGGTAGGTGATCGTCCTGCCGCCTTCTTCGAGCAGCGCGTCACGCAGCCCGCGGGCGATCGTGGACTTGCCGGAACCGGACAGACCAGTGAAGAACACCACCAGCCCGCGCCGATGCGGCGGCCCGGGGATCTTCACCGGTTCCGGGCCCGCCAGGTGCTCGGTGGCTCCGTACGCGGCGGCGACGTGCTCGCGTAGTTCGAGGTCGAGCTCGGGTTCCTCGCGCGGCGCGAGCGGCACGGGGACGACGAGGGTGTCCTCGGGGAGCTGGTTCTTGGCCTTGAGCGCGGCTCGCACGACGGCCGGGCCGGCTTCGCCGTACGCGAGAGGAAGAAGGAGGATGCGCGCGCCGAGCTCCTTGGCGGTGGCGACGACCTCGCCGAGGTCGTCGAGGGGGCCGCGCATCGTGACCGCGAGCGTCTCGCGCCCGCCCAGCTCGGCGCGGACCCGCTCAGGGGTACGGCGCAGCCGCGCGAACGGCCCGTGCTCCGGCGGGTTGAGGCTCCTGAGCGGCCCGGTGGCGCCCTGCCCGGTGACGGTGACCACGGCCAGCGGCAGGCCTTCCGGGTCGAGAAGGGTGACCTCGTCGCCGGGTCCGGCCTGCTCGGGCAGGTGGAGCGTCACCGGCGCCGGCCAGGGCGTACCGTCGGCCAAGGTGCCGCGCTCCTCGACGGAGTGCAGGTCGTCGTGCCCGAGGAAGCCCTTGAGCGGCTCGAACGCCCCCGACAGGAGAAGTTCGAGATCGGCGAGTTCGCGCTCGTCCGGGGTGAACTCCACGTATTCCATCCCAAGTGAATCGGTAGGAAGGAACTCTAGCGTGCGGCAGGCATAGCGGGACGGTGCATGCGGCGTCTCAGGGGTGACCCATTGGAGGTGAACGTGGACGAACCAGCCTTCCGCGAGTTCGTCGCGGCGCGGTCTTCCGCCCTGATGCGGCTGGCGTTCCTGCTGACCGGCGGTGACCAGCACGCGGCGGAGGACTTGGTGCAGATCGCGCTGTCCAAACTCGCGGGGAAATGGCGGCGGGTGAGCACGCCCGAGGCATATGTACGCCAGATCATGTACCGCCAGCAGGTGAGCTGGTGGCGAGCGGCCGGCCGGCGGCCGGAGGTGGTGCGCCCGGCGGTCCCCGACCTGGCGGAGGCGGACTCCACCCACCAGAGCGAACTGCGCATGGTCTTACGCGGCGCGCTGGCCAGGCTGACCCCGCGGCAGCGGACGGTCCTGGTGCTGCGCTACTTCGAGGACCTGCCCGACCACGAGGTGGCCAAGGTGCTGGGCTGCTCGGTCGGGACCGTGCGGAGCACCGCACACCGATCGCTCGCCAAGTTGCGGGAGCTCTTCCCGGAGCTGGAGGTAGTGGGATGACGAATCAGTTGCGCGAGGTGATGGGCGAGTGGGCCGACGAGGTCCAGGTGCCGCACGACCTGGCCGACCGGGCGCTACGGCGGCGTGCCCGGCGGCCCTGGGTCTACGGCGCGCTGGCGGTCGGCGTCGCTGCGGCGCTGGCCGTGGTGGCGGTGATCGTGCCGAGAGAAAGAGACATCGTGATCAGGCCCGCGACCGAGGTGACGTTGCCCGCCAGGCCGTCACCGGCGCCGACGGACGTGCGGGCGGACGTGGACAACGTCCCGCCCAGGAACATGATCGCGGCGGGGAACTACGCGATCTCCTCATATTTCGTGTACTCGACGGAGAAACTGGGCGGCCGGTGGGAGCGGCGCCGCCATACCTGGTGGCTGCTGAACCCCCGGACCGGCACCTATGAGAAGACGCCCTACGCGTGGCTGGACGTGGCGCCGGGCCTGCAGGTGGCCGCCGTCCTCGAAGGCGAGGTGATGGGGCGCAGGATCGGCATACTCGACCTGAACACCGGGCAGTTCCTGACCTGGATCGAGCTGGACCGGGACGTCATCGGCCTGAAATGGTCACCCGACGGCACGAAGCTGCTGGCCACCGCCTACACCGAGTACCCCATGCGATGGCGGCGGATCAGCTCCGACTCCACGACAGTCGAACCGACGACCCGCACCGGTTTCTACGTCGTGGACGTGCCGACGAAAAAGGTGGAGTTCCGCCCCATGCCCATCGACGAGAACCTCCTCTCCGCCGGCTCGCAGGACTTCTCCTGGAGCCAGGACGGCACGCTGGTCTGGGAGGGCCGCGGCGGCGAGCCGAGACGTGCGTACTTCACCCCGGACGGACGCGCGCACGAGGCGCCCCAGGAGGAGTACTCCAGCGGGGGCGTCTCGCCGCTGTCGCCCAACGGCACCCTGCTGCTCGGCGACGACGGCCTGCCCACCGCGATCACCGAGAAGGCGACCGGCCGCGTCGTCGGCAGGCAGCAGGCGCTGCAACTCCACGCGTGGGCCGACGACGAGAGCGTCATCGCACTGAGGTGCGCGCGCGAGTGCGACAACGAGCTCGACGCGGCGCTGATGCTGATCGGAGTGGACGGCACGGAGAAGCAGCAGCTCAGCGGATACCAGGACGGGATGAAGGAGGACCCCTGGGTCTGGGTGCTGACGCCTAGATGAGCCGGGCGAAGTGGTTCTGGGGTTTGCGGATGACCATCGTCACCTCGTCGTGAGAGGACGGGAGGCGGCCGCGCGTGAGTTTGTCCACGAGCGCGACGGCCGCACTCCCGATCCGCCCCATGGCAGGCCCGGTGGTCGCCGTCTGGTCGTCGGTGATCATGAGGCCGCGGGTGAGGCAGAAGGCGTGCATGCCGTCGCGCGAGGTGATCGGCTCGTACACCGCCGGCAGCGGCCCCGGAGTGCCCTCGGCGACCAGCCGCTTCCAGAGCAGCGACCGCAGCCACGACGGAACGGCCCGATCGCACCACCCATAGGCGGAACGCCGATCGCGCATCCTGAGCAGCACCAGCCCGCCCGGCCGCAGGGCCTGGAGCATGCGGTCGAGAACCAGCTCGGCATGCTGGATCCGCTCCAGCAGAAACGTCAGCTGGATCACGTCGAACGACCGCGGCGGCATCGGCACCGACCGCATGTCCCCCAGCGCCCACGAGACCAGGTCCTGCCGCCCCTCGACGACCGCCCGGACGGCGGGCAGTTCCTCATCGACCCCCGTGACCCTGGTCTCCATGCGCTCCAGAAGGAGCGGCTCGTCACGCGCGCACCCGGCGATGAGAATGTCGAGCCGCCGCCCCAGCTGCTCGGTCCACTGCTCGCGGATCCGCTGACCAAACAGGTCGCCCCGCAGAGCGACCGCACGCACCTCTGACATGTCACCAACAGTAATCACTCGATCGCTCTTAGTTGCGCATTTCTCCTCTCTTCCCCGCCCCCTTTCCCCCAGGACCTCTGCCACGCCCTTTTCACGCCGGTCCGTTGCGGCGGGCCACCCCTCCATGTGTCCGTCGTCTCTTGTTGCGCTCCCGTCCGTTGCGGCGGGCCACCCCTCCATGTGTCCGTCGTCTCTTGTTGCGCTCCCGTCCGTTGCGGCGGGCCACCACGGCGCCTCTCCGTCGCGTCGCGCTCCGCGCCCATCCGTTACGGCAAGCCGCCCCCACGCCCCCCGCCGCCATGGGCGCGCCTCCGTGCAAGGTCGCCCGGCAGTCGGACAAACGCGCCGCCGCGACGGCGCCCGTTTCACCACCCGCGCGGAAACCCGTGAGCCGGGGCTGGGCGGGAACGGAGGGCAGAGCTGAGCGGAAGCTGTGAATCGGGACCGACTCGTAACGCGGCAAGTAGGGATAAATCTGGTGAAATGTCGGAGTGGAGACGCTGAAGGACCTCCTTGACGGCGTGGCGGCCGGACAACTGCCCGCTCCCGACGGAGCCGTGGACCTCCTCCCGCAACCCACCACCCGAGACCTGGGCATCATCGCCTTCACCGCCCACACCGTGGTCTTCGCCGACCTCCACCCCATCTGGCTGCGCGCCCGCCTGCCGGAAGGCGACCTGTCGGCGCCGCTGAACCCACCCTTCCTTCGCGCCTTGGAACGCAAGACCGGCCGCCGCGTGGACGGCCTGGATATGCTCCTCCTCGCCCAGCCCCTGCCCGGCCCCCCGTCGGCCGCCCTGGCCGAGGTCACCAGCCGCGCCCACCCGAGGGTCGCACGAGCCCACCGCCACCGCGACGGCGTACGCGCGTGGGGATGCGAAGGCGGCCTCCTCGTCCTGGGCCGAGGCGTCGCGGGCCGCTGGGAGGCCGCCGTGGAGATCGCCCCCGAACACCGGGGCAGAGGCCTGGGCCGCACCCTGGCCACCGCCGCCCGCCACCTGGCCCCGGAACCCGTCTGGGCCCAGGTGGCCCCGGGCAACGCCGCCAGCGTCCGCGCCTTCCTCGCCGCCGGCTTTCTCCCCATGGGCTCAGAAGCCCTCCTCCCCCCACCCGACTAGACGGTTGATGCCATGCGGTGACCTGCCGAGCGGGTGGTCGCCGGGGTCCGGCTGCCTGGGCGCGGCGCGCCGCCTGGATGCGGGGCCGCGCGGGTGGTGAACGGGCGCCGTTACGGAGGCGCGTCTGTCCGACTGCCGGGCGACCTTGCACGGACGCTCGCGCGCGTCGGTGGGAGGCGTTGGGGTGGCGCAGCCGTAAGGGATGGGGCGGGTGCGGCGGGACAGGAGCGGCGAGGCAGAGCACACGGGACGTGCAGCCAGCGGGGAGGCGAGGAGACAAGGGCGAGGCGAGGAGACAAGGGCGAGGCGAGGAGACAAGAGGAGACAAGAGGAGAGGAGAGGAGACGGCGGGGGCGAGGGCGGGCGCGGAGGGGTAAGACGCGCGGGATGTGTAGTCGGAGTGACGGGAAGGCGAGGAGATGGGACGGCGAGGAGGCGAGTGGGCGAAGAAGCGAATGGGTGGGGAGGGCGGGGGTCGTGGTGGGGTGGACAGTAGGGTGGGGGTGACCCCCGCGACCGATGCAGGCCGGGGGTAGTCGTGTTGCCCCGGGCTGGGGTGATCATGTTGCGTGGGGCTGTGGATGAGTCTTTCCGGACTGCTTGACCTTGTTGCCGCCGATCCCAAGTTGACCGCCGCTCTCGAAGAGGGTGGCGATGTCGCGCTGGTCGCGCCCGCGGCCATGCGCCCGTTCGGGGTGGCCGCGCTGGTCGGCCGTGACCAGCGGACGGTGCTGGCCGTCACCGCGACCGGGCGTGAGGCCGAGGATCTGGCGTCGGCGCTCACAAGCCTGATCGAGCCCAGCACCGTCGCCGTCTTCCCCGCCTGGGAGACCCTGCCGCACGAACGGCTGTCGCCGCGCAGCGACACCGTCGGCCAGCGGCTGGCGGTGCTCAGGCGGCTGGCGCATCCGGTGAGCGGTGACGTCTCGGCCGGGCCGCTCAGTGTGATCGTGGCGCCGGTGCGCGCCCTTTTGCAGCCCATCGTCAAGGGGCTCGGCGATCTGGAGCCGATCCGGCTGCGGGCCGGTGACGACGCCGATCTCGACGACGTGGTCGGCCGGCTGGTCACCAACGGCTACCACCGCGTGGACATGGTGGAGCGGCGTGGTGAGGTGGCGGTGCGTGGCGGGTTGCTGGACGTGTTCCCGCCTACGGAGGAGCATCCGCTGCGGCTGGAGTTCTGGGGCGACACGGTCGAGGAGATCCGCTGGTTCAAGGTGGCCGACCAGCGCTCGCTGGAGGCGGCGGAGGACGGGTTGTTCGCGCCGCCGTGCCGGGAGCTGCTGCTGACGCCGGAGGTGCGTGAGCGGGCCAGGGCGCTGGGGGAGGAGCATCCTTCGCTGGCGGAGGTGCTCGACCAGCTGGCCGAGGGTCTGCCGGTGGAGGGGATGGAGGCGTTCGCGCCGGTGCTGGCGGGGGAGATGGACCTGCTGGTCGATCATCTTCCGGCGCGGTCGGCGGTGTTCGTGTGTGATCCGGAGCGGATTCGCGGCCGGGCCGAGGAGCTCGTACGGACCTCTCAGGAGTTTCTCGAGGCGTCGTGGATCAACGCGGCGGCCGGTGGCGAGGCGCCCATCGATCTCGGCGCCGCCGCCTTCAGGACGCTTGACGACGTGCGCGGGCACGCCGACGCGCTGGGGCAGCAGTGGTGGACGCTGGCGCCGTTCGGATCCGGGGTGGAGCTGGACGCGCACGACTCCGAGGCTTATCGGGGCGACACCGCGCGGGCGCTGGCCGACATCAAGGGCTGGCTGGCGGAGGACAAGGCGGTCGTGCTGCTCAGCGAGGGCATGGGCTCGGCCGAGCGCATGGTCGAGCTGCTCAAGGGCGTGGACGTTCCCGCCCGTCTGCAGAAATATCTGGACAAGGCGCCGGAGCCCAAGGTCGTCCACGTCACCACCGGCCTCATCGAGCACGGCTTCGTCACCAAGGACCTCGCCGTCCTCACCCACCTCGACCTCGTCGGGCAGAAGGCCTCCACCAAGGACATGCGCCGCCTGCCCAGCCGCCGACGCAACATGGTCGACCCGCTCCAGCTCAAGGTCGGCGACCACGTGGTGCACGAGCAGCACGGCGTCGGCCGCTACATCGAGATGGTCCAGCGCACGGTCCAGGGCGCGACCAGGGAGTACCTGGTCATCGAGTACGCCAAGGGCGACCGCCTCTACGTGCCCACCGACCAGCTCGACGAGGTCACCAGGTACGTGGGCGGCGAGGCCCCCACGCTCAACCGCATGGGTGGCGCCGACTGGAACAAGGCCAAGGCCAAGGCCAAGAAGGCCGTCAAGGAGATCGCCGGCGAGCTGATCAGGCTCTACAGCGCCCGCATGGCCAGTCCGGGCTACGCCTTCGCCGCCGACTCGCCGTGGCAGCGCGAGATGGAGGACGCCTTTCCGTACGCCGAGACCGGCGACCAGCTGGAGGCCATCGACGAGGTCAAGCGCGACATGGAGCGCGGCGTCCCCATGGACCGCCTCATCTGCGGCGACGTCGGCTACGGCAAGACCGAGATCGCGGTGCGCGCGGCCTTCAAGGCGGTGCAGGACGGCAAGCAGGTCGCGGTGCTGGTGCCCACGACGCTGCTGGTGCAGCAGCACATGTCGACGTTCACCGAGCGGTTCTCCAGCTTCCCCGTCTCGCTCAAGCCGGTCTCCCGCTTCCAGACCGACGGCGAGGTCAAGGGCACGCTGGAAGGGTTGCGCTCGGGCGCGGTGGACATCGTCATCGGCACCCACCGCCTGCTCAGCCCCGAGGTGCGCTTCAAGGACCTCGGCCTGATCATCATCGACGAGGAGCAGCGTTTCGGCGTCGAGCACAAAGAGGCCATGAAGCACCTGCGCACGCAGGTGGACGTGCTGGCGATGTCGGCCACGCCGATCCCGCGCACGCTGGAGATGGGACTGACCGGCATCCGTGAGATGTCCACGATCCTCACCCCGCCGGAGGAACGGCACCCGATCCTCACCTTCGTCGGCCCCTACGACGAGAAGCAGCTCACCGCCGCGATCCGCCGCGAGCTCATGCGCGACGGCCAGATCTTCTTCGTGCACAACCGGGTGGCCTCCATCAACCGGGTGGCTGCGCGCGTCAAGGAGCTCGTGCCCGAGGCGCGCGTCGCGGTCGCGCACGGCCAGATGAACGAGCACCAGCTCGAGAAGATCATGGTGGGTTTCTGGGAGCGCGAGTACGACGTGCTCGTGTGCACCACGATCGTCGAGTCCGGGCTCGACGTGCCCAACGCCAACACGCTCATCGTCGACCGGGCCGACAACTACGGCCTGTCCCAGCTCCACCAGCTACGCGGACGCGTGGGCCGGGGCCGCGAGCGCGGCTACGCCTACTTCCTGTATCCGCCGGAGAAGCCGCTCACCGAGACCGCGCACGAGCGCCTGGCCACGATCGCCCAGCACACCGAGATGGGCGCCGGCATGTATGTGGCGATGAAGGACCTGGAGATCCGCGGCGCCGGCAACGTGCTGGGGGCCGAGCAGTCGGGGTTCATCGCCGGGGTGGGCTTCGATCTCTATGTCCGGCTGATGGCGGAAGCCGTACAGGAGCAGAAGGCGAAGCTGTCGGGGCAGCAGGTCGTGGAGGAGCATCACGACGTGAAGGTCGAGCTGCCGATCAACGCGCACATCCCGCACGACTACGTCACCTCGGAGCGGCTGCGGCTGGAGGCCTACAAGCGGATCGCCGCGATCGCCTCCGACCTCGGCATCGACGAGGTGCGCGCCGAGCTCACCGACCGGTACGGCAAGCCGCCCGTGCAGGTCGAGAACCTCCTGGCGGTGGCACGCTTCCGGCTCAGGGCCCGCCAGGCGGGGCTCACGGACGTGACGCTGCAGGCGCAGAACATCAAGTTCGGCCCGGTCGTGCTGAAGGAGTCGCAGCAGGTACGCCTGGACCGGCTGTACAAGAGCGCCATCTACAAGCAGGCGGCGGAGACGCTCCTGGTGCCGATGCCGAAGACCAAGCCGGTGGGCGGGCAGCCACTTCGCGACCTGGACCTGCTCAAATGGTGCGGGGATCTGGTCGAGGCGATGTTCCTGGAGCCCGCACGGGTAAGCTAGCGCCGGTTTTTGTCGGAAAGGATGCACGTGAAGTCGATTCGAGTGGCCGTGGCCGCCGCCGCGGTGGGTGTCGCGCTGACCGCCTGCTCCAGCCCGGTCGAGGCGGGCGCCGCCGCCGTCGTCGGTGGGGAGCGCATCGCGGCGAAGGACCTCAACTCCGAGGTCCAGCAGTATGAGAAGGCGCTGACCGCGGCGCGGCTGGACGCGAGCGCGCTCCAGGTGCCGCTCAACCAGTTCGTACTGTTCCGGATGACGAACGAGGTGGTCTACCGCCAGCTCGCGCAGAGGTACAAGGTCCAGGTCAGCGAGGCGGAGATCGACACCGCGCTGAAGGACCCGGGCCAGCAGCAGACTCCGGCGATGAACCTGCTGTCGAAGGGCGTGCCCCCGGGCGACGCCCGCGACTTCCTGCGCGGCGAGCTGTCGATCCAGAAGATCCTCCAGCAGCTCGGCGGCGCCCAGAACCAGCAGGCGATCGAGAAGCTCCGCTCGGAGTTCACCACCGTCAAGGTCACCTACAGCCCGCGTTACGGCCAGCTGAACACGCAGCCGACGCAGGAGAACCCGTCGATGTTCGTCGACACGGGCCGCTTCGGCAAGCTCACGCCCACCCAGCAGCCCCAGCAGCAGCAACAGCAGCCGCAGGGCTGAGCATGCCGCTCATCGTCGTCACCACCTCGCCCAGGGTCGCCCCCGGCCTGCTCAGCCACCAGGCGTGGCAGGCGCTGCGCGCGGGCGAGGTGCTGACCGCCTCGGCCGACCACCCGCAGCTGCCCTACCTCGCCGAGGCGGGCGTCGAGGTCACGGTCGGCCCGCAGAATCCGGCCGAGCTGGTACGGCGGGCCGTCGGCGCCACCCTCGTCTGGCTGGCCATGGACGACGAGGACTTCCTGCGCGCGGCCGGGCACGCCGCCCTGGCGCTGGACGAGCCGCCGGTGATCGAGATCGTGCCCGGCTCCTACGACCTGCCGGGCGCCCGGATACTCGACCTGGTCGGCGTGATGGACCGGTTGCGGATGGAATGCCCCTGGGATCGCAAGCAGACGCACGAGACGCTGGTGCCGTATCTGCTGGAGGAGGCGTACGAGGTCCTGGAGACGATCGAGCACGGCGACTATCCGGCGCTGCGCGAGGAGCTCGGGGACCTGCTGCTGCAGGTGGTCTTCCACGCGCGGGTGGCCGAGTCGTTCGACGTCGACGACGTCGCGGAGGGCATCGTCGACAAGCTGGTCAGGCGGCACCCGCACGTGTTCGGCAGCGTCAGGGCGGAGACCGCCGACGAGGTGAACGACAACTGGGAGGCCATCAAGGCCGCCGAGCGGGCCGAGAAGGGCACCGAGTCGATCCTGGACGGCGTGCCGATGGGCCAGCCGTCGCTGTCGCTGGCCGCCCAGCTCGTCCGGCGGGCCGAGCGGTCCGGCGCCCCCGAGGCGCTGGCGCAGGCGGTGGGCCAGGGGGTGGCCCGCGAGCTGTTCGACCTGGTGCGCCGGGCCCAGGACGCCGGCCTCGACCCGGAGGCGGAGCTGCGCGCGGCGGCCCGCGACTACCGCGAGCGCGTGCGCAACTGGGAAACGCGCACCACCTGAGCGACCGAACCTGCACCCCAATAAGGCTGCGCCCGATCCGAATAAACCCGAGTGGCGGGATATGTCGGGAGATGTCAGGATCGTTCGGGGTTACGGGGGGAGTTGCGAATGGCTGAGGTGCGCCGCCTGAGATCGGGCGAACCTCGTGAAGTGGCGGGATACCGCCTGATCGGCGTGCTCGGCGACGGCGGGCAGGGCTCGGTGTACCTGGGGGAGGACGCCGAGCGGGGCCAGGTCGCGGTGAAGGTGCTGCACGCCCGATTGGTCAACGACCGCCGGGCCGTACGCCGCTTCCTGGCCGAGGCGCAGACCGCGGAGAAGGTCGCCGGCCATGGCACGGCCCGGATCATCGAGGCCGGGGTCCTGGACGACCGGCCGTACCTGATCAGCGAGTTCGTGGACGGCCCGTCGCTCCAGCAGTACGTGGCCCAGAACGGGCCGATGAGCGGCGCGGCGCTCACGAGGCTGGCCACCGCCACCGCGCGGTCGCTGGCCGCCATCCACGAGGCGCAGATCGTGCACCGCGACTTCAAGCCGAACAACGTGCTCATGGGCCCCGACGGGCCGCGGGTGATCGACTTCGGCGTCGCGCGTACCCCCGAGTCGGCCACGACCGCCACCAGCTCCGTCGTCGGCACGCCCGGCTACATGGCGCCCGAACAGATCTCCGGCGAGAGCGTGACGCCGGCCTCGGACATGTTCGCCTGGGCCTCCACCATGGCCTACGCCGCCACCGGCACGTCGTTGTTCGGCGGCGACTCGATCCCGGCCGTCATGCACCGCATTCTCAACGCCTCTCCCGACCTGTCCGGCATCGAGGAGCCGCTGCGCTCGGTGCTCACCTCGTGCCTGGAGAAGGTCCCCGCCCACCGGCCCGGCGCGGCCGAGGTGCTCAAGACCCTGACCAGGCGTACAGAGGAGACCAGGCCAGCGGTACGGCGGGTCAGGCGGCGCAGGCGGCGGATGGCGGTGGCGGGCCTGGCGCTCGTGGTGATGTTCGGCGGCGCGATCGGGCTGACGATGCGCAGCGGCGGGGTGACCGCGGGCGACGGCGGAGCGGGCTCCTCGGCCGACGACGGCCCGCGCATGACGGCGTTCGGCGACTTCGAGAACCGGATCTCCAAGATCGCGCTCGGCTCCCTCGGCGACGGGAGCCTGGTGGCCGCGGCCAACGAGAGCACCAAGCGCATCGAGCTGTGGGAACCCGACAGCGGCGCGATCATCAACTCCGTCCCGATGGGCGCCGGGGACATCGGCTCGCTGGCCTTCACCAAGGTCGGCACCAGGCAGTCCATCGTGTGGTCGGCGGCCGACGGCGCGGTCCGCGTGTGGCAGCCCGGACGGGGCAACGCCGTCGAGACGATCAAGGCGTGCCGGGGCGGCGGCCGGGCGGCGATGTCCGTCCTGCCCTCGCAGAAAGGCGCCTCCGCGTACGTGAGCTGCGCCGACGGCCGCATGCAGGCCTGGGACCTGGCCAGCGGCAAGCAGGCGAGCCTGTGGCGGCTGGGCCAGTCGGTCCACGACGTGGCCTGGGCGGGCGCAGGCACGAACGTGTTCGCGGTCATGAGCAAGGGAATCCTGCAGCGCATCGACCCGTGGAGCGGCACCGAGGTCAAGCCCAGGGCGGTCGTCGAGTCGGGGTCGCCCGCCTCCGGCGTCGAGGCGGCCGACGGGCTGGTCGCGGTCCGCGTCGAGGGGGTCGGCGTGAAGATCTACGACCAGGAGGGGCAGCGGCAGCGGTGCACCGTGAAGATCCCCTCCAAGGGGGTTTCCCCGGACAGGCCCATCGACGACTTCGCGCTGACCAAGGGCGCGCTGGTCACCGGCATCGACGGGCTGAGCGTCTGGAATCCGCGCACCTGCAAGCGGGTCAGGGATCTGCCCGCGTCGAGCGGGCGCGCCACCGCCCTGGCGGTCGGTCAGTTCAACGGCAGGAAGTCCGTCGTGGTGGCCAAACCTGACGAGGAGATGGCGGTTTGGGAGCTTGCGGGGTGGTAGCCGTACCGGCTGGTAGACCTCGGTAGGCTCTGGGAGCGAACTGCCCTTCGACTCTAGGAGCTTTGACGTGGCTACCATCGAGGTCGTCTACGCCCGCGAGATCCTCGACTCTCGTGGTAACCCCACCGTTGAGGTCGAGGTCGTGCTCGACGACGGCAGCACCGGCCGCGCGGCGGTGCCCAGCGGCGCGTCCACCGGCCAGTTCGAGGCCGTTGAGCTGCGTGACGGCGGCGAGCGCTACCTCGGCAAGGGCGTCGAGAAGGCCGTGCTCGCGGTCACCGACGAGATCTTCGACGAGGTGCACGGCGTCGAGGCCGAGGACCAGCGGATCATCGACCAGATCATGATCGACCTGGACGGCACGCCCAACAAGTCCAAGCTGGGCGCCAACGCCATCCTGGGCGTCTCGCTGGCCGTGGCCAAGGCCGCCGCCGACAGCGCCGAGCTGCCGCTCTTCCGTTACGTGGGCGGCCCCAACGCGCACGTGCTGCCCGTCCCGATGATGAACATCCTCAACGGCGGCGCCCACGCCGACACCAACGTGGACATCCAGGAGTTCATGATCGCCCCGATCGGCGCGTCGAGCTTCAAAGAGGCCGTGCGCATGGGCACCGAGGTCTACCACGCGCTCAAGGGCGTGCTGAAGGAGAAGGGCTACGCCACCGGCCTGGGCGACGAGGGCGGCTTCGCCCCCAACCTGCCCTCCAACCGCGACGCGCTCGACCTCATCCTGGTCGCCATCGAGAAGGCCGGCTACACGCCCGGCGAGGACATCGGGCTCGCGCTCGACGTGGCCGCCTCCGAGTTCCACAAGGACGGCGTCTACACCATCGACGGCAAGGGCCTGTCGGCCACCGAGCTGATCGCCTTCTACGAGGACCTGGTCGCCAACTACCCGCTGGTCTCCATCGAGGACCCGCTGAACGAGGAGGACTGGGAGGGCTGGAAGGCCATCACCACCGCCCTCGGCGACAAGGTGCAGCTCGTCGGCGACGACCTGTTCGTGACCAACCCCGAGCGCCTGGAGCGCGGCATCCGCGAGGGCTCCGCCAACGCGCTGCTGGTCAAGGTCAACCAGATCGGCACCCTGTCCGAGACCCTCGACGCGGTCGACCTGGCCCACCGCAACGGCTACAAGTGCATGATGAGCCACCGCTCCGGCGAGACCGAGGACACCACCATCGCCGACCTCGCCGTCGCCGTGAACTGCGGCCAGATCAAGACCGGCGCGCCCGCCCGCTCCGACCGGGTCGCCAAGTACAACCAGCTGCTGCGCATCGAGGAGCTCCTCGACGACGCCGCCCGTTACGCGGGTCGCGCGGCGTTCCCGCGCTTCCAGCGCTAGTTTCGGGTACGGCCGGCGTCCACGACGACGCCGGCCGTACCAGCACAGCCCGGGAGGGACGCATTGGCGAAGAGACCGCAGCTGACCGGACGGGCCGCCATCCTCGCGGTGGTGGTGTGCGCGATCGCGATGAGCCTGGCCTATCCGGTGCGCGAGTACATCGCGAACCGGCGCAACATCGCCGAGCTCGAAGAACAGAAGGCCCGGGTCGAGGCCGAGCGGCAGGCGCTGGCCGAGGAGTCCAGGCGGATCAGCGACCCCAACTGGGCCAAGCGCACCGCCAAGGAGCGGCTGCACTACTGCGGCCCCGGCGAGAAGTGCTACGTGGTGACGCGGCCGGACGCGAGCCCGCAGAAGGTGGCGGCGCAGGAGCAGGCGGAGATGCCGCCGTGGTACCAGACGTTGTGGGAGTCCATCGAGGCCGCCGACACCGGCAAGGGGCAGAAGGCGCCTACCGGGGAGAAGACTGTTAGGGATCAGACTGTTAGGGATCAGACCGTTAAGGATCAGAGTGGAAAGTAGCGACATCGAGGCGGTCACCCGGCAGCTCGGCCGCCCGCCGAGGGGCGTGCGCTCGGTGGCGCACCGCTGTCCCTGCGGCAACCCCGACGTGGTGGAGACCGCGCCGCGGCTGCCCGACGGCACGCCGTTCCCCACGCTCTACTACCTGACCTGCCCCAAGGCGACCTCCGCCATCGGCACGCTCGAAGGCTCCGGCCTGATGCGCGAGATGCAGGCGAGGCTGGCGGAGGACCCCGAACTGGCCGCCGCCTACCAGGCCGCCCACGAGGACTACATCGCCCGGCGGGACAAGGCCGCCGAGGACGAGGACATGGAGCCGCTGCCGCGCGACATGCAGAGCACGGGCGGGATGCCGCTGCGGGTCAAGTGCCTGCACGCGCTGGTCGCGCACGAGCTGGCGGTGCCGGGCGGCAACCCGTTCGGCGAAGAGGCGCTCGGCGCGCTCGGCGAGTGGTGGAAGGACGGCCCGTGCGTATGAGCACGCGGGTGGCCGCCGTCGACTGCGGCACCAACTCGGTGCGCCTGCTGATCGCCGACGTGGCCGGAGACTCGCTGCGCGACCTCGAACGGCTGATGGAGATCGTCCGCCTGGGCGAGGACGTCGACCGGACCGGCCGGCTGGCGCCGCGGGCGCTGCGGCGCACGTTCGCCGCCATGCGCCGCTACCGCGAGCTGATCGACCACCACGCCGCCGAGGAGACGCGGGTGGTGGCCACGAGCGCCACGCGGGACGCGGCCAACCGGCAGGAGTTCGCCGAGGGCGTGCGCGAGATCTTCGGCGTCGATCCCGAGGTGGTCACCGGGGACGAGGAGGCCGCGCTCTCCTTCACCGGCGCGACCAGGGGCCTGGCCAGGCTCTCGCCGGAGGCGGGAGCGCGCCCGCCGTACCTGGTGCTGGACATCGGGGGCGGCTCGACGGAGTTCGTGGTGGGCGATGACCGGGTCGAGGGGGCGATCTCGGTCGACGTCGGCAGCGTACGGCTGACCGAGCGTTACATCAGGAACGATCCGCCGACGGCCGCCGAACTCGAATCCGCGGTGGCCGATATCGAGGCGGCGCTGGATCGGGTGACGGAATCTGTACCGGTTCAGAAGGCGCGGACTTTGGTCGGCCTCGCGGGTTCCGTGACGACGCTCGCCGGTATCGCCCTCGACCTGCCGACATATGATTCGGATAAAATTCACCACTCCCGGATTTCCGCCGGAGAGGTTCACGAAGTAACCCGCAGACTTCTTTCGATGACGCATGGTGATCGTCTTGCGGTGCCGGTGATGCACCCCGGCAGGGCCGACGTCATCGGGGCCGGCGCGCTGATACTGGACCGTGTCCTGAGGCGGTTCGCATTTTCGCAGGTCATCGTCTCGGAGCACGACATCCTCGACGGAATTGCGTGGTCGGTCGCCCGATAAGGTCGCGAAATCGGTACGTTACCGGGCTTGATTCGTATTGTGACTGCAATCTGATCTGTGCTTAAGTAAGGAAGCTTTACGGGGGCTTTGCCATATTGTCGTGCACAGATAGTGGCGACGTGGCGACCGTTCCCGAGCGCATCTAGTTCCTCACGGAATGGAGCACTCTCAGATGAAGTCCACTGTGTTGGCGCGGAGGGTGGCGGCGCTCGGCGCCACCACCGCCGTGCTGGCCGCCATGGTGTCGGGTCTTATGGCCACCCCGGCATCCGCGGCCTCGACCGCCTCGGCGAGCAAGGCCACCGCGGCCGGCGCCAAGGTGACCTCCTCCAAGGCCAAGGTGTCGGTTTCGACGCCGAAGGCCAACCCTCGTTCCTACGAGGGCGCCTGTCCTGTTCAGGTCGATGTCACGTCCCGTATCAAGGTCTCCTCGTCCAAGGCCACCAAGGTCTCGTACCGGTGGCTGCACGGCGACGGCTCCAAGAGCGGCGTGAAGACCGTCAAGGTCGGCAAGGGCACCAAGTACATCAACGTCAAGACGAGCATCGACTTCGACGAGGATGTCCGGGGCTGGGAAGCCCTCCAGGTCCTGAGCCCGCGGAAGGTGACGTCCCGCAAGGGTTACTTCGACGTCAACTGCCACAAGGGCCCGGTCCGCACTGACAAGGACCCGCAGGTCTGGGCGCGCGCTTGGGCGAGCCCCGACAGCTACGTGGGTTCCTGCACCCCTGGCGACAAGATCGACTTTGTTGGCCTGATCAGGGTTTCCGACCCGACCTGGGTCCGTTACCGCTGGGTCCTCAACGGTCACGTCGTCGACTACGGCAAGATCAAGGTCTGGGACGCCCGCAAGGTCTACTTCGGCTTCTCGCCGAAGTACAGCCACCGCGGCTCCGCCGTTCTGGAGATTCTCGGCCCGGACAGCACGTCCTCCAACCGCGCCTACTACAAGGTGTGGTGCAAGGACGAGGCCCCGGCCGTGAAGGTCTCGGCCTCGAACGTGTCCGCGGTCACCAACCAGACCGCCTGCAGGGTCGACGCTTCCGGCACCGTCAGCTCCACCGGCCGTGCCCGCGTCGAGTACTCGTGGTCGGTCAACGGCAGCACCGTTTACCGTGGCACCGCCTACTTCGGCTACCACGGCGGTTCTGAGCGGGTCTCGTTGCCGGACCACGCCCTCACGGGCGCCGCGCGCGATGGTGGCGTCATCACGTTGTCGGTCTCCGGGCCGAACAACAGCGACTCCTCCGCCGACCGCTACGTGGGCTGCTTGTCGACCCCCGCGCCGACGCCGACGCCCACGGACAGCAAGACCCCTGAGGCTCCGAAGCTCTGACGCTGAGAGAGAACCAGGATTGATCTGAGGCCGGGCGGCGCCCACCGTGGCGCCGTCCGGTTTCTTGTTGCCACTATTACGCATTGCACAGTAGTGTGCATCGCGTGGATAACAGCCAGCTCCTCAAGGGCGTGCTGGACCTGGCGGTGCTCGCCGTGCTCGGCGAGCGCGACGGGTATGGCTACGACGTCGTGCGCAGGCTCAGGGACGCCGGGCTCGACGAGGTCGGCGACGCCTCCGTGTACGGCACGCTGCGCCGCCTGTTCAAGGCCGGCGCGCTCAACTCCTACGTGGTCGCCTCGGACGAGGGCCCGCACCGCAAGTACTACGGGCTGAACGAGGTCGGCCGCGACATGTACGCGGCGCAGGCCAAGACCTGGACCACCTTCTCCGCCACGATGGCGAACCTGCTCACGGAGGGGAGCGCACGATGACCCCGGCCCAGTACGCGCAAGCCGTACGCGAGGCTCTGGCCGATCACCCCGATCGGGACGAGCTCCTCGAAGACCTCGACGACCACCTCGCGGAGATCGCGGAGGAGTCGGAGCTGCCGCTCGAAGAGCGGCTCGGGCCGCCCGGGGCCTACGCGGAGGAGCTCGTGGCCGCCTACGGGGGCCGCCCACAGAGCCCGCGCGAGCGCCGCAGGTTCGCCCTCGCGCTGGAGTGGCTGCGCCGCCAGTCGGCCTACCGGGAGGTCGCCGCCTTCATGCCGCAGCTGCGGCCGGGCTGGTGGGTCCTGCGCGGCTACGCGGCCGCCATGGGCGCGGTCTCGGTGATCGGGCCCGTACGGCTCGTGCCGGGCAACCCGGTGGACCTCCTGCTGGTGATCGGGGCGATCCTCGGCTCCATCTGGTACGGCAGGCACGCCTACGGCCGGGTCCTGCGCGGCTTCACCATCGCGGCCAACGCCCTGGTCGCCATCGTGATACTCGGCGGCCTGGCGACCGCGTCGTCCTGGAGCGCCCGGGACCAGCAAGTGGCCTACATGATGAACACGCCGATGGACATGGAGCCCGCCGCCTTCGGCGACACCGTCTACAACATCAAGCCCTACGCCAAGGACGGCACCCCGCTGTCCGACGTCCTGCTCTACGACCAGGACGGCCAGCCGATCACCACCAGCCCGGACCGCTTCGGCTACCGCGTGGACCGCAGCTGCGGCGAGCCGGTGCTCAACCGCTTCCCGCTGCCGCTGGTCGAGGAGGACCCGGACGTCCCGTTCGACGAGCAGGGCGGCCAGGCCTCGGCGCCGCCGACGACGCGCGCGTGCGCGGCCTTCAGGACTCCCGAGCCGAGCGCGACCCTCAGCACGCCCGAGCCGGGCGTGAGCGCGTCGGAGGCGCCGCGTCCTTCGGAGAAGCCGTCGGAGCCCGCCAAGGGCAGGCCGAGCCCGTCAGAGCCGCCCACGAGCACGCCCAGCCCCTCCAGAAGCCGCTGAGGGACCGCCCGATCGCCGTGATCGGGCACCATCGGTGTCATGAGCTTCGTACCTCCTGGCACCGGCTGGCCCGGCGACCCGGCCACCGCCGAGACGCCGGTCGCCCGCGATCCCGCGGACGTGCGCCGCCTCGCCGCCACCAGCAGCACCCTCACGGAGCTCGCCGCCAGGCAGTCGGTCTGCCGCGCGTGCCCCCGTCTGGTGGCCTGGCGGGAGGAAGTCGCCGAGGTGCGGCGGCGCGCGTTCGCGACCGAGACGTACTGGGGGCGCCCGATCGCCGGGTGGGGCGCGTCCGAGCCGCGCGTGCTGCTGGTGGGGCTGGCGCCGGCGGCCCACGGGGGCAACAGGACGGGGCGCATCTTCACGGGGGATCGCAGCGGCGACTGGTTGTTCGCCTCGCTGTATCGGGTGGGGCTGGCCGTACAGGAGAGCAGCACGCACGCGGGCGACGGGCAGGAGCTCATCGGCGCGCGGATGATGGCGGCGGTGCGCTGCGCCCCGCCGGAGAACAAGCCGGCGACCGGGGAGCGGGACGCCTGCTTCCCCTGGCTGGCCCGTGAGATGGCGCTGTGCGCGCCGAGCGTGCGGGTCGTGGTGGCGCTGGGGGGATTCGCCTGGCAGGCGATGTTGCCGGCGTTGCGCGAGGCCGGATACGTGCTGCCGCGCCCGCGGCCGGCGTTCGGGCACGGCGTCGAGGTGAAGGTCTCATATGGCGAGACGCCGGTCACGCTGCTCGGGACTTATCACCCCAGCCAGCAGAACACTTTCACCGGCAGGGTCACCGCGGGAATGCTGGACGACGTCTTCGCCAGGGCCCGCGAACTGTCGGTGTGACGCGTGCCATGTCCAGGAGATTGGCGTTTTCCGGAGCCTCCGGCGTAAGCTTGTGAATGCTTTCACAAGCATTCCACGAGGGATGGGGCTTCAAGATGAACAAGCACATCTTGATTGTCGGCGGCGGATACGTCGGCCTGTACACAGCGCTTCGGCTGCAGCGCAAGTTCCGCAGGGAGCTGCGCGACGGCAGCGTGCGCGTCTCGATCATCGACCCCAACTCCTACATGACCTACCAGCCGTTCCTCCCCGAGGCCGCCGCGGGCAACCTCTCGCCCCGTCACGTGGTCGCCCCGCTGCGGCGGGTGCTGCCCAAGGTGCGCATACTCAACGGTCGGGTCACCAAGGTCGACCACGGCGAGCGCACCGTCACCTTCCAGCCTCCGGAGGGCGCGCCCCGCGAGATCGCCTACGACGTCATCGTCATGGCCGCGGGCTCGATCTCGCGCACGCTCCCGATCCCCGGCCTGACCGACATCGGCATCGGCTTCAAGACCGTCGGCGAGGCCATCGCGCTGCGCAACCGCGTCCTGCACCTGCTCGACGTGGCCGAGTCGAGCGAGGACCCCGAGGTACGCCGCCGCGCGCTCACCTTCGTCGTGGTCGGCGCCGGCTTCGCCGGGGTGGAGGCCCTGGCCGAGCTGGAGGACATGGCCAAGCACTCGACCCGCTACTACCGCAACATCAAGGCCGCCGACATCCGCTGGGTGCTCGTCGAGGCGACCGGCCGGGTGCTGCCCGAGGTCGGCCCCGAGATGGGCAAGTGGACGCTGGAGCAGCTGCGCGAGCGCGGCATCGAGGTGAAGCTGGAGACCCGCCTGGAGTCCTGCGAGGACGGCCACGTGGTGCTCTCGGACGGCACCGAGTTCGACGCGGAGACGCTCGTGTGGACGGCCGGCGTCAAGCCCAGCCCGATCGTGGCCGAAGGCGGGCTCCCGGTGGACGAGCGCGGCCGGATCAAGACCACCACGATGCTCACGGTCGCCGGCGTCCGTGACGCCTTCGCCGCCGGTGACTCCGCCGGCGTGCCCGACGTGACCAACCCGGGCGAGTACTGCGCGCCCAACGCCCAGCACGCGGTCCGCCAGGCCAAGGTCCTGGCCGACAACATCGTCCGCAGCCTGCGCGGCCAGAAACTGGTCGAATACCGCCACAAGTACGTCGGATCGGTCGCCGGACTCGGCCTTCACCAGGGTGTCGCCAACGTCTATGGGGTCAAGCTTCGCGGATTCCCTGCATGGTTCATGCACCGCACCTACCATCTGTCCCGGGTGCCCACGCTGAACCGCAAGGTCCGCGTCGTCGTCGACTGGACTCTCGCGCTCTTCTTCAAGCGCGAGACGATCTCGCTGGGCGAGATGGAGCACCCGCGTGACGGGTTCAGGGCCGCGGTGGCGACCATGCGCCGCTAAGGCGTGATCGAGAAGGAGATCCTGGGTTGGGGCTCTCAGCGGTGACCGTGCTCGGCGTCGACAGGCCCGGCGTGATCGCGGCGGTGTCAGGGGCGCTCGCCGAGTGCGGAGCGAACATCCAGGACTCCACGATGACCCTGCTGGGCGGTCACGTGGCGATGATGCTGCTCGTCTCGGGCGAGCTCGACACCAGGGAACTGACCCGTCACCTGTCGCAGCCCGAGCTGGTGGTGACGGTCTCGGCGGTCGAGGCCAGGCGCGACTTCGGCTGCCCCGGCACCGGCATCGGCTACGTCCTGACCGTCCACGGCCCCGACCGGCCGGGCATCATCTCGGCCGTCAGCGCCGTGCTCGCCTCGGTCGGCGGCAACATCACCGGCATGAGCACCCGCCTCACGGGCCGCCTCTACGTCCTCATCGCCGACGTCGACCTGCCCGCCGAGGTGGACGTGGCCGGGCTCATGCGCCGCCTGGCCGCCGTGGGCTCCGGGCTCGACTCGGAGATCACCTTCCGTCCCATGGAACCGGATCTGCTGTGAAGACGGGGATTCCAGCGCCGCCCACCCACCACTGGAGGCCACAGTGCCGGTCCGTGCCGCGTTTCCGACCCGCCGGGGTGTGTGGTGATCGTCGGCGAGGGTGCGGTCAGGGAGATCCTGCGGGCGCCGCACCCGTCCTTGTCGCGTACGGCGGAGCCCGTCGAACCGGCCGATCCCGCCGTGCTGAACGCGGCCGGAGACCTGCTGGCCACGCTCCGTAAGGAGCCTTCCGGCGCCGGCCTGGCCGCCCCGCAGATCGGGCTCTCCTGGCGCATCATCGCCTTCGACGCCCGCCGCCACCCTCGCAGCCGTTCGGCCGCGGGCGAGACCGTACTGGTCAATCCGAGGCTGGCCGAGGCCTCCCGATGGGAGGACGGCCGCGAGGGCTGCGCCTCGATAGCGGGTCTGACCGGCGACGTTTCCCGTGCGACCCGCATCGTCGTCGAGGGCGTCCTGCCGGGTTCGGGGGAGTTCGTCACCATCGAAGCTGATGCCTTCGAAGCCCGCTGTATTCAGCACCAACTGGACCATCTGGACGGTCTGCTGTTCCTGGACAGAGTGCCCGGAGTGCTATCACTTCACCGCAGACCTCACAGTTGTGACGCCTGATACAAAGTTGTGCTCCTCGGAGGCATGGTCCCTTTCGTATGATTGCGGCGCCCCCGTAGCCCAATGGCAGAGGCAAACCCCTTAAAAGGGTTGTAGTGCGGGTTCGAATCCCGCCGGGGGCACCGCCCATTTCTAGCCTCTGACCTGCAAAGACACGTCGGGTGAATTCTCTGTGTAATTAAGAACTCCCATATACGTAAGCGCCGCGCTTCGTCAGCGTCAGCGGGGTGCGTACCCGGGAGGCCCGCTCCTCGGCGTCCGCCGGGCCGACGAAGCGGGTCACGAGGTAGTCGCGCACCGCCGCCCGATCGCCGAGCGTGACCAACGGGGCGTCCCACGACTCGACCTCCACCCGCTCGAAGACCTCGCCCACGAGAGCGGGCGCCTCCTCGGCGTCGAACGTGGTCGCCGCCGGCCGCCAGACCGCCGCCAGTTCCGGGGAATCGGCGCGGCTGGGGGTGACGGCCACGAACAGCCCGCCCGGCCGCAGCACCCGCCGCGCCTCGCGAATGGCGAGGAGCGGGTCGGGGAGGTGGTAGAGCATGTTCACCGCCGTGACGGCGTCAAAGCTTCCATCACGGAACGGCAGCGCCGCCGCCTCGCCCAGGACCCGGGGCGCCGGATGCGCGCGCAGCATGGTCATCGACCCGTCCAGGCCGACGACCTGGGGCGACTCGGCCCGCAGGTTCCCGTCGCCGCAGCCGACGTCCAGCACCCTGGCGAACGGGCGCAGGCGCTCGGCCAGCCGTACATAGAGGGCGCGGGCGGCGGGCGAACGGGAGCCCAGCGCGAACCTACGCGGGTTGACGTCGTAGTCACGCGGAACGCTCACGACCTCCAGTGAACCCGGGAACTCCGCCCGCCCTCCACTCGTTATTGAAATCTCGAAAGCACATAGATCCGAGCGGGAGTTGACCTCTGCGACGCTCGGTCCCTTAGGCTGACCGCACTGGTCGCAGCGTGGAGGCAGCGATGCAAAGCAAGAACCCCGTCTTCAGCAAGTCCCGAAGTACCCAAGGGCAAGGTTGGGCAGGCCCGTCGGCGACGCCGCAGGACCTGCAGGACATGTACAACCAGCCGTCGTACGCTCCGCCGGCCAGCCCCGCATACCGGACGATGACCCTCGATGACGTCGTCATCCGCGGCTTCATCACGCTCGGTGTGCTGGTCGCGGCAGCGGGCGCCGCGTGGATCCTCGAGGTGCCCATCGCGGTGGCGGTGGTCTCGGCGATCATCGCGCTGGTCCTCGGCCTGGTCGCGTCGTTCAAGCAGAGCACCAACCCGGCGCTCATCCTGGGCTACGCGGTCTTCGAGGGTGTGTTCCTGGGCGCGCTCAGCAGCATCTTCGAGCAGCGTTTCCCCGGCATCGTGCTCAACGCCGTGATCGGCACCATGATGGCCTTCCTGGGCGTCCTGGCCGTCTACACGTTGCGCATCGTCCGGGTCACCCCGAAGCTGGTCAGGTTCGTCGTCGCCGCGGCGATCGGCGCGCTCGGCCTGATCCTGGTCAACTGGATCGCCGCGTTCTTCATGCCGGGCGGTCTCGGCCTGCGCACCGACAGCCCGATCGGCATCATCTTCAGCGCCGCGATGATCCTGCTCGGCTGCTTCTTCCTCCTGCTCGACTTCGACTCCATCGAGCAGGGCGTCAAGCAGGGCGCTCCGGAGAAGTTCGCCTGGCAGTGCGTCTTCGGTCTGACGCTGAGCCTCGTCTGGATCTACCTCGAGGTGCTCCGCTTCATGAGCTACTTCAGCGGCGACGACTGATCGACCTGGTCACAGCCGATCATTGAAGGCCCCGCCGTCCGGCGGGGCCTTCTCTGTGTGCGACCGCAAAGTCACAAAACGCTTCCGATTTGGGGGTTGCACTTCACGACCTGGTGTTGCAGTGTCAAGCAAAGGACCCGAATCCGTGGAGGTGCCCATGTCCTTGAACCACTCACCGGAGACGCAAACAAAGCTCATCGCCAGGGTCCCGTCTATAACGGGGCGCGAACTCCCAGAGTGGTTCCAAGCGATCGACAACGGCCCGGCTTTCCTCAGGTGCGACGAGCGGGCCAACTGGCTTGCCGACGAGCACGGGCTGACCCACGGCTACGCCGCCGCGATCGTGTTCGAGCACGAGCGGCACCGCCGTAACCGGATGGGCTTCATCTAGAGAGCCCGAACCCCAACCTTCGCGCCCGTGCCACCGGTACGGGCGCGCGCACGTGTCCACGCGCGATCATGTGTCCATGGACCTGAACCAGGCACGCGACTTCCTCCGCAGCCACCACCACGCCGTCCTCCTCACCCGGCACCGCGACGGGCGCCCGCAGATGTCCCCGGTGACCGTGGGCGTGGACGCGGACGGTCACGCCGTCGTCAGCACCCGCGAGACCGCCGCCAAGACCCGCAACATGCGCCGCGACCCCAACGTCGCCCTGTGCGTGTTCTCGGATGCCTTCTATGGCGACTGGGTCCAGATCGAGGGCCAAGCGGAGATCATCCCGCTCCCGGACGCGATGGACCACCTGATCACCTACTACCGCGACATCTCCGGCGAACACCCCGACTGGGACGACTACCGCTCGGCCATGGTCCGCGACCAACGGGTGATCGCCCGCATAACCCTGACCAAAGCCGGCCCGGACACCCACGGCTAACCCCCACCCCACCCCCGGAACCCCGCCCCACGCCTCGGCCACGGCGCCGGCCTCGACACGTGCGGTAACCCGGCGCTGCGCTTGGCGCGCGGGGGTGGCTGCGCGGGGTGACGTGGCTGAAGCCGGTGTTCGCGTGGCCGTGGGCGCCGGGTCACGGGGCCGTAGGTGTCGGGTTACGTGGGCCGTTGCGGTGGGGACCACGTCCGACGTGAGAAGCGACCCCCACGATCGGCGCCCGCCGACGGCGGCGGGTGGCGTGGGGGCGGCTTCGCCGTAACGGATCCAAAGGTCTTAAGAGCTCGAAGAGATCTACGAAAGGCGCTCCAGGAGCATCGCCATGCCCTGGCCGCCGCCGACGCACATGGTTTCGAGGCCGATGGACTTGTCGTGGTGTTGGAGGCTGTTGATCAGGGTTGAGGTGATGCGGGCGCCGGTCATGCCGAACGGGTGGCCGACCGCGATGGCGCCGCCGTTGACGTTGAGGCGGTTCAGGTCGATGCCGAGGTCCTGGTACGAGGGGATCACCTGGGCCGCGAAAGCCTCGTTGATCTCGACCAGGTCCACGTCCTCGATGGCCATCCCGGCGCGCGACAGCGCCATCTTGGACGCCTCCACCGGCCCCAGGCCCATGATCTCGGGGGACAGGCCCGTGACGCCGGTGGAGACGATGCGGGCCAGCGGGGTGATGCCCAGTTCGGCGGCCTTGGTGTCGCTCATGACGATCACCGCGGCGGCGCCGTCGTTGAGTGGGCAGCAGTTGCCCGCGGTCACGGTGCCGTCGGGGCGGAAGACGGGCTTGAGGCCGGATACCGCCTCGTAGGTGGTGCCGGCGCGCGGGCCGTCGTCCTTGCTGACCACGCTGCCGTCGGGGAGGGTGACGGGCGTGATGTCCTTCTGCCAGAAGCCGTCGGCCAGCGCCTTCTCGGCGAGGTTCTGGGAGCGGACGCCGAACTCGTCCTGCTCGCGGCGGCTGATGCCCTTGAGCTGGGCGAGGTTCTCGGCGGTCTGGCCCATGGCGATGTAGATGTCCGGGACCGTGCCGTGGTGGCGCGGGTCCTCCCAGGTCTGGCCGCCGGCGGCGAACGTGGCGGTCCTGGCGCGGGCCTGGTCGAAGATCGAGTTCTCGAGCTTGGGCCGGGGCTGCTCGGTGTCCTGGGGCCACGGCACCGAGTCGGAGTTGCCGTGGACGAAGCGCGAGACCGTCTCGACGCCCGCCGAGACGAACACGTCGCCCTCGCCCGCCTTGATCGCGTGGAAGGCCATCCGGGTGGTCTGGAGCGAGGAGGAGCAGTAGCGCGTGATGGTGGTGCCGGGCACGGTGTCCAGGCCGAGCATCACCGACACGACGCGGGCCATGTTGAAGCCCTGCTCGCCGCCGGGCAGGCCGCAGCCCAGCATGATGTCGTCGATCGTGGCCGGGTCGAGCTGCGGCACCTTCGCCAGTGCCGCCTTGATCATCTGCACGGTCAGGTCGTCGGGACGGATGTCCTTCAACGACCCTTTGAAGGCACGGCCGATCGGCGAGCGTGCGGTCGCGACGATGACAGCCTCAGGCATGGGAGCCCCTCCTCGGTTGGCATTCCCTAGAACTATATTTCAGTCGGGATCGCCGCTCAGCAGAGGGCCTTGGCGGCGATGCCGAACAGGTCCGCGGTGGAGGCCTTCTCGGTGCCGGGGTTCAGCGAGAGCGTCATCGTGTTGCCGTCGTCGGTGGTGAAGCTGAAGGTCAGGTAGCCGATCAGCTCGCCGCTGTGCCCCCACGCCGCCTTGCCGCAGGGCAGCGGGTACTTCTGCAGGCCCAGGCCGTAGCCGAACCCGGCCTTGGTGTCCTCGGTGGTCCGCATCGCCGCGAGTGACTTCTCGCTGGTGAGCTTCCCGGTCAGCAGCGCCTTGGTGAAGCGGTTGAGGTCGCGGGTGGTGGAGATCATCTCGCCGGCCGCGCCGTCCAGGGACGGGTTCATCCTGGTCGCGTCGACCATCTTCCCGTCCACGGGCTCGTAACCGCGAGCGTGCGGGTACGGCACGCCCGGCCGGTCACCGGGCACCGACGTACGCGTCAGCCCGAGCGGCCGCAGGATCCGCCGCTCCACCTCCCTGCCATAGGGCCGGCCGGTCACCCTCTCGATGATCATCCCGGCCACCACGTAGTTGGTGTTGGAGTAGGACCAGGCCTTGCCCGGCTCCGTGTGCTCGCCCCTGTCCGCCACCTTCAGCAGTTCGGCCGGCGTGTAGTGCCGGAACCGGTCCTTGCCACGCCAGCGGTTGGTGGAGTACCCGGCCTCGTGCATGTAGTCGTAGAGCCCGCTGGTGTGGTTGAGCACCTGCCGTACCGTGGCGGCGCCCTTGACCTGCTCGCCCAGGTAGGTGGAGACCGGCGCGTCCAGCCGGACCTTGCCCTCGTCCACGAGCTGCATGATCACGGTGGCGGCGAACGTCTTGGTGACGCTCCCGATCCGGAAATGCCCGTCCGCCCTGGCCGGTGCCGGCGACCCGAGGCTTCTGGCGCCCGCCGCGGCCGTCCAGCCGCCCGTCTTGTTCTCCACCCGGATCAGCGCGGCCGTGGCCTTGTCGCCGGCGACCAGTCTGTCCAGCATGCCCTGGACCTCGTCGGCGGGAGTGACGGCGGTGAGGGCGAGAGCGGCGATCAACAGTGTCTTCATGACCGGAAACGCTATGAGCGGGCGGGCGGCGCTCCCATGAGGTGCGCCATCCGGTTCACCTGGGGGAAACCACACCTCTTGCAGTCACCTTCACCGGCACCGTCTACCACGGCGGCGCCGAGATCGGCCGCGCCCACCAGGTCCTGTTCGACAGCTTCCTCAAGGGCACCCGGCTGAACGTCGAGATCATCGAGACCCGGACGTACGGGAACGACGTGGCCGTGGTCGTCACCCGCGGAGGGCGTCGCAAGAAGCTCGCCACGTACACGATCGTGCGCGAGAGCGACGGCGCGTGGCGGATCGCGGCCGTGCAGAAGACTCAGCGCAAGCCGTTGATGGAGGCCGTGTCCTTCGGGTTCCAGCCCGCCAGCCGCCCGCGTTGAGCGGGGATGTCAGGCGCCGCAGGCCCGGGTGATGACCTGGAGCGAGCGGGTGGTCTCCGAGCGGATCTTCTGGATGGCGGCCGGAACGTCGGTGACCTCGGTCTCCTGGTAGGAGTTGGCCAGGGCGCCCAGGGCGTCGCTGAGCGTGGCGTTGCCGGACTTGACGCCGATGTTCTTCAGCCGTTCCGCCGCCGCGTCCACGGCCTTGTCCAGTTCAGGTGGATTGCCGGCCAGGCCGGGAATCTTCGACAGGAGGTCGTCGGCGACCTTGGTCGCCTCGTCGCAGGCCTCCGTCGCGTTGAGGATGGCTCCTGCCTCCTGGATGGTGCCGCAGCCAGAGGCGAGGACGACCGCGAGGAGGACGGCCGGGAGTCGTCTCATGCGTGCGACCCTACCCAACCGGTGCGGGGGCCGGTCCCGGTTCCGGCCCCGGGGCGCTATCCGTACATGCCGGGCGCGTTGGGGGTGCCGTCGTTGACGCCGTGCAGGGCGCCCTTCTCATCGCGCCACATACGCCAGCCCTCCTGGCTCCCGGTGAACCAGGACGGCGGAGCCGACGAGCCGGGGACGCGCTTGCCGGCCGCCAGGTCGTACTCGCAGACCGCGGCCACCGAGTAGAAGCCCGGCGCCTGCCCGCGCAACGGCAGTGGCTTGGGGTCGGTGACGCAGAAGCTCCAGCCGGTCTCGTCCTCGACCGGCAGCGCCTTGCCCGAGGCCAGGTCGTAGGCGGTGCCCTTGGTGTTGTGCTTGAGGAAGCCGAGCTTTTCCATGCGGTCGGGGAAGGCCAGCCACCAGCCGGAGCCGGGCACCTGGGTGGCGGTGATCTGGCCGACGACGCGGCCGCTGTCGGAGTCGAGGCGGGCGAATCCGCCATAGGCGCCCTGCTGGTCGACCGGGCGGACGACGGGGGCGAAGCCGGGGTTGCCGCTCGGGTAGACGCGGACGACCGAGGGCCGCATCCAGTTGATGGTGCCGTCGCTGATCCGCATCGAGAACAGCCCGAACGTGGACACCTTCTTGGTGCGCGGGTCTGTGTAGGGGGCGATGTAGCCGGTGAGGTTGTCGCCGGTGGCGCCGAAGGCCCAGCCGCCCGACATGTCGATGCCGGGGCCGAGCGCCTGCTCCAGAGGCTGCTGCCACTGGAGCTTGCCGGTCTTGAGCTCGTAGGACTCGATCATGGGGTTGGCCGCGAGCCTGAGCAGCAGGACCCGGTTGGCGTCCGACCACTCGACCTCGGCGATGCCGGGCAGCTTCCACATGGTCTTGCCGGTGCCCGGTTCGAGCACGACGACGCGGGCGCCGCTCAGCGCGGTGTGCTCCGACAGGCAGATGTACGGGCCGCAGCGCTGCGGCCCGAACGTCGAGTGCACGGGCCTGGCCCACTTCTGCTGGCCGGTGCGCCCGTCGCGGGCGATGAGGGTGGCGTTCCATCGGGACTTCTTGGCCGGGTCGAGCGCGACGACCACGGGGCGGCCGTCGGCGGCCGGCACGATCGCGGGGGCGGAGACGCCCATGCCGGGCAGGCGTCCGGCCATCGTGGCCGGGTACTGCCACAGCTTCTTGCCGGACTTCTGGTCGAGCGCGACGGTCTCGAGGTTGCCGTCCGGCTTCATGGAGGTGGTCGTGACGACCCCCGCGGCGGCGGCCATCCGGCTGACGGCGTTGACGTCGGTGTTGTGCCACGTGGGGAATTCGGCGGTGGCCGCGTCGCTGCCGGAACAGCCGGCGGCGGCGAGTACGGCGAGGGCGAGGGCCGGTTTCGTGAGAGGTCGGAGCACGAGGCTTATCCATCTCCAGTGGGGACGGGGCGTGGCGGCTCGGCCTCGGAGGGTGACCGGGGTCAGGCGTCGTTGAGCAGCTCTCCCAGCCGCCGGCGGAACAACGTCACCCACTTTCCGTAGGGGCCGGTCGCCCGCCCGGCGACCCGGGTCGCGCTGACCTCGGTTCCGGGTTCCTCCGCGGCCGTGGCCGCCGCAAGGTAGATCGGTTGCAGTCCTTCGCCACGGACGGGTCGCGGCTCGGGCCACAACGCCAACGCAGCGCATACAGAAGGTAGCACCGCGTAAGCAGCCTGGGCGTAACCTCGGTCAGATGGATGGAAACGATCCGGTCCGAACATTTCGCCCGGGTTTGTTGCGAATTCTGGGCCGAGGATGTCGGCGAAGGCGACCGTCCTGCCGCCCGCCTCGACCACGGCCACCGTCTGCGCGGCGGCCAATTGGCGGCTCCACCGCCGGGTGACCCAGCGCAACGGCTGCGCCAGCGGGCGTACGGTCCCCAGGTCCGGGCAGGTCCCCACGACCACCTCCGCCCCCGCCTCACGCAGCCGGCGCACCGCCTTGGACAGATGCCGCACCGCCACCGCGGGCGGCGTCTGGGTGGTGACGTCGTTGGCGCCCACGAAGACGATCGCGATCTCGGGCCGCACCCGCAGCGCCTGGTCCACCTGCTCGCCCAGGTCGGCGGAGGGCGCCCCGGAACGGCCGAAGACGTCGAGCCGCACCGGTCGCTCGGCCACCGCGGCCAGCCCGTGGGCGAGCAGCACCCCCGGCGTCTTGGCCGGCTCGGTCATGCCGAGCCCGACGGAGGTCGAGTCGCCGAGCATGACGAGCCGCACGGGCTCGCCGGAGAAGTCCCCGTACACGCCGTCGGACGGCGGGCCCTCCATGCCGTGCGGCCGGCCGATCACCTTGCGCGCGACCAGGCTCTCCGCCATCAGAAGCCCGTAGGCCGTGGCTCCCAGGGCCGTCAGCCCGCCGCCTCCGAGCGCGGCAGCGGCCGCGATCTTCCGCGCCGCCCGCGCCACCCCCGGTGTCCAGATCACGTAGCGTGCCCCCCTCGACCCCACTGGCGGTAGCGTTTGTCTGAAACTAGCCGAGCGCCCGCCACCCCCTGGGGATCTCGGCGCCCGGCAAGCTGACCAAGCTTCGGTAAAGAAGGTGAACACCTCGGTGCGCGTTTACGATTCCCTGGTCGAGCTCATGGGGAACACCCCGCTCGTCCGGCTGCACAAGGTATCCGCGGGACTGCCTGCCCAGGTGCTCGCCAAGGTCGAGTACTTCAACCCCGGCGGATCGGTCAAGGACCGCATCGCCGTACGCATGATCGAGGCCGCCGAACAGTCGGGAGCACTGCGCCCCGGCGGCACGATCGTGGAGCCGACCTCGGGCAACACCGGCGTCGGCCTGGCCATCGTGGCCCAGACCAAGGGCTACCGGTGCGTCTTCGTGGTCCCCGACAAGGTCGCCCAGGACAAGATCGCCGTGCTGCGCGCCTATGGCGCCGACGTCGTGGTCTGCCCGACGGCCGTCTCGCCCGACCATCCCGAGTCCTACTACTCGGTCTCCGACCGGCTGGCCAGGGAGATTCCCAACGCCTGGAAGCCCGACCAGTACTCCAACGAGAACAACCCCGACTCCCACTACCACTCCACGGGGCCGGAGCTGTGGGAGCAGACCGACGGCCGGATCACCCACTTCGTGGCGGGCGTGGGCACGGGCGGCACGATCAGCGGCACCGGCCGCTACCTCAAGGAGGTCTCCGGCGGCCGGGTGAAGATCATCGGCGCCGACCCGGAGGGCTCGGTGTACTCCGGTGGGTCGGGCCGGCCGTACCTGGTGGAAGGGGTGGGCGAGGATATCTGGCCGGCCACCTACGACACCACGATCTGCGACGAGATCATCGCGGTCTCCGACAAGGAGTCGTTCAACATGACCCGCCGCCTGGCCCGCGAGGAGGGGCTGCTGGTGGGCGGTTCGTGCGGGATGGCGGTGGTGGCGGCGCTGCGCGTGGCCGCCAAGGCCGCTCCGACGGACATCGTGGCCGTGCTGCTGCCCGACGGCGGCCGCGGCTACCTGTCGAAGATCTTCAACGACGACTGGATGGCCGACTACGGCTTCCTGACCACCTCCTCCGACGAGGGGCTCGTGGCCGACGTGCTGGCCCGCAAGGGCGCGGGGCTGCCGGAGTTCGTGCACGTGCACCCGCACGAGTCGGTCGGCGAGGCGATCGCGATCATGCGCGAGTACTCGGTGTCACAGCTGCCGGTCATGAAGGAGGAGCCGCCGGTCATGGCGGCCGAGGTGGTCGGCTCGATCGTGGAGCGCGACCTGCTGGAGGCGCTGTACCGGGGCCGGCTCAAGGCCGACGACCCGATCGCCGAGCACATGTCGCAGCCGCTGCCCACGATCGGCGGCGGCGAGCCGGTGGCGCGGGCGGTCGAGGCGCTGGAGAAGGCGGACGCCGCGGTGGTCCTGGAGGACGGCAAGCCCGCCGGGCTGCTCACCCGGCAGGACCTGCTCGCCTTCCTGGCCAACTCCGCGCACTAGGGCTTCTTGATCGATTCGATCACGGCGCCGAGGCCGTCGGCGCCGTGCCCTTCCCGGTCCGTGCGCGCGAACAGCTCCTTCAGCGCCGCCGGCATGGAGGTCTCCAGCCCCGCTTCGCGGAAGGCCTGCAGGGCGTGCTCCATGCCGACGGCCTGCATGTGCAGGCTGTTCTCCGCGCCCGGGTAGACGCCGGCGTCGATCTCCTCGCTGAGGATCTTCAGGTAGCCCATCGGCCCGTCGCCCGCCAGCGAGCCCACGAGCCCCTGGAAGAAGGGCACGATCTCGGCAGCCTTCACCCCGGCGCTGCCGAGGAGCGCGGCTGAGTACATGTACGCGGTCAGCGTGGACCAGAACACGTACAGCTGCGACTGGTAATACATCATCGCCAAGCCCTCGTCCGCGCCCACGTGGACGACCTCGCCCAGCGCGGCGAGCGTCGCGGTGTGCCGGTCGAGCACCTCGCGCGGCCCGCTGTAGAAGGCGAAGGAGCCTGGCCGGCCGATGCCGGGCGGCGGCACCATGATCCCCGCCGTGATCAGCACACCGCCGCGTTCCGCCACCCACGCCGCGGCCTCCCGCAGCTTGGCGGGGGTGTCGGAGCTGAGGTTGACCAGCACCTTGCCGTTGAGGTCCACGCCGTCGAGGCTGTCGTACATCGCCTGGTACTCGAGCTGGCTGATCACCATGAGGTCGCCGGTGGGCCGCTCGGCCCGCTTGGCGCCGAGCGCCACCAGAGGATCGGCCTTGGCGGCCGTCCGGTTCCACACGGTCACCTCGAAGCCGGCCTCGAGAAACGTCCGCGCCATCTGGGCGCCCATCGGCCCGAGGCCGATCACTGTCACCTGAGTCGTCATGGCTTCACCCTGCGAGAGGACGCTACGGAATCTCCACGGACCCGCTACGGGTTTAATCGGTACGTGGTGAGATTCGGGGTGCTGGGACCCCTCGCGGTGTGGGGCGACGACGGTGAGTCGTTGCACGTGGCCGAGCCCAAGGTGCGCGCGCTCCTGGCCGACCTGCTCGTGCACGGGGGCCGCCCGGTCTCGGCGGACCGGCTGATCGACGACCTGTGGGGCGATCGCCCGTCGCGCAACCCGACCGGCACCCTGCAGGCCCGCGTCTCGCAGCTCAGGCGCGCCCTGGGCGATCCCGGCCTGGTCGTGCGCGGCCCCGGCGGCTACCGGATCGTGGCCGAGCGGGTCGACGCGGCCCGCTTCGAGGAACTGCTCGCCCGCCGCGCCGTCCCGCCGCACGAACGCGCTGCCGAGCTGGGCCAGGCGCTGGCGCTGTGGCGCGGCCCCGCCTACGCCGACGTGGCCGACCTCGACTTCGCCAGGCCCGCGATCGCGCGCCTGGAAGAGCTGCGCCTGGCCGCCGTCGAAGAGCTGTCCGAGGTACGGCTGGCCCTCGGCGAGCCGATCGAGGTGGCCGACCTGGTGGCCGAGCACCCGCTGCGCGAGCGGCTGAGAGCCGTGCACATGCGCGCCCTGTACCGCCAGGGCCGCCAGAGCGAGGCCCTGGCCACCTACGCCGACCTCCGCGAGAGGCTGGCCGGAGAGCTGGGCCTCGACCCGTCGCCGGAACTGGCCGAGCTACACACCAAGATCCTCCGCCAGGACCCCGAGCTGCGCCCGAAGATGGCGCACCAGGACCCCGAGCTGCGCCCGGCGACGGCGAGCCAGGACTCCGGGTCGCGTCCGGCGGCGGCGCGCCAAGACGCCGAGCTGCGCCCGACCACGGTGCGCTGGGAGGCCGAGGGCCGCGACGACCGTCCCGCGCCGCCGCGGCTGCCCGCCGCCCTGGCCCCGCTGGTCGGCAGGGACGACCAGCTCGCCGAGATCGTCGACCGGCTCGGCCGCGACCGGCTGGTCACGCTGACCGGCCCCGGCGGCGTGGGCAAGACCAGCCTCGCCCTGGAGGTGGCCCGCCGCCACACCGAGCGGGTGTACCTCGCCGAGCTCACCGGCACCACCCAGCCGGCCGACGTGCTGGCCGCGGTGGTCGGGGTGCGCGACGACTCCTCGCAGCCGCTGGAGCCGCGGATCGCGCGGGCGCTGAGCGGGAGGCGGGCCTTGCTCGTGCTGGACAACTGCGAGCATCTGGTCGAGCCGGTGGCCGAGCTGGCGGCGATCCTGCTGAAGGCGGCGCCGGAGCTGCGCGTGCTGGCCACGAGCCAGGAACCGCTGGGCGTGACCGGCGAGCGCGTCCACGTGGTGCCGCCGCTGGCCGAGGACGACGCGGTGGCC
Source organism: Nonomuraea sp. NPDC059007 (assembly GCF_042740555.1). Lineage (NCBI taxonomy): Bacteria > Bacillati > Actinomycetota > Actinomycetes > Streptosporangiales > Streptosporangiaceae > Nonomuraea > Nonomuraea sp. NPDC059007. The sequence goes on along the minus strand of NZ_JBHYJD010000030.1, from coordinate 96,965 downwards.
CTGTTCGCGGCGCGGGCGGGCATCGAGCCGGGCCCGGCGGTACGCACGATCTGCCGCAGGCTGGACGGCATCCCGCTGGCGCTGGAGCTGGCCGCGACGCGGGTCCGGGCGCTCGGGGCCGACGAGCTGGCCAGACGGCTGGACGACCGGTTCCGGCTGCTCAGCACCGGCATGCGGGACGCGCCGGCGCGGCAGCGGACGCTCCGGGCGATGATCGACTGGAGCTGGGACCTGCTGAGCGAGCCGGAGCGGCTGGTGTTGCGGCGGCTGGCCGTACACGCTGACGGGTGCACGCTGGAGGCGGCGGAGCAGGTGTGCGCGGAGCCGGGCCACGACGTGCTCGACCTGCTGGCCAGGCTGGTCGACCGGTCGCTGGTCACGGCGGGGCCGCGGTTCCGGCTGCTGGAGTCCGTGGCGGCCTATGGGGTGGAGCGGCTGCGGGAGGCCGGTGAGTACGAGCTGGTCAGGGAACGGCACGCGCGCTACTACACGGCGCTGGCCGAGCGCGCCGACCTGCGCGGGCACGGCCAGCGCGACTGCCTGGAACGGCTCGACCAGGAGAGCGGCAACCTGCGGCTGGCGCTCGAAGGGCCCGAGCCGCTGCGGCTGGTGAACGCGATGGCCTGGTACTGGTTCCTGCGCGGGCGGCTGGGCGAGGCGCGCAGGTCGCTGGCCTACGCGCTGACCAGGGGCGGGCCGCCGGGGGAGAGCGCGATGGCGGCCATGTGGCTGGCCGGGTTCACCAAGGTGATCGGCGAGCCGGCGGAGGCGGTGCCGTACGCGGACCTGGATCCGCTGGGGCGGGCGCTGCACGACTGGTTCCTCAGCCATGTGACCTGGGCCTACGGCGGCTTCTCCGTCCACGACGACCAGGTGGAGAAGGCGCTGACGGCGTTCGGCGCGATGGGGGAGCGCTGGGGCGTGGCCGCGGCGCTCGCGCTGCGGGCCAGGCTGGCGGTGGGCCGCGGCGACCTGGCGGCCATGGAGCGTGACGGCGCCCGCAGCCTGGAGATCTTCGGCGAGCTCGGCGACCGCTGGGGTCAGGCCGAGGCCATGGACGCGCTCGACATGGCGGCCGAGATCCGCGGCGACTACGCGCGGGCCGCCGGACTGCGTGAGGAGCAGCTACGCCTGGCGGGGGAGCTGGGCATCGCCTCGCCGTTCAAGCTCTCCGGGCTGGGCCGCCTGGCGCTGCTGGAGGGCGACTACGCGCGCGCCGACGACTACCACGAGCGGGCCCGCGCGCTGGCGGTCGAGCAGTCGGTGAAGTCCGCTGAGGAGCACGCCGTGATCGGGCTGGCGATCAGCGCGCGCCGCCAGGGCCGCTTCGCCGACGCCGAGGAGTACCTGCTGCCGTGGTTCGCCTGGCTACGGCGGGTCGGCGGCACGCCGGGCATCGCGTTCGGGCTGGCCGAGCTGGGCTTCGCCGCCGAGCAGCGGGGCGACGCCGAGACCGCGTTGTCCCGGCAGGAGGAGGGCTACGCGGCCGCCGTCTCCACCGGCGACCCGCGCGCGGTCGCGCTGGCGCTCGAAGGGCTGGCGGGCGCGCTCTCGCTGGCCGGACGCGCCGAGGAGGCCGCCCGCCACCTGGGTACGGCCGCCGCCATGAGGAAGTCGGTGGGCGCCCCGCTGCCGGACGGCGAGCGGCTCGACGTCGACCGGATCACCGCCCGCATCAGGACGAGCCTGGACGCCGGGGCCTTCACCGAGGCCTTCCGCTCAGGCAAGGGGGAACTCGGCGATCACCTCCCAGTAGCCCTCGGGCGTGGGACCGGCGAAGAGCCTGCCGCCCAGAGCCTCCACCCGCTCGGCCATGCCGACCAGGCCGAAGCCGCCACCCAGCCGGGCCACCCTGGGGTCTGAGGCCGAGCCGAAGTTGCGCACCCGCAGCCGCACCAGATTGGGGAAGGCGCGCAGGTCCGCCTCGACCCAGGCGGCGCCGGGCGCGTGCCTGCGCACGTTCGTCAGCGCCTCCTGCAGCACGCGGTGCAGGGTGGTGACGACCTCGGGCGGCAGCGTGCCGTCGCCGACGCCCTGGCCGATCTCGAAGGCCACCTTCGGCCCGTTGGCGGAGAAGCGCTCGGTCAGCAGACGCAGGTCGGCCAGCGTGGTGCCGGGCCTGCGCTCCGCCTCGTCCTCCGCGCGCAGCACGCCGACCAGGCGGCGCATCGACGTCAGCGCCTCCGCCCCGGCTCCGGCGATCGCGTCGAGGGCGGGCACCACGGCCTCCGGCTTCATCTCGGCGACGGTCTTGGCGGCCTGAGCCTGGACGACGATGCCGGTGATGTGGTGGGCGACCAGGTCGTGGAGCTCTCTGGCCAGCTCCAGGCGTTCGGCGCGGCGTACCGAGAAGACGGCTTCCGAGCGGCGTTCCTGCTGGAAGCGGAGGTATCCGCCCACGCCGGCCGCCAGCGACCAGCCGGCGAACAGTACGAACGAGAAGGCCAGGCCGGCGTTCTGGTAGTCGCGGCCGGAGGCCTCCGCCAGCAGGACGATCAGGGAGACCAGCGCGAAGACGGCGGCCTTGCGCACGGGCTGGATGTGGCGCAGCACGCCGATCGTGAGGATGAGCACCGCGCCGGACTCCGCCATGCCGGGCACGCCGTCGTAGTTGGTGGCGCTGATGATCGTGGAGGTGACGAAGCTGAAGGCCAGCAGGAACGTGAAGCCCTCGACCCGGCGCTTGTGCCGGGCCAGCACGGCGGCGATGCCGGCGACGCCGCAGAAGGGCACCAGCCACTGGGGTCCGCCGACGCCGGCGGCGGCCACCACGTCGATCATCAGCATCAGGCCCAGCCAGCCGATCATGGCGATTTCGCTGAGTCTGCGGATCCAGTAGACGAAGCGCTTGGTGTCCCCCACGGCATCGAGCCTAAGCCGGAAGTCGGAGCACCCGTATCAACCGTTCGGCCGAGTAGCGACGCCGCAGACCAGACCTTCAGCGGAGGTGGAAGGGGTGGGTCGTCACCGATGCTGGATATGTCGGAAGGGAGACGGGGAAATGGTCGTCATCGGATTCGTGTTGCTGGGTGTGGGACTGGTGGTGGGCGTACTGCTCGCGCTGGCCGACCCCGTGATGCTCTCCAGGATCAACGGAGAGCCCGCCGAGGGCGGCAGCGGCCGCCACATCCACGCGCCGCGCGCGGTGCACGAGGGTGAGGTGGTTCAGCTGCCGAGCCGTACCGGCGACCGGCGCCAGCCCAAGGCGGCCTGAGACGGGGCTCGCGGCGGCGGGCATGGCGCCGGCGAGCCTTGGGGGAGGGATCGGCCCGCGAGACCGTTGGGGGACGGAATCGCGGGCCGGTTCCGTTACCGTGGCGGGTATGAGCAACGGATTCGAAACGCTGGCGATCCACGCAGGTCAGGAGCCCGACCCGCTGACCGGCGCGGTCGTCCCGCCTATCTACGCCACGTCCACCTACAAGCAGGACGGCGTGGGCGGGCTGCGCTCGGGCTATGAGTACAGCCGCTCGGCCAACCCGACCAGGACCGCGCTCGAAGAGGCGCTGGCCGCGGTCGAGGCCGGCGCGCGGGGGCTGGCGTTCGCCTCCGGCCTGGCCGCGGAGGACACCGTGCTGCGCACCGTGTGCCGGCCGAACGACCACGTCATCATCCCGAACGACGCCTACGGCGGCACCTACCGCCTGTTCGCCAAGGTCAACGAGCGCTGGGGGCTGCGCTACGACCCGGTGCCGCTGGGGAACCTGGACGCCGTGGCCGGGGCCATGACGCAGAAGACGAAGATCGTCTGGGTGGAGACGCCGACGAACCCGCTGCTGGGCATCGCCGACATCGCCGGGCTCGCCGAGCTGGCCCACGAGAACGACGCGCTGCTGGTCGTGGACAACACCTTCGCCTCGCCGTACCTGCAGCGGCCGCTTGAGCTGGGGGCCGACATCGTCGTGCACTCCACGACCAAGTACGTGGGCGGCCACTCCGACGTGGTCGGCGGCGCGCTGGTGGCGCGTACGAAGGAGCTGGGCGACGAGCTGGCCTACCACCAGAACGCCATGGGCGCGGTGGCCGGGCCGTTCGACGCGTGGCTGACGCTGCGCGGGCTCAAGACGCTCGGCGTGCGGATGGACCGCCACTGCGACAACGCCGAGCGGGTGGTCGACCTGCTGCTTGCGCACCCGAAGGTGACCCAGGTGCTCTACCCGGGCCTGGGCGAGCACCCCGGCCACGAGGTGGCGGCCAAGCAGATGAAGCGCTTCGGCGGCATGGTGTCGTTCCGCGTGGCGGGGGGCGAGGAGGCCGCCGTGGAGGTGTGCAACCGCGCCGAGCTGTTCACGCTGGGGGAGTCGCTCGGCGGGGTCGAGTCACTGATCGAGCACCCGGGCAGGATGACCCACGCGTCGGCGGCGGGCTCGCCGCTGGAGGTCCCGGCCGACCTGGTGCGGCTGTCGGTGGGCATCGAGACGGTCGACGACCTGCTCGCCGACCTCACCCGGGCGCTCGGCTAGGACGGCACGACCATCAGGAACAGGATCGCCAGCCAGATCAGCGTGACCACGCCGGCGATGGCGGCGATCCGTCCTGTCTGCATCTTCGCGTCGTCGTCCGGGGTCTCGCTGGAGAGCGCCTGGACGGCGGTGCGCAGGTCGCGTTCGACGATGACGATCAGGACCGCGGCCACGATGAACAACGTCATGGACGCGGTCATGTTCCACTTGCCCAGGGTGCCGTTCCCGGCGATGACCCCGGCTCCGATGCCGAAGATCAGCACGCCCAGCGAGAGCAGGGCGTAGAGCCGGGTCGAGCGGTGGATGAACGTCAGCAGAGCGGCGTTCTTGGTGCGAATTGCGCGGGGGGCGGCGTGCGTCAGCGCTGTGAGCGGCCCGACCGCGAAGATCGCGAAGGCGATGTGCAGCCAGATAAGCAGGGACATGCCGCAGAGACTAGTCCCCGGCGATCTCGGCCTGTGGCTCGACACTCTCTTCGCTCTTGCGGGAGCACCGCATGCACAGCTCGAAGGACGCCACAGTGACGACCATGATCATGATGAGCAAGACCATCGCGAACATAGCACTCCCTCCTTCCCCGAATATCCTCCGTAATGACTAGACGCCCTGGCAACGGAATAAGTTCAGCCCGGGTATCGTTGCGTACCGCCGTTTTCTTCCGTTCAGGCACAAGGGGGTGCCGTCGTGGCCGTCAGGCACGTCGAGCCGTACACCGATGAGTGGCAGCATCAGCCGCGCTGCTACGTGAAACAGGTGGTCGAAGTGCTCGACGCCGAGGTGGCCGAATGGTGGGAGGGGCCCGGCGAGCCGCGTACGGCGACGGTTCTGGTGTCCGGCGGCTCGGCGCTGGTGTGGGACGAAGAGAGCGGCTGGCGGCTCGGCCGCTTCCTCTCCGGGGCCCGTGGCGAGCACACCGAGCTGGCCGATGTGCGCTATCTGGGTGGCGGTCTGCTGCCCCGGCCCGAGCGGGTTCCCGCGGCCCTGTCGGACGCGCGGCTCGGGATCGGTGCGAGCAGCGCCTGGCGGCCCTGCTACCGCTCGCACCGCAACTGCCGGGACGGGTTCGATGTCGCGCTGGACTTCTGGTCCGGCCTGGTGCGTGCCTAGTTCAGGCGGGTGTGACGGTCTGGCGCCCTTCCTGGGTGGCGGCGCACTGCGTGCAGTCGGTGTGGTTCACGTGAAGGCCGAGGATCCCGCGGGTGCAGCGGGAGAAGGGCCCTGGGGCGCGGTGGGTCGGTGAACCGCGCCAGTCCTCTCCGAGGACACTGAGCACGATCATGACGAACGTGCTGGTCGCTCCTCCGATCAAGGCGATCGGGATCATGAGGTACAAATCCATGGGTAATTATGGCAGCGGCACCCCGCCTGTCATCAATAGGTGGACATAGAAGAAGAACCACCAGGTGATCTGGGTTGGCGGAATACAATTGACTACACTTATTGGGATAAGTGGCCCGAGCCTGCATAATTGATTTCGTAGGCCAGGTGGGTCATATCACCGGCATAGATCGCCACCGTGAGCCGGATCGGCCGCTCGGCCGAGTACGCCGTCCTGATCACCTCGACCACCGGAACCCCCGCCCTGCGGCCGAAGAACGGGACCTCCTGCGGCGTCGGCATCCTGGCCAGCACCACGTCGCGATGGCGGACCTGCACGTGGCCGTGGTTGGCCAGTTCGCGGATCGTGCCGCGCTCCAGGTCGACGGGTAACATCAGGCCCGTCCCCTCGGCCACGTCGAGCGGATAGAACGAGTCCTGCAGCGACCAGCTCTCCCCGTCGACCAGCCGCCGCGACAGGCGCACGACCACCACGGAACCCTCGGGGATCTGCAGGTAGGAGGCGACTTTCGGGCTCGCCTCCCGGAACTCCATGGTGAAGCCCTCCTGCGCGGGCTGGCGGCCCTGCTCCTCCACCGCTGAGGTGAAGGCGTCCTTGCCGCTCGCCGTGCGCAGGCCCTCCCTGTTCGACATGACCATGGTGAAGGTCAGCCGCGCGTTCACGTACGTGCCCAGCCCCTGCCGCGACTCCACCAGGCCCTCGTTGGCCAGGACGGCGATCGCCAGGCGGACGGTGTTGGTGGAGACGCCGAAGAGCTGCTCCAGTTCCGACTGGGACGGCAGGCGCTGACCTGGCTGAAGGGACCCGGCGGTTATCTTTTTCCGCAGGTCGTCGGCCACCTTGCGGTAGAGCGGCTCGGACATGGTCTCATTGTCCGCTTATTGGTATGAGCGGTCTAGGTCCTGGCTTTACAGCTCCGTCCCCCGGCGGGACGATTTCCTTCCGTCCCATTTCCCGAGTGGAAAGGCAGAATCAGGATGCCGGTTCCCTATAGCCAGGAATGGCTGAGGTTGCCCCTGGGTTACGTGTCGTCGGTAGCAGCCGCGGTGGAGCATGTGATGTGGTGGGACGACCCCTTCGACCCGCGGGACGCGACGATCCTGCTGGCGGGAGGCGACGCCCTGGTGTGGGACGAGGAGAGCGGGTGGCGCCGCGGCCGGTTCGTCTCGGGTGAGCGGGGTGTGCGGACGGTCCTGGCCGGGGTCGGTTACCTCGGGGGCGGGGTGCTGCCCGAGCCGGCCGAGGTGGTCGCGCTGATGGCGCGGGGCGGCGGCCGTACCCGAGTCGCCTACCGCTCCTTCCGCGACCTGCACGACGGGTTCGACGCCCGGCTGGGCCGCTACGCCCTCGTCTAGCGGGCGCGGCGCAGCCGGAGGAAGTCGCTGACCACGTACTCGCCCAGCCGTTCCGCGCTGGGCGAGAACACCCGGCCGCCGTTGCGGCGGGCGACCTCGTCGACGAACTCGCGCAGCCGGTCGTCGGCGGCCAGCATGAACACGTTGATCGTGGCCCGCCGCCTGGTCATCTTGTCGACCTCGGCCAGCGTCAGCTCCAGTGTCTCGTGTGAAGGCGGCCACTCGAAGGCCGAGCGGCCGTTGCGCATGAGGTGCGCGGTGGGCTCGCCGTCGGTGACCACGAGCACGACCGGCTCGAAGTCGGGGTGGCGGTCCAGGTGCCGCCCGGCGATCAGCAGCGCGTGGTGCAGGTTCGTGCCCTGCACCATGTCCCAGTCGAGCCCGGCCAGCTCGTCCGGCTGCAGCACCCGCGCGTAGTTGGAGAAGCCGATGATCTGCACGGCGTCCTGCGGGAACTTCGAGGCCACCAGCGCCTGCAGCGCCAGCGCGGTCTGCTTGGCCGCCGCCCACGTGCCCCGCAGCGCCATCGAGTACGACAGGTCCACCAGCAGGCAGACCGCCGCCGCGGTGCGGCGCTCGGTCTCGGCGACCTCGAAGTCGTCCACGGACAACCGCAGACCTCCTGAGGTACGGCCGCCGCCGTTGCGAATGCCGTTGACCAGCGTGCGCACCACGTCGATGGGCTGCTCGTCGCCGAAGCGCCACGGCCGCGAGGACCCGGTCAGCTCGCCGGCCGAGCCCGCGTCGTGCTGCTCGTGGTCGCCGCGCCGCCCGGCGTCCAGCGAGGCGAACACGCGGCGCAGCGCGGTCTCGCCGAGTCTGCGCACCGCCTTGGGCGTCAGCTCCAGCTTCCCGCGCCGGCGCAGCAGGTAGCCCTGCTCCTCCAGCTCGCGTTCGATGCGCCGCAGTGCCTCCAGGTCGTCGACGGCCGAGCGGCCGAGTGCCCGGCGTACGGCGGCCTCGTCGATGTCGTCGAGTCTGGCGCCGGGGTAGTCCTGGCGCAGTGCCGCCTCCAGCTGGGTGAGGTCGGCCAGCTCCTCCAGGGCGGTGACGGCGTCGCCCATGCCGAGCGGCTCGTCGCCGGTGAGGCGTTCGGGGGTGTTCCAGGCCAGGTCGGGGCGGCGGGCGGTGAGGGCGTCGCCCAGGCGGCGCATCTGCTCGCCGAGCCCGGCCTGCTCCAGGGTCTGGTTGATGAGGCCGCCGAGTTCCTCGCGCTGGCGCGGGGTCATCGAGGCCAGCATGCGCTGTGTGGCGGCGGCCCGGCGGGCGAGGATGTCGACCAGCTCTTCCAGCGTGCGCGGCTTCTCGGGGAACATGTCCCCGTACGTGGCCATGAAGGCGTCGAAGTCGGCCTGGGTGTGCTCGCCGCGGGAGTCGCGCTCCAGCATCTCGTTGAGGGCGGCGACCATCTGGCGCACGCGCTCCATGGCCGCCGGGTCGGGGTTGGCCAGCGCCTCGCGCAGCCCGCGGAACTGGGTGTCCAGCACCTCCCTGCGCAGCAGGTCGCGCAGCTCCTCGAAGGTCTGCCTGGCCGCGGCCGAGCGCCACTCATAGGAGCTCAGCTGCTGGATGGCGCTGGCGGTGTCCTCGGGCAGGCCGTCGAGCTCGGTCTCGCGCATCCTGGCCGCGTCGGACGGGTCGGGGAACAGCTCGGCGCGCTCCTGGCCGATCGCCTTGTCCAGCAGCGCGCGGGCCCGCTCCAGGGTGCCGTCGAGCCTGCCGCTCTCGCGCAGCTCGCGGCGGCGGCGCCGTACCTCTCTGAGCATCTCGTCGAGGCCGCGGCGGTCGCGCGCCCCCGGCAGACCGCGCTTGAGCAGGTCGCGCAACGCGTGCACGGGCGTCGAACCGGACAGGATCGCATCGCCCATCTCGTCCAGCGCCGCCCGCACGTCATACGGGGGCGCGAGGGGGTCGGGGCCGTCCTGATACTCGCCATAGCGATAAGCCACGATCTCACGCTAACTCGTCTTTTGTTCTTCTGTTACGGCAAGCCGCCCCCACGCCACCCGCCGCCGCCGGTTTCCGCCGATCGTGGGGGTCGCTTCTCACGTCGGACGTGGCGCCCGCCGTCACGGTCACGCGTCCCCGAAGACCTCCCACACGCTCAGCAGCTCGTTGCTGAACGGGTTGTAGTGCACCACGGCGAGGTTGCCGCCCTTGAAGACCTTGGAGAAGTCCTTGTTCGTGCAGCCCTTGGTGCCGAGGCCGTCGTCGTCGGCGTTGACGGGCCGGCCGGTCAGCCAGCCGTCGCCGCACTTGGCCGTGACCCGGTTGAAGGTCAGGTGCCAGTTGTAGGTGAGGTGGCGCGTGCCGTGGGCGACGGTGTCGGCGTCCACGCGCTTGATCACGCCCTTGGCGGTCTGGGTGTACCACTTGGCCGGCTGGAACTCGCTGACCCTGATCGCCTTCTTGCCCGAGTAGACGATCTTCACGGGGTTCGGGCCGAGCTGGAGGGTGAAGGCCAGGTCCTTGGGCGTGCAGCGGGTCTTGCCGAGGCCGTCGGCGTCCTGGGCGAGGCGGCCCTCGGTCTCCTTCAGGCCGCAGGCGACGGTCAGGCGGCGGAAGCCGGCGGAGCCGTAGGCCAGCTTGAGCTCCTTGGCGCCCTTCTTGGCGGCCAGCTTGTACTTCTTGCCGTCTCGGGTGGCCGTGAGCGGTGTGACGCGCAGGGTGCCGGCTCCGTCGGCCCAGGCGTAGCCGTACACGGTGGTGGCGGTGGTGGACGGAGACAGTGGAGCCGCGGCGACGAGCGCGGCGATGAGCAGAGAGTGCATTGGGCGGTCCCCCGGTGTCGTGAACTACCAGGTTGGACGCGCGGGACCGCCCCGATGTTCACGTGCGGTAGACGTTCACTCCGTCAAGATCGTCCTTTGACAGCCTTCGCATGAGGTAGAGGCCCTCCAGGGCGAATTCCAGGGCGGCCGCGGCGTGACCGGGCGACTCGTCGCCGGCGCCCATGCCCAGCTTGGCCATGATCTTCGCCAGGCCGTTGACCGGGCCGATCCGGCGCAGCAGCTCCGCGGCCGGGACCAGCTCGCCCGACTCCACCTGGCTGCCCTCGGCGAACTTGTCGGTCAGCGGCGCGAGGTCGGTGCCGCCCAGGCGGTTTCTGAACGTCTCGGCCGTCGCCCGGCGCAGCAGGTGGGCCAGGATCTCGGTCTCCCTGCCCTCCTCGCTCACCTCGAACTCGACCTTGCCGCGCAGCGTCGGCACCATGCTCGGCAGGTCGCAGACGCGGGCCACCGCGTGCTCCTCGCCGGTGATGGCGGCTCTGCGCACCGCGGAGGCGGCGGCGGTCTCGGCGGCGGCGATGGAGAAGCGGGCCGAGACGCCCGAGCGGGCGTCCACCGCGGTCGACTCGCGCACGAGGCGGGTGAAGCGGGCGATCACCTCGATCAGGTGCTCGGGGATGTCGGCCCCGATGTCGGGCATCGACTCCTGGCGGATGAGCGTGAGCTCGTCCTCGACCGTCTGCGGGTAGTGGGTGCGGATCTCGGCGCCGAAGCGGTCCTTCAGCGGCGTGATGATCCGGCCGCGGTTGGTGTAGTCCTCGGGGTTGGCGCTGGCGATGAGCAGGATGTCCAGGGGCAGGCGCAGGTTGTAGCCGCGTACCTGGATGTCGCGCTCCTCCAGCACGTTCAGCAGCGAGACCTGGATGCGCTCGGCCAGGTCGGGCAGCTCGTTGACGGAGAAGACGCCGCGGTTGGTGCGCGGGACCAGTCCGTAGTGGACGGTCTCCGGGTCGCCCAGCGTGCGCCCTTCGGCGATCTTGATCGGGTCGACGTCGCCGATCAGGTCGCCGACCGAGGTGTCGGGCGTGGCCAGCTTCTCGCCGTAGCGCTCGTCGCGGTGCTTCCAGGCGACGGGCAGCTCGTCGCCCATCTCCCGCGCCTTGCGCCGGCACGTGGTGCAAGCCGGCGCGTAGGGATGGTCGTTGATCTCGCAGCCCTCCACGACCGGGGTCCACTCGTCGAGCAGGCCGGTGACGGTGCGGATGAGCCGGGTCTTGCCCTGGCCGCGCTCGCCCAGCAGGACCAGGTCGTGCCCGGCCAGCAGAGCGCGTTCGAGGTGGGGCAGGACCGAGTCGTCGAAGCCCACGATGCCGGGAAAACGGGGCTCGCCTGCCCGCAGCTTGGTCAGCAGATTATGGCGGACCTCTGCTTTGACACTGCGATGAACGTGATCGCTCGCTCGCAGCTCGCGGAGAATTCGAGGCTGATGCACGGGAACGAGACTACGTCTCCTGCGAGCCGTTCGCATCGTGGTGAGATTTCGGATCTTGACTATTGCGTGACGGTTCGTGCGCGTGCTTGTTGCTCCAGTGGGGAGAATCGGGCCAAGGGAACCAGCAAACAGCAAGGGAGGCGAGACGCGTGGCCCTGATGACGAGCCGCTTCGCTGATGGCCTCGCCGTGGGATCCGACCTGGGCGCGACCGCCGAGCGCGCCGTGGGGCAGGCCCTGTCGAGGCTTGCCGGCAAGGCCGACCTGGTCTGTTTCTTCATCTGCGGCGATGACCCCGACGACGTGGCGGAGGCCGGCCGCCGGGCCATGGCGCTCGCGCCGGACGCGCACGTGATCGGCTGCAGTGCCACCGGCGTGATCGGCGACGGCCAGGGCGTCGAACTCGCGCCGTCCGTCAGCGCCTGGGCGGCGACGCTCGACGGCGCCAGACTGACCACCTTCGCCCTGGAGACGCTGACCGCCGAAGACCGTTTCGTCGTCGTCGGCCTGCCGGAACGCGGCTCCGACGACCACGTGGCCGTCCTGATGGCCGACCCGTACACCTTTCCGACGGACGCGTTCGTCGAGCGCTCCGTGGACGTGCTCGGCGACCTGCCGATCATCGGCGGCCTCGCCAACGGGATGAGCGGCAGAGGCTCGGTACGCCTGTTCGCCGACGGCCAGGTCTACACCGAGGGCGCCATCGGCGTGCTGATCAGCGGCCAGGTCAACGTCAGCACCGTGGTCAGCCAGGGCTGCCGCCCGATCGGCCCCACCATGGTCGTCACCCGCGCCGAGGAGAACCTGCTGCTCGAACTGGCCGGTCAGCCCGCCCTCGCCCGCCTGGAGGACATCGTCAGCGACCTCGACGAGGACGACCGCGACCTGGTCGCCTCCGGCCTGCAGATCGGCCTGGCCATGGACGAGTACGCCGAGCGCCACGAACGCGGCGACTTCCTCATCAGAGGCGTGCTCGGCATCGACCCCGACCGGGAGGCGGTCGCCATCGGCGACGTGGTCGAAGTCGGCAGAACCGTCCGCTTCCAGGTACGCGATGCCGCCACCGCCGACGAGGACCTCTACGACCTGCTCGACGCCCACCGCGAAGAGCTGGGCAAGGTCGACGGCGCGCTGCTGTTCGCCTGCAACGGCCGCGGCTCCGCCATGTTCGGCACCGCCGACCACGACGCCGTCGCCCTGCGCGACACCCTCGGCCACATCGGCATGGCCGGCTTCTTCGCCGCCGGCGAGGTGGGCCCGGTCGCCGGGCACAACCACGTCCACGGCTTCACCGCCTCGGTCCTGGTCTTCTCCTCCTCGGGCAGCCGGTGATCCTCGCGATCGACGTCGGCGGCACCAAGATGGCGGCCGCCCTGGTGGCCCCCGACGGCGCCGTACGGCGCACCCGCCGCCTGGCCACCCCGCAGGACGCGGACGCCGAAACCCTGTGGAAGACCCTGCTCACGCTGATCGAGCCCTACGACGGCTTCGGCGGCGTCGGCGTGGGCTGCGGCGGGCCCATGGCCTGGCCCTCCGGCGAGGTCTCGCCGCTCAACATCCCCGGCTGGCGCGGCTTCCCCCTCGGCGAACGGCTGGCCGCCCGCTTCCCCGGCAAACCCGTGCGCGTCCACAACGACGCCATCTGCCTGGCCGTCGCCGAGCACTGGAAGGGCCACGGGCGCGGCCGGGCCAACATGCTGGGCATGGTCGTCTCCACCGGGGTCGGCGGCGGGCTCATCCTCGGCGACCGGCTCGTCAACGGCGGCACCGGCAACGCCGGGCACATCGGGCACGTCATCGTGGAGCCCGGCGGCCCGCCCTGCGGCTGCGGCGGCCACGGGTGCCTGGAGGCCGTCGCGCGCGGGCCCGCGCTCGTGGCGTGGGCGCAGGGGCAGGGCTGGACGCCTTCGCGGGAGGGCCGCCTGTGGGTGCAGGACGGCTCGCACACGCAGGAGGGAGCGGCCGGGCCGTACCGGGAGGATCGGGAGACGACGGGACAGATGCTGGCGGCCGACGCACGCCGCGGCGACCCGATCGCCCGCGCGGCCCTCGCCAGGGCGGGAGACGCGCTGGGCCTGGCGATCGCCTCCGCCACACACCTGTGCGACCTGGACGTGGTGACGATCGGCGGCGGGCTGGCGCAGTCGGGCGCGTTGCTGTTCGGGCCGCTGGAGCGGACGCTGCGCGAGCACGCGCGCATGGACTTCGCGCGGCGCCTGTCCGTCGTCCCGGCGCTGCTCGGCCAGGACGCCGGCCTCGTGGGCGCGGCGGCGCTGCTCCTGGGCGGCGACAGGTACTGGGCGTCCTAGTCGAGCGCCCACTCGGCGGCGACGCGCGCCTGTATTTCGGCCTGGATCGGGCCCGTCTTCCTGAAGAACCGCGTCGCGCACTCCAGATCCTCCAGCGCCGCCTTGACCTCCCTGTCCAGGTACGGCGCGGCCTGCCCCGGCGAAAGCGTCGGCAGATATTCCACGCCCTCCTTCCTGATCGGGAACTCCGCGTCGGCCAGCCGGTCGCGTTCGGCGACGAACGACTCCCGCACCTGGCTGGTGATCCGGCTGGGCAGGGCCGAGCGGACCGTGTAGCCGTAATCCTCCAGACAAGCGGCATATTTGCGGGCGAACATTCGCGCCGGGAGGTGGCTGTCGAACTCCCGCGCCAGGGCGTGCCTCAACGCCGCGTCCCGCTTTCGGTCGAGGTCGAAGCGCCCGGTGACCTGCCTGCCTGTGAGCCGAAGCACCGCCGAGCCGAGGCAGACGTCGTAGGCGCGGCTGTAGGCGCGTACCTGCGTGAGGGACAGCGCAGCGGTCAGCCGGTCGTTCGGGTCGTAGGGGAGTGCCGCGAGGCCGCCGGCCTCCTTGTCGGTGGTGTGGACGTACATGGCGAAGACCTTGAAGCCGTACTTGGCCCGGCTCTGGCGTTCCTGCTCGGGGGTGTTCTGGCGCGGCGGCCGCCGGGGGGAGCCGACGGGGATGTACTTGAATCCCTGATCCTTCATGCAGGCGGCCATGAGGGTTTCGCGCCGGTTCGCCACCGGCGCCGCCCCGGACTCGGGAACCGGCGCCGCCGGGCCCGCGACCATCACCGTGGCCAGCGCGAACGCCAGCGACCCCCGCACTACTCCTGCCCCCACTCCCGGTTGACGCGGGCGTAGACGGCGTTCGCCCGCGGCTGGTAGGCGGGGTAGAAGTCCTTGCCGCACTCCAGGTCGTCCAGGGCGGCCCGCACCTCCTCCCGGAAGTACGGCTCCGCCTCGAAGCGGGACAGGTCGGGCATCACGTTGCCCCGCATCCGGGGCCACTGGCGGCGGCCGAGCTCCCACAACTGGTCCATGAGCGACTCCTGGACCTGTGAGGTGATCTGGCTCGGACGCGGGTCGGCCACGGGGCGGCCCTTGGACTTCAGGCAGGCGGCATAGTCCCGCGCGCCCGCGGTCAGCCGGGGGTCCGAGTCGAGCGCGCGCTGCATCGCCGCCTCCGCGGCCACCTTGAGCTTGGCGTCGAGGTCCTCGTAGCTCGTCACCTTCCGGCCGAGCGCCGTCTCCGCCGCCCAGACGTAGCACGGGGTCTGGGCCGCGAAGTAGGCCCGCGCCTGAGCGCGCGACAGGGCTCTGATGATCTCGGTGTTGGGGTGCATGCGGTAGGCCGCGACGCCTCCGGGGCCGGTGTCGGCGGGGAAGACGAACCGGGCGAAGATCCGGAAACCATTCTTCTCCCGGTCGGCCAGCATGGCCGTGTAGTCGCCCTCGGCCAGCCCGCGCTCCGCCTCCGTCATCGGGGCCGGCGCTTCGAGGTCCTGGATGTAGCGGAAGCGGTGCCGCTTCATGCAGTCGGCCATCAGGCTCTCCCTGAGCTGTTTGGCTGACAGAGGCGGCCGGTGCGCGACGGACGGTACGGCGGGCAGCGCGCTTGAGCCGCTGACCAAAAGGATGGTCAGCGCGGTGGCCAGTTGCCGGAGTCCCATCGGGGCGGACACTATCTCAGCGCGTCCACAGGTTCCATCCTGGCCGCCCGCAGCGCCGGATACAGCCCGGCCAGCAAGCCGACGACGGCCCCGGCCACGGGGGCGGCCAGCGCCAGCCGTACGTCCAGGAGGGGTGTCCACTCCTTGACCGCGCAGACGGCGACGATGGTCACCACCCCGAGCGAGGCGCCGATCACGCCGCCGGTCAGCCCGGTCAGCGTGGACTCCAGCAAGAACTGCGCGGCGATGTGCCGCCGGGCGGCGCCCAGCGAGCGGCGCAGGCCGATCTCGGAGACCCGCTCCATCACGGTCACCAGCGTCACGTTGGCGATGCCGACGGCGCCGACCACGAGGGAGACCAGCCCGAGGATGAGGAAGAGGGCGTTGACGTCGTCCTGCGCCTTGTCGCGGGCCCTGATCGGGCTGGGCGGGGCGATCACCTGGAGCAGGTCGTGGTTCCCCGGGCTGAGCGCCGGCGGGGCCTGGCGGGAGATCAGGTCGGCGGCGCCGAGGCTGGTGTTGATCAGGACCCGGGTCACGTCGCGCAGGCCGAACTGGCGGCCGGTGCTCGGCGGGATCATCACCGCCATCGACAGGTTCCGCTCGCGGCGCAGCTCGCCGAGCACCCCGATGACCGTGTACGCGTGCTTGCCGATGAAGATGGCCGGAGCGCGCTTCAGGCTGCCGACGCCCAGCAGCTTGGCGGCCTGGTCGCCGATCACCGCCACCCGGTCCTGACGCCGCACGTGCCCGGTGTCGAAGAACCGGCCGGCGACCATACGGCCCCGCGCCGCCCGCGGCAGGTCCGTGGTCGCCGCCAGGACGCTCAAGGTCTGCGCGGTCACCCGGGTGGGGTCCACCAGGTCGTTGGAGCGGACGGACAGGTTGGCGCTGTCCTTGGTCTCGGCCACGGCGGCGGCCGAGGTGACGCCGCGCAGCCTGGTCACCCGGGAGACGGCGTCCCAGTTCACCAGCGGGGCGTTCTTCTGCTCGGGCACCTCGACCGTGACGGCGGTGGCGACCAGTTCGTCGAAGCGGCCGACGATCTGGTTGCCCGCCGTGGCCGCCACGCCCAGAGTGACGACGAGCGTGGTGATGCCGAGCACCGTGCCGAGCGTGGTCAGGGCGGAGCGCACCGGCCTGGCGAGCATGCCGGCGAGCGCTTCGGTCCACAGGTCACGAATCTTCACTGAGCACCCCGTCGGTGATCCTGACCCGGCGCCCGGCGCGCCGGCTGACGTCGTTCTCGTGGGTGATGACGACGATCGTCAGGCCCTGCGCGCGCAGGTCGTCGAACAGGGCGAGCACGGCGCCGGTGTTGCGGCTGTCGAGGTTGCCGGTGGGCTCGTCGCACAGCAGCAGGGAGGGGCCGCCCATGAGCGCCCTGGCGATGGCGGCGCGCTGGCGTTCGCCGCCGGACAGGCGGTCGGGCGGGAAGCCGGTCCGGTGGGCCAGTCCCACGCGGTCCAGGGCTTCGAGCGCGCGTTCCCGCCGGTTCTTGCGGGGGTTGGCGCCGTAGACCTCGGCCAGCATCACGTTCTCCACCACGCTGCGGTGCGCGAGCAGGTGGAACGACTGGAAGACGAAGCCGATCCGGTCGCCGCGCAGCCTCGTCCGCGCCCCGTCGCGCAGCGTGGTGGTCTCGGTGCCGTCCAGCCGGTAGCTGCCCGAGGTGGGACGGTCCAGCAGGCCGAGCACGTTGAGGAGGGTCGACTTGCCGGAGCCCGACGGGCCGACGATGGCCAGGTAGTCGCCCTGCCGTACGGCGACGCTGACCTCGTCGAGCGCGCGGACCGGCGGGTCGGAGGGGAACTCCTTGGAGACCAGTTCCAGCTCGATGACCGGCTCAGGCACCGCTGATCACCACCCGGTCGCCCTCCTTGAGTTCGCCGCTCACCTCGACCTGGCCGTCGGCGGTCAGCCCGGTGCGTACCTCGACCTCTCTCGTCCGGTCCGGCGCGGTCTCGACCTGCACCCGCGCCCTGCCGTCCGCGGCGGTGACGACCGCGGCGACCGGCACCACCAGCACCGGCTCGTCGGTCGCGCCCACGGTCACCCTGGCGGCGACGGCGGTCCCTGACAGGCCCTTGAGCCCCTTCATCGACTCGGGGGTGATCAGCACGGGCCGGTTGCCGGCGGGCGGCGCCTCCTCGCCGGGGACCTTGGCCTTCTCGCCGACCGCGCTCAGCGTGGCCGGATAGGTCTGGCCCGAGTCGAGTTCGATGCTGGCCTTGAGCCCCTCGCGCAGCAGGCCGGCCTCGCCGGCCTCCACCGATCCCGACACCATGAACGACGAACTGGTCACGGTGGCCACCTCGTCCTCGACCATCTGGCCCGCCTTCACCTTCGCCTTGTGCACCCGCGCGGGCAGCGCGGGCAGGAACACCACCTCGCCCGGCGGGATCGACGTGCCGAACGTGCGCAGAAACTCGCCGAGCAGCGACGACGCCGCCGCCACGTCCTTCTTCGCGTTGGCGACCTTGAGCTTGGCGGGGGAGACCTGCCGGGCGTGCCGCAGCGCCTGCTCGGCGGTGACCAGCCCCTCCTGCGCGGTGATCACGGCCGTACGCAGCTCGCGCAGGCGTTTCACGCGGGCCTGCGCGCTCTCCCCGGCGAGCCGGTCGCGCGCCCGGCGGGCGGAATCCAGCTCCGCCGCGGCGTTGGCGACCTTGAGCTCCAGCAGCCGGGTGTCGGCACCCGGCGAGGGCGACGGTGTGGGCGCGGGCCTGTTCGCCTCGGCCAGCGCCTGCTCGGCTTCGAGCAGCTTCTCCTCGGCCGCGCGCACGGCCGAGTCGGCCGCGTCCACCTTGGCCTGGTCCTCGGGCGTGAGCCGCCCGTCCTCCGCCTCCTCCAGCGCGCTCTCGGCCGCGCGCAGCTCGTCCTCGGCGTTGCCGAGCTTGATCTTCAGCGGCAGGACGTCGCGCCCCTGGTCGAGCGCGCGTTGTTCGATCGCGAGCGTCTCCTTCGCTGTCTGTACGGCCTTGCGCAACGTGTCCAGCGCCTGCCGGTCGGCCAACGCGGGCCGCTGGGCCTCATAACCCCCCTTCGTGTACAGCCGGGTGACCGCGGCGACCGTGGCCCCGTCGAACACCCCCGTGACCGGCGTGCCGAACCCGAGCCTGCGCAGCGCCCTCTGCAACTGCTCGACGTCGTCGCCCTTGGTGCCCGGCGCGATCGTGCGGTGCATCGGCACCTTGCCGCGCAGCGCGAACACCGGCCGCCCGTTGACCTCCATCAGCACGCCGCCCTCGCGCAGCCTGCCCTGGCGCGGGGCCCGCGTGGCACGCTGCAGCTCGGCCGGGCCGCCGACCACCCCGGCGAGGGTGATCGGGAACGGCGAGCCGTACTCCAGGGTGCCGTTGACGGCGACGGTGCTGACGAGCTTGCGGCGCTCGACCGCCGCGGTGACGAGACTGGCCTTGGGCGGCGTACGGCGGGCCGCCTCGTCGGCCGGCGAGCGCAGGCGGGTGCTCAGGAACCAGCCGGCGCCCGCGATGGCCAGGACGCCCGCCAGGACGGCGGCGAGAAGCTTCCGCGGCGACTTCATGGGAACTCCAAAAGGGCATGCTGAAGAGAGCCGGTGGCGCCGGCGGGGTTCAGAGCAGGACGTTGCGCCTGGTACGGAACGGCAGTACCGCCGCGACCAGGGTCAGCAGGAGCACCAGCGCCCAGTGCGCGCTCTCCTGCCGGGTGACGACGACGAACGTGAAGCTCTCGGCGAGCACCACCGTGCTGTGCAGCGTGTAGACGGCGGCGGCGATCGACCAGCGGTGGTCGGCCGTCACGTGGCCGGCGTAGCACGCCGCCAGGAGCAGCGCGGTCTCCAGCCCGACGCGGAGCATCGCGGAAGGGGTGGCTTCGACGATGTCGCGCCAGGCTGGATCCGCGCCGGCGGCCACGGGCACCGCGGCCAGCCACCACCACGAACGGCGGTGGAGGGTTTCGCCGCGAATGGCCAACGCCACGAGGCCGAGGATGAGGAGGCCGTTGGCGACGGCCGGGGCGATCGGGCCGCCGCTGGCGTAGAGCGCGGGCATCGACTGCCACGGCCGGTCGGGGAAGACCGGCAGCAGCGTCTCGTCCAGCCACGGCTTGGCCAGCGTGAGCGCCAGCGTCTTGACGGAGAGCAGGGCGGCCAGGGGGATCGCCAGGCGTACCCGGCCGAGCAGGGTGGCCAGGAACGTCGCCGCGGCCACGCCCACCCAGAGCGGGATGTTGCTCGCGTACGGGATGAGCACCGCCAGGTTGAGCAGGCTGAGCACCGTCACCGTGAGGTGCAGCCCGTCCGCCCGGGCCGGGCCGTGCGCCGACTGCAGGATGCGGGTCCTGATGCCGCCCTTGACCAGCGCGGCGGCCTCGCGCAGGGGAGGCAGCGCCCGGTCGGGCTCTGCCGTGGTCAGCAGGACGTCCAGCAACTCGTCGCCGTAGTCGGCGCGGTAGCCGTCGGGGTAGGCGCGCAGCAATAACCGGTAGCGGCGCTCCAGCCGGCTCATGAGAAGGTCATCCCGAGCGTGCGTCTGGTGACCACCGACGCGGCCTGCTGCATGCGCAGCGCCTCCTCCTCCACCAGGCGACGGCCGTCGTCGGTGATGCGGAAGTAGCGGCGCTTGCGGCCGTTGACGACCTCTTCCTTCTCGACCACGATCACGCCGGTGTCGGTGAGGCGGTCGAGCGCGCCGTACAGGGTGCCGACGGCGAGCTTGACACGGTCCTGGGAGAGTTCGACGACGCGCTTGAGTATCGCGTGCCCGTGGAGCGGGCCGTCCAGGAGGGCGGCGAGTACGAAATACGTCTGCTCACTCACCGACGATCCCCTAGACATGGCTGAGAAGATACTTCGAGGCGCGAAGCATGGTCAAGGTTCCCCTTAGTTCATCGCATACTCGGCGAGGAGCGTGTTGTTGATCTTCAGGTCCTTGGGGTTGTAGGCGGGGTAGAAGTCCTTGCCGCACTCCAGGTCGTCGAGCGCGGCCTTGATCTCCTTCTGGAAATAGGGCTTGGCCTGGGCGGCGGTGAGTTCCGGCATGATGATCTCCCCCGAGTCGGGGTCGAACTCGACGCCCCGCTGCTTCGCGCCGATCCGGGTCGCCATGTCGTGGATCGAGTCCTGGACGGCCATGGAGATGTCGCGCGGGGCGGTCTCGGCGACGGTGTAGCCCTTGCCACGCAGGCAGTCGGTCATCGCCGAGGCGAGCTCGACCAGCCGTTGGTCGCCGTCCACCTCTCGGGCGACGATGAGCTTCTTCGCCTGGCTGAACTGCGCGAAGATGTCTGTCCTCTCTGTGATCCTCTTGCCGAGGACCTCCTTGGCCGCGAGGGCGAAGCAGGTGTCGCGCGCCTTTTTGTAGGACGTGTACTGAGGCGCGGAGAGGTCGCCGGTGATCTTCGTGTTGGGGTCCTTGTCGACTTTGGCCTCTTCCTTGCTGATGCCGACCTCGCCCGGGTAGATGTACTCGGCGAAAACCCCGAAGCCGTATTTTTCGCGATATTTCCGCATTTCTTGGTAATCGCCGTTGTCGCGCTTGATCTCGGCGGCGGTCTTCTTCTCCTCCGGCGGTACGTAGGCGACGTATTTGAAGCCCTTCTGCTTCATGCAGTCGGCCAGCATCGACTCCATCTGGAGTTTCTTGTCCGCGGTCGCCGTAGTGGGGGTAGCCGAAGCCCCCGCTTTCGGCTCACCGCCCGCCTGGACGCTCCCGCAGCCGGTCAGTACGGCCAGCGCGCCCACGGCCAGGCTCACCTTCTTGATCATGGTCAGTAGTCCCCGCCGCCGAATTCGAGTGCCACGCGCTGCTGGATCTCCGCGTTCCTGGGTGAGTAGGCGGCGTAGAAGTCCTTGCCGCACGCCAGGTCGTCCAGCGCGACCCTGACCTCCTGGCTGAAGTAGCGCTTGCCGTCGGCGACGGAGATCACGGGCATCGTGTACTGCCCGTGCTTGGCCATCTCCTCGTCCTCCGGCTTGTCGTCGTTCTTGGCCAGCGCCTTGACCTTGTCCTCGAACATCCGCCAGCCCCACGTGTGGAGCGTGGACGGCCGGGTGTCGGCCACGGAGTAGCCCTTGCCCTTGAGGCAGGCGCCCATCTGCGCGGCCAGCTCGACCAGCTTCGGGTCGCCGTTGAGCTCGCGGTCCAGGACCTTCTCGACCGTCGCGTCCTCCTGGGCGTACAGGTCGTTCTCATCCTTGACGACCTTGCCGGTGACCTCCTTGATCGCCCGGGACTTGCACGCCGTCCGCTGCTTCTCGTACGCCGCGAGCTGGGCGGGTGACAGGTCCTGGATGATGGCGCTGTTCGGGCTGTCCTCCGCCGACCACAGCACCTCTTCCTTCTGGTCGGGATGCGCGTAGCGGTAGAAGACCGTGAAGCCCCTCTTCTCCCGCTCCTGCTTCATCGCCGCGTAGTCACCGAGATAGGCCCGGTCGTTCACGCTCTTGGACGTCTTGACCGGCGGCACCCAGGGGACGTACCTGAAGCCCTTCTTCTTCATGCAGTCGCCGACGATCGACTGGATCCGGTGCGCGTTGTCGGATGCTTTGGTGCTGCTCGCGGCCTTGGGGGTGGCGGTCGGGACGGGCTCGGCCGCGCACCCGGCGACGAGCACGAGTGCCGCGGCGAACGTGACGCGGCACATCATGGCGCGCTTTCCCCCGTTCCCGGCGGTCGCGGCAAGAGCTGATCTCTTGGGCATGCCGGAGACCATAGTCCGTTCAACGGAGTATCGTCAATCCAGGGCATGCCTCCGCTGCCGGAGGGGCAGGAGGGCGGCGGCCGCCGTCAGCAGTCCCAGCAGGGCCCAGTACGCCAGGTGCTGTGCGGAGGGGATCACGCCGTACTCGGGGAGCATCAGCAGGCTCACCCCGGCGACGGTGACCGCCAGGTAGAACGCGCAGCCGAGCGCCCAGCGCAGGTCACGGGTCAGGTAGCCGGCCGCGGCCGCGACGACCATCAGGGCCAGCTCCAGCCCCATCCGGCTCAGGCTGATCGGCAGATTGTGCTCCTCGAGCATCCAGGCGGGGCCGTCCCATGCCAGGAACGGGATCGCCGCCCACCACCACCAGGAACGCACGCGCGGGGCGCCCCCGCGCGGCGCCAGCGCCAGCAGGCCGAGTACCACCAGCCCGTAGGCGGCGGTCACGACCCCCGGATCGCTGTCGACGAACAGCGGCCGGTCGGTGAGCAGCCCCGGATAGACCGGCACCTGGGTCAGCTCCGCCACCTGCCGGCCGCCCGCGACGGCCACCGCCTTGACGCCGACGGCCACGGTGAGCGGGATCGCGGCCCAGAGCCACCCCCGCAGGACGGCCAGCACCGACAGGGCCGACAGTGCCGTCCACAACGGGATCGATCCGGCGTACGGCACCAGCGCCGCCAGATTGGCGACGGCCACGGCGGTGACGCCCAGGTGCAGCCCGTCCCGCCAGACGCTGCCACCCGCCAGGTGGATGACGCGCGTACGGATGCCACCGGCCACCAGCCCCGCCGCCTCCCTGGGCGGCGGGACGGTCCGATCGGCGTCCGTCGACTCCATCAGCACGTCGAGCAGCTCGTCGCCGTGCGCCTGCCGGTAGGGGCGCGGGTAGGCCAGCAGCAGCTTGCGGTAGCGGCGTTCGAGCACGCTCGTGACCGGACTTTCCAGCGTGGCCGTCATCCGCGCGCGATCCCCAGCAAGGACACCCCGGCCCGCGCCCCCCGCCCCCCGCTCAGACCCCAGACGGCGCCCAGGCTCCGGGCGGCGCCCAGGCCCCAGGCTTGTGCCTGGCCCGGTGACAGCCGCAGGACCAGCGCCGCCGCCTCCTGCATCCGCCTGGCCTCGGCCTCGACGAGCGCCTGGCCGTCGTCGGTGATGCGGAAGTAGCGGCGGTTGCGGCCGTTGACCGTCTCCTCCCGATCGACGGCGATCACGCCGCGCTCGTGCAGGCGCTCAAGGATGCCGTAGAGCGTGCCGACCGACGGGCGTACCCGGCCGTTGGACAGCTCCTGGATCAGCTTGCTGATCGCGTGTCCGTGGAGCGGTCCGTTGAGCAACGCGGTGAGCACGAAGAACATCGGCTCACTGACTTCAGAGGTTCCTCGGGGCATGGGGAAGACCGTATTCCGTTCAACGGAGTGTCTGCAACGCTTGTAACGCTTCGCGGCGAGGGGCGGCCGCCCACGGACAGCTAGTGCCTTTTGGGTCTTGTGTCCGGTGATGGGGAGATTAGTTTCGTTCTCACCATGACCAATACAGCCCGCGGCCTCGTGCTGCGTCTCCTCCGTGACGCCGGACCGATGCCGAGGGCGGAGCTCGCCCGCAGGACCGGGTTGTCGGCCACCACGATGACCAAGGTCGTCGGCCAGCTCATCGCGGACGGCTGCCTGGCGGAAGGGCCGCCGGGCGCGCCCCGGGTCGGGCGTCCCGCCACCGACGTGGCGCTGCAGCCGGAGGCGTTCTGGGTGGTCGGGGTGCACGCCGGGGCGGACGGGGTGCGGCTGGGGCTGCGCGACCTGCTGGGCCGGGCCGCGGGCGGCGCCGTACCTGCTTGCGGGCCGTTGACCGAGGCGATCCGCGCGCTGGTCGCCGCGTCGGGGGTGGACCCCGCGCGGGTGCTGGGCGCCGGCGTGGCCGCGCCCGACCGGTGCGTGGCCGACCGGCTCGGGGTCCCGCTCGGGCCGGGCGTCGTGACCGGCCACGACGCCTGCGCCATGGCCCTGGCCGAGGCGAGGTACGGCTGCCGCGCCCGTGACCTGGTCTACGTGCACGTGGACGGCGGCGTGAGCGCGGGGGCGGTGCTCGACGGCCGCCCTTTTCGCCCGGCGGACCTGGGCCACCTCCGCGTGACGGACGACGGCCCGCCCTGCGTCTGCGGCGGCACCGGCTGCCTGGCCGCCGTGATCTCCGGACCCGCCCTGTCCGCCCGCCTGCCCGGCGGCGGAGGAGGGCGGGAGGGCCTGATGGCGGCCGTGGCGGCCGATGCCGTGCTCCGTGAGGAGGTGGCCGCCTGGCTCGCCACCGCCCTGGCCGCCGCCGTCACCCTGCTCCGCCCCGAGCACGTACGGCTCGGCGGCCTGTTCGCGGCCGCGCCCGATGACCTGCTCGACCGGATACGCGCCGCCCTGCGTGCCAGGACACGCGAGCCCGTTCACCTGGACCACTGCGGCCTCGGCCGCGAGGCCGGAGTGGCCGGGGCGGCGGCGCTCGCGCTGGATCGTTTCTTCTACTGGCGGGACTAGCCGCCCGCCGGCCGCCTGGGCTGGAAGAGCCACGCGTCGAACAGCTTGTCGAGCTGCTTGCCCGACACCTTCTCGGCCAGCGCGACGAACTGCGCGGTGGTCACGTGCCCGTAGCGGTGTCCGGCGGCCCAGTCCTTGATCAGGCGGAAGAACGCGGGGTCGCCGATCTCGGTGCGCAGCGCGTGCAGCGTCATCGCGCCGCGCGTGTAGACCGACTCGTTGAACAGGTCCTTCGGCTTGGCCCTGCCGGGCGGGTAGGCCCAGATGGGGTCGGTGGCCGGGCGGGCGTAGTAGTTGTCGAAGACCGCCTGGGCGCGGGACTTGCCGCGGTGCTCCTGCCACAGCCACTCGGCGTAGGTGGCGAAGCCCTCGTTGAGCCACAGGTCGCGCCAGCGCTTGACGCTCAGGCTGTTGCCGAACCACTGGTGGGCCAGCTCGTGGGCGATGATGCCCTCGTCGGGGTCGAAGCCGCCGTACATGGGCTTGGTCTGGTTCTCCAGCGCGTAACCGGCGGGGAAGTTGTCCACCACGCCGCCCGTCGAGGAGAACGGGTAGGGGCCGAAGACCGTGCTCCAGTAGTCGGTGACCTGGCCGGAGACGGTGTAGAGCCGGTCGAGCGAGGAACGGAACCCGGGGTCGACGGCGACCAGGTTCGCGATGCCGGTGGCGGTCTTGCCCTGGCGCAGTTCGAAGCGGCCCAGCGTCGCCGTGGCCAGGTAGGTGACCATCGGGTGCTTCTCGCGCCAGGAGAAGGTGGTCTTGCCGCCCGAGGTCTGCGGCTTGCCGGTCAGCTCGCCGTTGGCCAGCGCGGTCAGCCCCTGCGGGACGGTGATCTCGAAGTCGAAGCGGGCCTTGTCGGCCGGGTGGTCGTTGGCGGGGAACCAGGTCTTGGCGCCGTTGGGCTCGCAGACGACGAAGGCGCCGTCGGGGGTGGCGATCCAGCCGTACGTGCCGAGGTTGGTGGCGTCCTTGATCGGCTTCGGGCTGCCCGAGTACGTGATCTTCACGGTGAACTTGGCGCCCTTGTCCAGCGGCCGCTCCGGGATCACGGTCAGCTCGTCGCCGCTGCGGGAGTACGTCGCCTCGCGCGCGTCGACCGACACGCCGCCGATGTCGAACCCGGCCAGGTCGAGGTTGAACCGGCTCAGCCGCTGCGTGGCCCTGGCCTGGATGGCGGCCGCGCCGTTGAGGTGGAGCTTGCCGGGGTCGTAGTCGAGGCGGAGGTCGTAGTGGGCGACGTCGTAGCCGCCGTTGCCGTCGAGCGGGAAATCGGCGTCGCCGATCCCCGGCGCGCCCGCGTCCCCTGCCACCGGCCGGGCCGACGTCGGGGCGGCGGCGCCGTTGGACGGCGAGCAGGCGAGCACGGCGAGAAGCGCGGTGAGCGATACCGCGATGCGCCGGGTGGACCCCATGGCCACGTCTCCCTTCGAAGCGTGACCAGAAGCCTACGATAGGTAAGACCCTGGTTCAGGCATCCACGACGAGCGTCTTGCCCGCCTTGTCGTGCAATGCCTGCTTACGACTGTCGAAGAGAATCCAGCCCAGGTCCAGGAGGGCGCCGATGCAGCACAGCCAGCTCAGCACGGTCCTGACCGCCTCGCGGATGGCCACCTGGCCGACCGTGGCCTTGCCGCCGTTCTCCTGCACGACCCGCATGCCGAAGACCTTCTTGCCGACCGTCTGGCCGTTCCAGTAGGAGTGCAGCAGCCAGAAGTAGAGGAAGGCGATGATCGACTGCAGGAAGACGTGCTGCGTCGGGATGCGCTCCCAGATGCCCCGGCTGGAGTCCCAGACGTACGTCCAGCTGTTCCAGCTGAACGGTATCGAGACGATCGCGATGATGATCTCGTCCAGGAGACCCGAGAACAGTCGCCGCCAGCGCCCCGCCAGTGGTGGTGTCATGCAAGCAAGATCACCACCACCGGGTCAGGACAAACTAAAGGTTGCCCCTGAGTTCCTGCTCGCGCTCGATGGCCTCGAACAGCGCCTTGAAGTTGCCCTTTCCGAAGCCGAGCGAGCCGTGGCGCTCGATGAGCTCGAAGAAGACCGTGGGCCGGTCCTGCACGGGCTTGGTGAAGATCTGCAGCAGGTAGCCGTCCTCGTCGCGGTCCACGAGGATCTTGCGCTTCTTCAGCTCCTCGATCGGCGCCCTGACCTCGCCGATGCGCGAGCGCAGCTCGGGATCGTCGTAGTAGGAGTCGGGAGTGTCGAGGAACTGCACGCCCGCCGCGCGCATGTTGTCCACCGTGGCCAGGATGTCGTTGGTGGCCAGCGCGATGTGCTGGACCCCGGGGCCCCCGTAGAACTCGAGGTACTCGTCGATCTGCGACTTCTTCCTGCTGATCGCGGGCTCGTTCAGCGGGAACTTGACCTTCCTGGTGCCGTCGGCGACGACCTTGGACATCAGCGCGGAGTACTCGGTGGCGATGTCGTCGCCCACGAACTCCGCCATGTTCGTGAAGCCCATCACCTTGCGGTAGAACTCCACCCACTCATCCATCTTGCCCAGCTCGACGTTGCCGACGCAGTGGTCGATCGCCTGGAAGAACCGCTTGGCCGGAGGCGCCACCATCGGCTCGCGGGCGGCGTAGCCGGGCAGGTAGGGGCCGTTGTAGTTGGAGCGGTCGATCAACGTGTGGCGGGTCTCGCCGTAGGTGGCGATCGCGGCGACGATCACCTTCCCGTGCTCGTCCTCCATCGTGTACGGCTCCGCCAGCCCCCGCGCCCCATGGGCGACGGCATAGGCGTACCCCGCCTCGACGTCGGGCACCTCGATGGCCAGGTCGATCACGCCGTCGCCGTGTTCGGCCACATGGCGGGCCAGGTCGTGGCCGGGCCGTACCGCGGCCCTGAACTCGAAGACGGCGCCGCCGGACTTGAGCACGTACGCCACCTCGTCCCTGCTGCCGGTCTCCGGGCCCCGGTAGGCCACCAGCTGCATTCCGAAGGCGGTCGAGTAGTAGTGGGCGGTCTGCTTGGCGTTGCCCACCGCGAAGACCACGGCGTGCATGCCGTTCACCGGAAATACGTCGCTCATAGGGCTAACTGTTGAATTTGATGCGCTTAGTGCGCAACAGTGACTTGTTTTGGTGGACAATCTGTCCATGGCCATCGACGAACTGGACGCCAAACTGCTCAGTCTGCTAGCCACTGAGCCGCGGCTCGGTGTCCTGGAGTGCTCGCGGCGGCTCGGCGTGGCGCGCGGGACCGTCCAGGCTCGGCTCGATCGCATGATCGCCCGGGGGGTGATCACCGGCTTCGGTCCTGACGTCTCGCCCGCCGCGCTCGGTTACGACGTCATGGCGTTCGTCACAATGGAGATTCGCCAGGTGGCCGGGCACGACCCCGTGGCGGACCGGCTCGCGCACATTCCCGAGGTGCTCGAAGTTCACACGATCACCGGCGGAAGCGATCTCATCTGCCGGGTCGTGGCGCGCACGAATGCCGACCTCCAGCGGGTTATCGACCAGATCGTGGAAGTCCAGGGGGTGCTCAGAACATCCTCCGTAATCGCGCTCGACACACCTGTCCCATACCGTGTGCTGCCCTTGGTCGCGGATGTCCCGCGTCGTGTGGCGCGGTAGACGTACCATCGGGTTCAGGGTCGAGGCACCGTTATCGATCGTTTACCCTTGACATTCGCCCAGGTCGCGAGGGCGGAGCAGAGGGCGATCGGGGGGTTGCGCGTGCGGAGTGATGGGGAGAAGGGCATGCGAAAGCGGCGGATTCTCCGCTATTTCCTAATCGCCAGTGGTGTGGGAATCGTCGTGATGATCGGGCTCTTCGGCATCGCGTGGGCGATGACTCCCATTCCCGACAGCACGCAGAAGCAGGCCACCGCACAGGGCTCCGTCATCTACTACCGCGACGGCAAGACCGAGATCGCCCGGCAGGGCGTCGACCGTAAGAACGTTCCACTCGCGAGCGTGCCCAAGCACGTACGCGACGCGGTCATCGCCATCGAGAACCGCTCCTTCTACACCGACAGCGGCGTGTCGGTGAAGGGCACCGTGCGCTCCGTCTGGTCCACCGTCACCGGCCAGCAGCTGCAGGGCGGCTCCACGATCACGCAGCAGCTCGTCCGCAACTACTACAGCGGGCTCAGCCAGGAGCGATCGGTCACCCGCAAGTTCAAAGAGATCCTCATCGCGATGAAGGTCGACCAGTCCAAGTCGAAGGAATGGGTGCTGGAGCAGTACCTCAACACGATCTACTTCGGCCGTGGCGCCAACGGCGTGCAGGCCGCCTCCCAGGCCTACTTCGGCAAGGACGTCAGCAAGATCACCGTCTCCGAGGCCGCCTACCTCGCCTCCGTCATCCAGCAGCCCAGCCGCTTCGCCGACCCCCAGGGCGGCGACCTCGACGCGGCCAAGTCCCGCTGGACCTCGGTGATCAACGGCATGCGCGAGATCGGCGCGCTCACGCCCGACCAGGCGGCGGCCGAGAAGTTCCCCACGCTCAAGGCGCCCAAGAAGCCCTTCGAGTTCAAGGGCCAGAGCCAGTACATGGTCGACCAGGTGCGCGCCGAGCTCAACCGGCGCGGCTACACCGACGAGGCCATCAACGGCGGCGGCCTGAAGATCGTGACCACCTTCGACAAGAAGCTCATGGACGCCGCCGCCCGCGCCGTGAAGCAGGTCGTCCCGGCCGCCACCCCGAAGAAGGTCCGCGTCGGCCTGGCCGCGGTCGAACCGTCCACCGGTGAGGTCATCGCCTTCTACGGCGGCAAGGCCTCCCAGTACAAGTACGACAACGCCTTCTCCTCCCAGGTGCAGGCGGGCTCGACCTTCAAGCCGTACACGCTCGCCGCCGCGCTCAACGACGGCATGGGCCTCTCGACGCGGGTCGACGGCAACTCACCGATGCGCGTGGCCTCCGACCCCTCGCACCCCATCCCCAACGACAGCGGGCGCTCTTATGGCCACATCAACCTGATCCGCGCCACCCAGAGCTCGGTCAACACCGCCTTCGTCGACCTCGGCCAGAAGGTCGGCCTCGACAAGGTCGCCGCCACCGCCGAGGCCATGGGCATCCCGGCCGCCCAGCTCAAGCAGCACCAGGGCGCCGCCTCGTTCCCGCTCGGCGTGGCCTCGCTCAGCGCCGTGCAGAACGCCTCCGGCTTCTCCACCTTCGCCAACAGCGGCGTACACGCCGAGGCGCACGTCATCAAGTCGGTCACCGACGCCCGCGGCAAGAAGACGACGATCAAGCCGGCCACCGCCCAGGCCATCAGCAAGGAGGCCGCCGGCGACGCCACGTACGCGATGCAGCAGGTCGTCAAGTACGGCACCGGCACCGCCGCCCGCCTCTACGACCGCCCCGTCGCCGGCAAGACCGGCACCACCGACGACTCCGGCGCGGTGTGGTTCAACGGCTTCACCGCCCAGATGGCGACCGCGGTGAACATGTTCCGCGACGACAACAAGACCGTCCAGATCCCCGGGTACGGCGTGCAGTTCGGCGGCCAGCTCCCGGCCCAGATCTGGCGGGCCTTCATGACCGAGGCGATGGCCGGCAAGCCCGTCGTGCAGTTCCCCGAGCCCACGGACTTCGGCTACGGCATGTACGACTCCGAGCCCGAGGACGACCGCGGCATGCGCGACGACAACGCCCGCGATCCGGACGACTGGCCCAACGACGACGTCACCCAGACGCCCGACCCGACGTTCGAGCCCACGGAACCCGAGCCCTCGGACACGCCCAGCGACGACCCGACCCTCCCGGAGGACCCGGAGACCGGCCCGCCCACGGGCGGCGACGGCACCGGCGCCCCCACCACGGGACCGGGAGAGGGCCGCGACAACGCCGGCCGCCCCGCCAACGGCCGCCCCAACGGCTAGGCGCCGGGCCGCCACCAGTCGTCGAACGGCGTGACGGGAAGGGCCCGCTTGTGCCGGGTGGCGAGATAGGTCGACTCGATCTTGGCCGCCACCTCAGGCGGTACCTCGGCGCCTTCCAGGTAGTCGTCGATCTGGGCGTAGGTCAGGCCGAGCGCCACCTCGTCGGGCAGCGCGGGCCGATCGTCCTCCAGGTCGGCGGTCGGCACCTTCTCCCAGACGCTCGGCGGCGCGCCCAGCTCCTGGAGCAGCGCGGCGCCCTGGCGCTTGGTCAGCCCGGTCAGCGGGGTGAGGTCGGCGCCGCCGTCGCCGTACTTGGTGAAGAAGCCGGTCACGGCCTCCGCCGCGTGGTCGGTGCCCACGACGAGCATGCCGAGCTGCCCGGCGATCGCGAACTGGATCACCATGCGCTCGCGCGCCTTGGTGTTGCCGCGCACGAAGTCGCGCAGCGCGGGCTCATCGCCCAGCAGTTCCCGCACGCCGAGCGCCGTCTGCGCCGCGGTCGCGTCCGCGCCCGGCTTGACGTTCACCGCGATCGAGCGGTCCGGGCGGATGAAGTCCAGGGCGATCTGCGCGTCGTGCTCGTCGGCCTGCACGCCGTAGGGCAGCCGCGCCGCGACGAAGGTGGCCGCGTGCCCGTCTGCGCGCAGTTCCTCGGCGGCGAGCTGGCACAACCGGCCGGTCAGCGTGCTGTCCTGGCCGCCGCTGACCCCGAGCACGTAGCCCTTGGCCGGGGTCGAGCGCAGGTAGTCCTTGAGAAAGTCGATCCGCTGCCGGATTTCGACTTTGGGGACGATGGTCGCCTTCACCCCGAGTTCGCGGAGAATCTGCTCCCGTAGGTTAGCCATCCCGGTACTTTAGGCCGACAGCTCGGCCCGCAGGTCCGCCGGGGTGGTCACGGGCAGCCGGCAGGCGAAGTCGCGGCAGACGTAGGCCGTGGCCCCGCCGTCGATCCCCGTGCGCCCCGCCAGCAGCGGCACCTCCTCGGACGGCCCCAGCGCGATCACCAGCCCCGGCGAGCCGGACAGCATGGCCTCCCGGTGCAGCGCCCGCGTGCCGGGATCGCCGGGATCGCCGACCACGGCCACCTCCACCGGCCCGGACAGCGCCGCGGCGGCGACCGCCAGGCCCCAGCCCGCGAACCTTGCATGGCCTGAGGCGAGCACGGACACGGTGCCGAGCGCGTCGTAGGCCGCCTCGCGGTGCCGCCTGGAGCCGGTCAGCGCCGCGTACGACAGCAGGGCCCCGGCCGCCGCGAACTGCCCCGAGGGCACCGCGTTGTCCGTCGGGTCCTGCGGACGCTGGAACAGCCGCTCGGAGTCGTCGGCGGTGTCGTAGAACCCGCCCTCGCCGTCGGCGAACCGGCTGAGCACGGTCTCCAGCAGCGTCCCCGCCA
Source organism: Nonomuraea sp. NPDC059007 (assembly GCF_042740555.1). Taxonomy (NCBI): domain Bacteria; kingdom Bacillati; phylum Actinomycetota; class Actinomycetes; order Streptosporangiales; family Streptosporangiaceae; genus Nonomuraea; species Nonomuraea sp. NPDC059007. The sequence goes on along the minus strand of NZ_JBHYJD010000030.1, from coordinate 65,183 downwards.
GCGTGAACCAGCGGGTCTCGCCCGTCGCCGAGTAGAGGGTGAGCAGGCCCTCCGCCACGTCGGCGTAGTCCTCCAGCACGCCGGAGTTGGCGCCCGCCCGGCCGTCGCGGGAGGTGCGGGTCAGCCGGTCGCCGGTGACGTGCACCTTCTCCAGCAGTACGGCCGCCGCGCGCGCCGCCGCCACCAGGTCGTCGCGCTCGAACACCACGCCGGTCTCGGCCAGCGCGGCGATGGCCAGGCCGTTCCAGGCGGCCACGACCTTGTCGTCGCGGCCGGGCCGTACCCGCAGGTCACGGGCGGCGAGCAAGCGTTCGCGGACCCGCTCGTAGCGCGCGACGTCGTCCGGGTCGCGCAGCAGTTGTAGCACCGACGTGCCGTGCTCGAACGTGCCGGTGACCTCGAACAGCTCCGCCGCCCACGCGCCGTCGCCGGCGCCGAGCACGTCCGTGAGCTCGGCGGGCGTCCAGACGTAGAACTTGCCCTCCTCGCCCTCGCTGTCGGCGTCGAGCGCGGAGGCGAACCCGCCCTCGGCGGTGCCCATCTCGCGCAGCAGCCACTCGGCGGTCTCCAGCGCGATCCTGCGGGCCAGCGGCTCGCGTGACAGCCGCCACCAGTGGGTGTAGACGCGCAGCAGCAGGGCGTTGTCGTAGAGCATCTTCTCGAAGTGCGGCACCACCCAGCCCGCGTCCACGCTGTAGCGGGCGAAGCCGCCGCCGAGCTGGTCGTAGATGCCGCCCCTGGCCATCGCCTCCAGCGTGCGCGCCGACATCTCGCGCTCGCCCGCGCGCAGCAGGAACTCCAGCACCATCGACGGCGGGAACTTGGGCGCGTCACCGAACCCGCCCCGCTCGGCGTCGAAGCCCGCCCGCAGATTCCGTACGGCCCGCTCCAGCGTGGCCGCCTCAGGCAGCGGCCCGTTGGGCAGCGAGGTGTGGGAGTTGAGCGCCTGGACCACCTTCGACCCCTGGGCCAGGACCTGCTCGCGGTCGCCCGTCCACGCCTGGTGGACGCCGAGCAGCAGCCGCCGGAAGGTGTCGCGGGGGAAGTAGGTGCCGCAGTAGAAGGGGTGGCCGTCAGGCGTGGCGAACACCGTCATCGGCCAGCCGCCCTGGTGGGTCATGGCCTGGGTGGCGCTCATGTACACGGCGTCGACGTCGGGCCGTTCCTCGCGGTCCACCTTGACGCAGACGAAGTGCTCGTTCATCAACTGGGCGGTGGCTTCGTCCTCGAAGCTCTCATGCGCCATCACATGGCATCAGTGGCGGTCAAGAAGCGAGTAACCAATGGCAGGATGAGTAACCCACACTGATCAGTAGGGGTACGTCCCGCCGTCTCGCTTCTTGCATCGCCTCCTCTCCCCAAGGCCACCAGTCGACTGGATTGGCGGCGTGCTGGAGGAGGTAGGGAGAGGTCTCACTACCCAGCCGGTTCATGTGACCATCCTGTCAGAACCGAACAACTAGGTCACCGGGACGAACCGGGCGGTCCGGGACGCGCCGCCGTCGTGGGGCGTAGGTTACGGAGCGTGGATCTGGATTTCGTCAGCAGGCATGCCGGCCGCCCCGCCGCCGCCCTCACCCGCAGGGACGTGGCCCGCGCGCTGCTCGCCGTACCGTCGGGGGTGGCGCTTGTGGCTATGCCCGACCTGCGCCGCGCCCTCATGGGCGCGGCCAACCCGCTCTCCCTGCCGTTCTGGGAGTCGGCCAAGGCGATGCTCAGCTCGATCGAGTCGGGCGCGGCCACCGTCGGTGAGGTGCAGCGGTGGCTGGAGGCCACGGGCAGCGAGCCGATCCTGCTGACCCCCGGCTACTTCGTCTGGCCGGAGGAGGACGAGCGCGGCCCGGTGGCGGCCGAGATGTACGACCTGATGGTCGCCTTCCTGGAGGAGCGGATCGCGGCGGGGGAGATCGACCCTGACGCGCTGGCCCGCGAGGAGCCGGAGGAGCGCCGCGCGTACGAGGATTTGCAGGAGCGCTGGCTCAACTCGCCGCTGCCCGACGGGCGGGTGCCCGGTCACGCGGTCAGCGACGAGCAGGACGAGGAGTTGTTCGCCGCCTGGGACGAGGAGGAGGCGTTCGCGCTGTCGGAGCTGCGCCGGATCGTGGCCCAGCTGCCCAAGCGGCCGGAGCTGCCCGAGGCCGACCTGGAGCGGGCGGCCGAGCGCCTGCGGGAGATCCTCGGCCTGCCCGGCTATCCGGGCAACGTGCTGCGCGCCTGCGCGGGGCTGGACGACCGGCCGCTGCCCGACGACGACGCGGACCTGTGGACGGCGGTCGCGGCCGGCATCGCCGGGCCGATCTCCGACCTCGCCGACGTCGAGGACCCGGAGGAGTTCACCGACCTCGACGCCGAACTCGGCCACGAGGACACGGTGCTGGCCAACCTCTGCGCGATCCAGCACGCCGACTGGCTGGCCGCCGTGGCCGCCCTGGCCAGGCTGGGCCCCGGGGTGCTGGCCTCGCCCGAGCGGATCGCCAGGCTCATCGCCGAGTCGGAGGACATCGACGTCGAAGGCGCGGAAGGCGACGAGGAGGAGCTCGCCACCACCGAGGGACTGTTCCTGCCGGTGGTGTTCCTGTGGGGCTACCTCGGCATCGTGGACCAGGACGACGTGCTCACGCCGCTCGGCTGGTGGGGCCTGCCGAGGGCGCTGGAGCGCGCCTGGTCACCCGCTGAGTAGGTCCTGGTACTCGGGGTGGCGCTCGATGTAGGTCTTCACGTACGGGCACACCGGCGAGACCTTCAGCCCGGTGTCGCGGCTGGCGTCGAGCGCGTGCCTGACCAGCCGGCCCGCCAGGCCCTGGCCCTCGAACTCCCGCAGCACCTCGGTGTGGGTGAAAACGATCTTCGTGGGCAGCAGCTTGTAGTCGGCGAACCCGGCGACCCTGCCGTCCACGAGGATCTCGAAGCGGCTCTCCGTCGAGTTGTCGACTATCTCGGTCGGCATCTACTCGGCTTTCTTCTCGTCGGGTACGTCGCCGTCGCGCGGCACCGTGATCCTGCCCATCTGCTTGTTCATGGACCTGATCAAGAGGAAAAGGGCCGCGCCGATGGCCGCCACGACGAGGAAGCCGAGCAGGCCGGGGCTGACTTCGCCAGCTGCCAGAACTGTCACTCTTCCAGTCTGCCATCCGGGTGCGGTGGTCGGACCGGCACCCGGTCCCGTTCAGTGGCAGGCGGGGCTGGGGTCGTCGGCGTGGATGCCGGCGAAGAGATCGTCCTCCGGCAGATCGGTGTCGACCAGCGAGCGCGCCAGGTGGTAGTCCTCGGTCGGCCAGACCTCCTGCTGCAGCTCGCGCGGGCAGCTGAAGAACCAGCCGTCGGGGTCGATCTGCGTGGCGTGGGCGATGAGCGCCTGGTCGCGGATGTCGAAGTACTCGGCGCACGGCACCCGGGTGGTCACCGGCCACTTGGCGGGCCGGTCCTCCCAGCGGGAGATCCAGTCGGCGTACGGCGAGCCGATGCCGCGCTCGGTCATCGCGTCGTGCAGCGCCTCGAAGCGCTCCTTGGTGAAGCCCATCTGGTAGTAGAGCTTCAGCGGCTGCCACGGGTCGCCGGTGCCCGGGTAACGGTCGGGGTCGCCGGCCGCCTCGAAGGCCTCGACGGAGACCCGGTTGGTCATGATGTGGTCGGGGTGCGGGTAGCCGCCGTCGTCGTCATAAGTGATGATCACGTGCGGGCGGAACTCGCGGACCGCGGCGACAAGCGGCTCGGCGGCCTTCTCCAGCGGCTGGAGGGCGAAGCAGCCGTCGGGCAGCTCCTCCTCCTCGCTCTCCGGCAGCCCCGAGTCGATGAAGCCGAGAAAACGCTGCTGGACGCCGAGGATCTCGCGCGCGCGATCCATCTCCGCCCTGCGGATCTCGGCGATGTTGGCGACCACCTCGGGACGGTCCATCTTCGGGTTGAGCACGGAACCGCGCTCGCCGCCCGTGAGGGTACAGACCAGGACCTCGACGCCTTCGCGCACGTAGCGCGCCATCGTGGCGGCGCCCTTGCTCGACTCGTCATCCGGATGGGCGTGGACGGCCATCAGCCTCAGCGGTGCACTCACGGGCTCGATGTCTCCTCAGTTGGACCGATCAGTTGCCCAGAGAGGTTAGTTTCTGCTGGGCGGTCGCGAGGGCGGGGCCCACGCGGGCGACAATTGTCTCGGATAACGCTTAGGGAGTGCAGGGAGATTCCGCCATGGCCACCAGAGATGTCGAGAACGGGCCCGTTCTCGGCACACCCGACGACTTCCCCGATCGACAGAGGCGCGGGGGCCGCATGGTTGTGCACGTGGTGATCGGGGTGCTGGTCGCCATCGTCGCTGGTGGCTGGGGCTATGTGATGTGGTCGATGACGGGCAGCGCCACCGGCGCCAAGCCTCAGGTCATCACCTTCTCCATAGAACGCCCGGACGAGGCGGAGATCACCTTCACGGTGAGCAAGCCGGCCGACCGGATGGCCGTGTGCCGCCTGCGGGCGACCGACGTCAACCACGGAGAAGTAGGCAGCAAGGAAGTAAGAATCCCCCCAGGTGAGGGTAGTAAGCAGCTCAAGGAGCGTCTGGACACCACTGCCCAGGCCACTTCCGTCCACATCCAGTACTGCAATCTCGTATAGTGAGACATTTGGGGAAGCGTTCGAGCAGCTAACTTGTTAGCCTTTCGCAATTCGTAACCCCAAGTGAACTCAGGGCCCCCTAAGTAAGCAAGGAGATCCCGTGGCCGACTCTCGCGATGAGAACGTCACCTGGCTGACGCAGGAGGCGTACGACCGCCTGAAGGAGGAGTACGACTACCTTTCGGGCCCGGGTCGCGTCGACATCGCCAAGAAGATCGAGGCCGCTCGCGAAGAGGGCGACCTGCGGGAGAACGGCGGCTACCACGCCGCCAAGGACGAGCAGGGCAAGATAGAGGCCCGGATCTTCCATCTGCGGCAGCTGCTCGACAACGTCAGGGTGGGCGAGGCGCCCAAGACCGAGGGCGTGGTGGGCCCCGGCATGACGGTGACGATCCGCTTCGAACGCGACGATGACGAGGTGACCTTCCTCCTGGCCTCCCGTGAGGAGACCGGCGCCCCGATCGACGTCTACTCGCCCAAGTCCCCGCTGGGTGCCGCGATCAACGGCAAGAAGATCGGTGAGCGGGCCACGTACTCGCTGCCCAACGGCCGGCAGAACACGGTCGAGATCCTCGAGGCCGTGCCGTACATCGGCAATTGACGACGACCCAGATTTAACGACCCAGATTTGACGACACAGAACGACAACCTCCGCCGGGCCGTGGGCCCGGCGGATCCTCCGCATGCCTCGGGCATCCGGCAGGACCTGGCGTTTCTGGTGACCTCGCGAAGGCGCCGCGACTTAGGCCGGCTGATCCCCTTCATCGTGGTGACGCTGGTCGCGGTGCTCACCGCCGACGTGCTGCTGCTGGGCGAGTTCCAGAGCTCGCCTGAGCCCGAGGTCAAGACCGCCCAGTCGGTACGCCGCAAGCCGGCCGCGCCGCCCAAGGAGAACCTGGTGGCGCAGACCAGCCCCCAGGACCCGGGTGTGCGCCCGCTGGGCCGCCTGCACAAGCCGAACCTGTTCGTGGTCACCAAGAAGCCCTTCACGACCCCGCTTTTGGGCAAGGTGGCGAAGGTACGCGGCATCAGGGCGCTCGAACTGGCCGACGCCGCCTCGGTCATGATCGACGGCAAGCGGGTCCAGACGCTCGGCGTGGACCCCTCGACGTTCCGCGCGTACACGCCCAAGGTCACCGCCGCCTCCGACGGCCTGTGGACCAACGTGGCGCGGGGTGACGTGGCCGTCTCCTTCGTGCTCGGCAACGACGGCGGGCTCACCCTGCATCGTCAGGTGAGCGGTCCCGGCGGCCCGCTGCGGGTGGGCGCGTACGCGACGACCGGCTTCGGCGCGGTGGACGCGGTGGTCTCCAAGCAGACCGCGAGGACCCTGGGCCTGCCGCACGACAACGCGCTCATCGTCAGCGCGCCCAAGGCCAACTCGGCGAGCCTGCGCAAGAAGCTGATGGGCATCCTGCCCAAGGGCACCCAGATCGCCGAGATCAACCCGGTCGGCCCGCCACCGGTCCAGAACCTGGTCTACCAGGGCAACTCCTTCATGTCGGGCGAGCAGATCACCGTCGCGCTGAAGGCCGCCCTGTCGAAGCTGGGCCGTCCCTATGTGTGGGGCGCCGAGGGGCCGGAGACCTTCGACTGCTCGGGGCTGGTCCAGTGGGCCTACGCCCAGGCGGGCATCAGGGTCCCGCGTGTGACGCACCAGCAGTGGGTGGCGGGCCCCCAGATCCCGTACGCCCAGGCGCAGCCCGGCGACCTCATCTTCTGGCGGCACGACCCGACCAACCCGGGGTACATCTCCCACGTGGCCATCTACCTGGGCGACGGCAAGATGCTCCAGGCGCCGCGCACCGGTGACGTGGTCAAGATCTCGCCGGTGGGCATGCGTAACTTCGCGGGCGTGGTCCGCATCGCGCCCTCGGTCGCGGCCCGCGTCCGCTAGGGCGTTCTCTCCTTTGTTTCGGCCCGAGCGGGCTCTTGGCTATGGCCTGCAAGTGTGTAATGTTGATTACATGGAAAGCGAGATTCGCGGCTGGTTCACCGGCCGCATGCCAGAGAGCTGGTTCTCGGCCCCGCCGGAGATCGTGCTGGACCGCGAGGAGATCGCCGTGCTCGGCACGCTGCCCGACCCGCCCGCCGAGGGCGGCGAGGCCGAGCGGGCGGCGCTGATCGACGGCCTGATCAGGCGCTTCCGCGAGGAGACGCGCGAGCGGCGGATCGAGATCGCCAGGGAGGCGGAGCGCAAGTTCCGGCAGAAGGTGTCCTGGGGCGTGGTCTGCGGCGGCGAGACCGTGATGTTCACCACGTTGTCGGTGCCGGTGATGACCCGGCTCCGGCAGTCCGAGCGGCAGGTTCTCGACACGCTTGTGGCCGCGGGCGTGGCCCGCAGTCGCAGCGACGCGCTGGCGTGGTGCGTACGCCTGGTCGGCAAGCACACCGACACGTGGCTCGCCGATCTGCGCGACGCGCTGCAGCACGTCGACCGCGTCCGCTCCTCCGGCCCGGACGTCAATTCCTAGGACTGCGCAGCGGAAACGCTTCGGCGAAAGGACTAAACCTCTTCCGCTATTGGTTTAGACCATTCACATTGGCCTAAACCACTGATTCGAGGGTTTTCTTTAGAACCCGTTCATGTGGGTAGGCTTCCCCAATCACCAGGGCCTCTGCCTGCGACAACAGGTCTATGCCAATTGGCGAAAACCGGTCGTCGTCGTTAATGATGTTTTGGCCCTGAGAAGTGGAGGAGTCGCTGCCGTGTCCGTTTCTGTAGAAGTACCCGCCCCGACGAGCAATGCCGAATTGGTCGCCTGGGTGAACGAGATCGCCGCCCTGACCCAGCCCGATCGGATCGAGTGGTGCGACGGTTCCGAGGAGGAGTGGACGCGCCTGACCAACCTCCTCGTCGAACAGGGGACGTTCACGCGTCTGGCCAAGCGCCCCAACAGCTTCTACGCCAAGTCCGACCCCAGCGACGTCGCGCGCGTCGAGGACCGCACCTACATCTGCTCCGAGCGCGAGCAGGACGCCGGTCCCACCAACAACTGGATCGCGCCGGACGAGATGCGCGCCACCTTCGGCGAGCTGTTCAAGGGCTGCATGCGCGGCAGGACCATGTACGTCGTGCCGTTCTGCATGGGCCCGCTCGGCGGCGAGATCTCCCAGCTCGGCGTCGAGATCACCGACTCGCCCTACGTCGCGGTCTCCATGCGGATCATGACGCGGATGGGCGAGCGCGCCCTGCGCCTGATCGAGGAGCGCGCCGAGTTCGTCAAGGCCGTCCACAGCGTCGGCGCGCCGCTGGAGCCCGGTCAGGACGACGTCGCCTGGCCCTGCAGCAGCACCAAGTACATCAGCCACTTCCCCGAGACCCGCGAGATCTGGTCCTACGGCTCCGGCTACGGCGGCAACGCCCTGCTGGGCAAGAAGTGCTACGCCCTGCGCATCGCCAGCGCCATGGCCCGCGACGAGGGCTGGCTGGCCGAGCACATGCTCATTCTCAAGCTCACCCCGCCCAGCGGCGAGACCCGCTACATCGCCGCCGCCTTCCCGAGCGCCTGCGGCAAGACCAACCTCGCCATGCTCCAGCCGACGATCCCCGGCTGGAAGGTCGAGACGGTCGGCGACGACATCGCCTGGATGCGCTTCGGCGCCGACGGGCAGCTGTACGCGATCAACCCCGAGGCCGGCTTCTTCGGCGTGGCCCCCGGCACCGGCGAGGTCACCAACGCCAACGCCATCAGGACCCTCTGGGGCAACAGCATCTTCACCAACGTCGCGCTCACCGACGACGGCGACGTGTGGTGGGAGGGCATGACCGACATCCCGCCCGCGCACCTGACCGACTGGAAGGGCCGCGACTGGACCCCGGACAGCGACGAGCCGGCGGCCCACCCCAACGCCCGCTTCACCACCCCTGCCTCCCAGGCGCCCACCATCGCCCCCGAGTGGCAGGACCCCAAGGGCGTGCCCATCTCGGCGATCCTGTTCGGCGGCCGCCGCGCCACCGCGGTGCCGCTGGTCACCGAGTCGCTGAGCTGGCAGCACGGCGTCTTTCTCGGAGCCAACGTCGCCTCCGAGAAGACCGCCGCCGCCGAGGGCAAGGTCGGCGAGCTGCGTCACGACCCGTTCGCGATGCTCCCGTTCTGCGGCTACAACATGGGCGACTACTTCGGCCACTGGCTGAAGATCGGCGGCAGGGAAGGCGCACGGCTGCCGCGCATCTACTACGTCAACTGGTTCCGCAAGAACGCCGGCGGGAAGTTCATCTGGCCGGGCTTCGGCGAGAACAGCCGCGTGCTGAAGTGGATCGTGGACCGGCTCAACGGCGAGGCCCAGGCCGTACCGTCGGCGATCGGCCTGCTGCCCAAGGAGCTCGACACCGAGGGCCTGGAGATCGCGGAGGAGGACCTCCAGACCCTGCTCAGTGTCGACAAGGACGTCTGGCGCGAGGAGGCGGCGCAGATCCCGCCGCACTTCGAGAAGTTCGGCACGCACCTGCCCAAGGAGCTGTGGGAGGAGTACAACGCCCTGCTCGACCGCCTCTCCTGAGGTTGTGGGGTACGGCGGCGCCCCTCTACCTTGACGAGGAATGGACATCTTCCTGCTCTTAGTCGCCTTTGTCGTGATCACCCTGATCAGCAACCTGTCGGGCAGCGTCGCCAAGCAGCGGCTCAAGGTCGCCGGCGCGACGCTCTCGCAGGCGAGCCATCGGCTGACGCACTACGAGCTCGCCTACCTGGCGGGCGGGCCGCGCCGGGCGATCAACACGGCGCTGGCCGTCCTCGCGACGGCCGGCGCCGTACGCGTCTCGCGCGGCGCCCAGGTCAGCCCGGTCCACGGCGCCACGACCTCCTCCGACCCGCTGGAGCAGGCGGTACTCGACGCCGTGGCCATGCGGCCGGGCCACCGGGCCGCGGAGGTGCGCAAACTGCTGGAGACGAGCCCGGCGCTCCTGGCCCTGGAGGCACGGCTGCGCGATCGCGGACTCCTGCTGCGGGAGGGCGCGCAGGGCGTGGCCCGGCGGCGCCTGGAAACGCTGCGGCTGGCCTGCTGGGGCGCGGTGGGCTTCGAGATCGCCCTGGTGGTGCTGGCGCTCGCCGGGGTGGCGGGCAAGGACTTCGCGTTCGCGGGCGCGCTGTTCTTCGGCGGGTTCGCCGTGGTGCTCGGGTTCTCCGGCCACTACAAGGAGAAGCGCCGGCTGCGCAACCTGGTCACCGGCGAGGGCAGGCGGGTGCTGGAGTCGGCGCGGCAGTACCACCCGAGGGGCCACGGCGACACCTCCACGCTAGCCCTGGCCGTCGCGGTGCCGGTGGCCCTGTACGGGCTGACCGAACTGGACGACCGCGACCTGTGCGACGGATTGTCGGCCGGTGACCCGCACTCCGACTGCGGCGGATCCTGCGGCTCCCACAGCGACTCCGGCTCCTCGACCTTCGGCGACGGCGGGTCCGGCGGGGGCGACTTCGGCGGTTCGAGCTCGGACGGCGGCGGTGGGTCGAGTGGCTCCAGTTGCGGCGGAGGCGGCGGCGGATCGAGCTGCGGATCCAGTTCCTGATCCGGGAAACTTTCGCCGGGCCGCGTGCGTCTATCGGGTACGAGCCAGAGGAGGCCGCGCATGGACCTGATCTTGCTGATCGTTTCCGTCTTCCTCGCGGTGGCGGCGGGCGCCACCGTTTCCGCGCTCAGGCGCGAACATCTCCGCATCCGCTCCACTTCCGTGAACGGCAATCTCCGCGCCCTGGGACACTACGAGCTCGCCTACCTCGCCGGCGGGCCGCGGCGGGTGGTCAACGCCGCCATCGGCCTGCTGGCCAAGTCCGGTGACCTGCGCGTCTCGCGCGGCGGCTCGCTGCACGCGGTCTCCACGGTGGCCCGCGACCCGATCGAGGAAGCGGTGCTGGCCGCCGTCGCTGCGCGGCCCGGCGGGGTCTCGGCCGCGGCCGTCAGGCACGAGGTGGGCAACGGGGCGGCCATGGACTCGCTCAAGCACCACCTGTCGGCGCTCGGGCTGGTGGTGCCGGACGGCGATCTGGCGTCGGTGCGCGCGTACCTGAAGAAGCTGAGCGCGCTGGAGATCGGGGCGCTGCTGGCCTCGATCGGGCTGGCGATCTACCTGGTCTTCGGCGGGGGCGGGCTGCTCGGGGTGGTCGCGCTCGCAGTCACGGCCGGTACGTGGATCGGCGGCATCGTCGTGCGCAGGCGCCACCACAGGATGCTCGGCAACGACATCACGACCGCGGGGCGCGAGCAGGTCGAGTACGCCGAGCGCCGGCACATGCCGGGCGCCTACCTCGTCACCGGCGCCGCGGTCGGCGCGGTCGCCATGCCCGTCGCCCTCTACGGCCTGGGCGAGCTGGGCGACCCGCAACTGGAGGCCGAGCTGGAGGCGCAGCGCAACTCGGCCGGCAGCGGCGCCGGCGGGTCCTGCGCGGCGGGTAGCTGCGGCGGCGGCAGCGGGAGCAGTGACTACGGTGGCGGAAGCGACTTCGGCGGCTCGTCGGGCGGTGGATCGGACGGCGGCGGGTCGAGCTGTGGCGGGGGCGGCGGCTGCGGTGGTGGCTGCGGCGGGGGCGGCTGAGAGGGGACGTCGGTGGCGGACTTCGAGCTGGGCGTGGGGATCGGCTGGCGATCCGAGATCGACCTGACCGTCGAGCGGATGGCCGGCGTGAGCTTCGTCGAGGTCATCGCGGAGAACATCAGGCCCGCCGCCGGACTGCCCGAGTCGCTGCGGGTGCTGCGCGGGCGCGGCCTGCCGGTGGTGCCGCACGGCGTCGGCCTGGGCGTGGGCGGCGCCCAGCCGCCCGCTCCCGAACGGCTGGCGCACCTGGCCGCGTGCGCGCAGGCGCTGGATTCGCCGCTGGTCAGCGAGCATCTGGCGTTCGTGCGGGCGGGCGGGGTGGAGGCCGGGCACCTGCTGCCGGTGCCGCGTACCCGGGAGGCGCTCGACGTCATCGCCGACAACGTCCGCCGCGCGCAGGACGCGCTGCCGGTGCCGCTGGCGCTGGAGAACGTGGCGGCCATCTTCGGCTGGCCGGAGGACGAGCTGACCGACGGCGAGTTCCTGGCCGAGCTGGTCGAGCGGACCGGGGTGTACCTGCTGATCGACGTGGCCAACCTCTACACCAACCAGGTCAACCTCGGCCTGTCCGCGGTGGCCGCCCTCGACGCGCTGCCGTTGTCGCAGATCGCCTACGTGCACGTGGCCGGGGGGCACGAGCACGGGGGCATCTGGCACGACACGCACACCGCGAGCGTGCCGCAGGAGGTCCTCGACATCCTGACCGAGCTGTGCGCGCGCGTCACGCCGCCGGGCGTGCTGCTGGAGTGGGACGACGACTACCCCAGCGACGCCGCCCTCGCCGGCGAACTCGACCGCGTTAGGACCGCGATGTCGCTGGGGACCGCCCACCATGCCCCCTGACCCTTTCCCCGGTACGCCCGCCGCCCCCACACCCCATGGCCCGGACCCCGCAGAACCACCCGCACCAGAGACCGCGAGGGCGGTTGGGGTGGGGGCTGAGGGGGGTATGGGCGGGCGGGTGAGTGCGGAGGACCGGCGGCGGCTGGAAGAGGCTCAGGAGCGGGTCGTGGCGGCGCTGGTGACCGGTGCGCGGGTGCCCGAGGGGTTCGACGCCGACCGGTTCAGGGCGCAGGCCGCGAGCCTGGTGTCCAAGCGGCGCAGTGTGGTGGCCAGACTGCGTCCCGATGCCGCCCTGGCCGCCGGAGCGGACCTGAGGGCCGAGTTCGCCGCCTACGCCGCCGCCCGCACCGCCCCGCCGAAGGGCTACCGGGAGGACGCCGACGCGTTCGCCGCCTGGCTGGAGGACAAGGGCAGGCTGCCCAGGCGGTCCGGGGGCTGGCGTGACCTCTTGCCGTGGCGTCGCAAGACATCCTAGGTTTGCGAGGTGATAGTCGACGCGCACCAGCACTTCTGGAACCTCGAGACCGGCGACTACCCCTGGCTCACCCCGGACGCGGGAGTCCTGTACCGCACCTACGCGCCCGAGCACCTCGCCCCCGAGCTGGCGGCCACGGGAGTGCAGGCCACCGTGCTGGTCCAGGCGGCCGACTCCCATGCGGAGACCGAAGCGATGCTGGCCCTGGCCGACGCCCACGACTTCATCGCCGGCGTCGTCGGCTGGATCCCGCTGACCGATCCCGACGAGGCCGCGAGGGCCATCGAACGCTACGGCAGTCATCGGAAGTTTGTCGGTGTACGCCACCTGATCCACGAGGAGCCCGACCCGGACTGGCTGGTCGGGGAGGGTGTGCTGGAGTCCTTGGGCGTGCTGGCCGACAGCGGGCTCGCCTTCGACGTGGTCTCGCTGCTGCCGCGCCACCTGGAGCACGTGGTCACGCTGGCCTCCCGGCACCCGTCGCTCAGGATCGTCATCGACCACCTGTCGAAGCCGCGGATCAAGGACGGCGTCTGGCAGCCGTGGGCGGAGCAGATGGCCGCGGCGGCGGCCTTTCCCAACGTGTACGCGAAGGTCTCCGGGCTGGTCACCGAGGCCGACCACGCCGGCTGGACGGTCGAGGACCTGCGGCCCTACGTGGCGCACGCGGTCGAGACGTTCGGGCCCGAGCGGCTGATGTTCGGCAGCGACTGGCCGGTGGCGCTGCTGGCCGCCGACTACCGGACCGTCTACGAGACGGCGCTGGCCCTGGTCGGGGAGGAGGGGAGAGATCAGGTGTTCGGCGGCACTGCTGGGCGTTTTTACGGGTTTAGCTGAGTTTCGGGGGGAAACTCTCTAGGCGTGGGGGGACTACGTTGTGTTGATGGGTCTTACCTGACCGTGACGCCCGTGGCCTGTCGTGACAGTGTCGGCAGGCCGTACGAGGTCACCCTCGAGCTTTGGCGGGACGGCACGCCGTACGGGATGGTGGGGGAGCGGTGCGGCTGGCTGCTCGCGCGCCTGGCGCGCGGGGTCGCGGACGCGCGCGAGGGGCGCGGCGACGCCGGGCTGTGGCCGGATCCCGACGACAGGTTCCCCGAGGACGAGCCGGACGGTGAGCTGTTCTCCTTCCGTTACCGGACGCGGTCGGGCGCCATGGGCGGCGGTGAGCTGCGCTGCCAGCTGCGCACGATTCCGGTCTGGATGCCAGGTCAAGGCCGTCGGGGCGAGTGGCGGCTGACTCGCAGGGCCTACGTCGAGGCGTGGGGTCCCGGGGGCGTCGGCATGCGGGCCGTGCTGACTTCGGCGGAACTGGCGGTGTTCGTGGGGGTGCTGGTCACAGAGGCGGAGGGGTGCCTCGGGGGACGGGATCTCGCGAGGAATCCCGTTGAGGGGGCGGGCAACGCCTAAACGCGGTGATAATTGCCTCTTACAGGCACAGCATCGCTGGGAGGGCTCCGTGGGCCTGCGCGACCTGGTCTACCGGGTGTACGAACACCGGCTGGAGGCCAAGCTCAAGCTGTCGAAGGGCAATGGCCCCCGGCACGTAGGCGTCATCATCGACGGCAACCGCCGATGGGCCCGCTCGATGGGTCTGGAGGACGTCAGCAGAGGGCACCGTAAGGGCGCCGACAAGATCTCCGAGCTGCTCACCTGGTGCCGTGAGGCGGGCGTGGAGGTCGTGACCGTCTGGATGCTGTCCAGCGACAACCTCAACCGCCCCAAGGACGAGCTGGAGCTGCTCCTTCGCATCATCGAGGACGTGGTGCAGGAGCTGGTCGAGGAGGGCTGGCGGATCAGCCCGGTCGGCGCGCTCGATCTGTTGCCGGATAGGACGGCAAATGTCCTAAAAAACGCAAAGGAAGTCACATCACACCGTCCAGGGTTGATTGTGAACGTTGCGGTTGGGTATGGAGGAAGACGTGAGATTGCCGATGCGGTGCGCTCACTCCTCCAGGAGCAAGCAAGCAAGGGAGCCAGCATCGAGGACCTCGTCGAGGTTCTCGATGTCGAGCACATCGCCGAGCATCTCTACACTCGCGGCCAGCCCGACCCGGACCTTCTCATCCGGACCTCGGGAGAGCAGCGGCTTTCCGGGTTCATGCTCTGGCAGAGCGCTCATTCCGAGTTCTATTTCTGCGAGGCCTACTGGCCCGACTTCCGCAGGGTCGACTTCCTGCGGGCGCTGCGCGACTACGCCGCGAGACACCGTCGTTACGGTTCCTGATCCCGCATGGGGGTATCTGGTACGTAACGTTGAAAGTGACCGGCCGAAGGCCGGTCACTTCGGAGGGGGCCCGCCTTTGCTGCGCAATCTGCTGAGGGGGGCCGGATCCCGGCGCCCGTCGGCGGGCGCGGGTCCGGTCCGATTCCCACCTCGTCTGCAGGGCGCCTGTCCCCATGGGCGCCCGGGGGAGAACGTGTGGCAGTGTCCTCGAGCAACCCTTCGACCAACTCCGGCAAGCGCACCTACGTGCTGGACACGTCGGTCCTTCTAGCCGACCCGGCGGCGATGACCAGATTCGCCGAGCATGAGGTCGTCCTCCCGATCGTCGTGATCACGGAGCTGGAAGGGAAGCGGAACCATCCAGAACTCGGCTACTTCGCGCGCAAGGCATTGCGTTACCTCGACGACCTGCGCGTGCAATACGGCAGGCTCGACGAGCCCATGCCCACCGGGGAAGGCACGATCAGGGTTGAACTCAACCACAGCGACCCGTCCATCCTGCCCGTAGGCTTCCGCCTCGGCGACAACGACACCCGCATCCTCACCGTGGCCCGTTCGCTGGCCGCCGAGGGACGCGACGTCGTGCTGGTCTCCAAGGATCTGCCTCTGCGGGTCAAGGCGGCCTCGATCGGCCTGTCGGCGGAGGAGTACCGCGCCGAACTGGTCGTGGAGTCGGGCTGGACGGGGATGGCCGAGATCCAGGTGACCACCGAGGACGTCGAGACGCTCTTCGAGCACGGCGCCGCGGAACTGGAGGAGGCCAGGGACCTGCCCGCGCACACCGGGCTGCGGCTGCTGTCGAGCAAGGGTTCGGCGCTGGGCCGGGTGCTGCCCGACAAGTCGGTCAAGCTGGTGCGGGGCGACCGCGAGGTGTTCGGGCTGCACGGCCGCTCGGCCGAGCAGCGCATCGCGCTGGAGCTCCTGATGGACCCCGAGATCGGCATCGTGTCGCTGGGCGGCAGGGCCGGCACGGGGAAGTCCGCCCTGGCGCTCTGCGCGGGCCTGGAGGCCGTTCTGGAGCGCCGCCAGCACCGCAAGGTCGTGGTCTTCCGCCCGCTGTACGCGGTCGGCGGCCAGGAGCTCGGCTACCTTCCCGGCACCGAGGGCGAGAAGATGGGCCCCTGGGCCCAGGCCGTCTACGACACCCTGGGCGCGGTGACCACCCCGGAGGTGATCGAGGAGGTCATCGACCGCGGCATGCTGGAGGTGCTGCCGCTCACCCACATCCGCGGCCGGTCGCTGCACGACGCGTTCGTGATCGTGGACGAGGCGCAGTCGCTGGAGCGCGGGGTGCTGCTGACGGTGCTGAGCCGCATCGGCGCCAACTCCCGCGTGGTGCTCACCCACGACATCGCCCAGCGCGACAATCTGCGGGTGGGCCGCCATGACGGCGTCGTGGCAGTCGTGGAGAAGCTCAAGGGGCATCCGCTGTTCGCCCACGTGACGCTGACCAGGTCCGAGCGTTCGCCGATCGCGGCGCTGGTGACGGAGATGCTGGAGGACATCACTCTTTAGCGTCCTTCAGTTTTCCGCAGATGTGCTGCCCCTCGTCCTGGGGCGCCCTGCTGGGGAACTGGCGGATGATCTTCACCTGCTCGAACTGCGTTTCCTGCTGGGCGGTGCAGACGATCTGCTTCTTGCCCAGCAGGGACAGCGGCCCGGTGCCCTTGATGTACACGGTCAGCGTGGACGTCCGGGGCAGCCGGGTCTCGTCACGGGTCACCGGGTCGAGCGAGTCCTGCATGCCTTCGTAGGTGAAGCCGCGCAGGGCGGTGTGCAGGCCGCCCAGCTGCCGGCCGTTGGCCTGGAACAACGCCGTGAGCAGGCTGTCCACGGTGTCGTTCTCCACGTCGGCCGGCTCCTTGGTCAGCTCGAAGCGCGCGCGCCTGCTGTCCTGCCGCTGCTCGACCGGCTTGAGCAGGTAGATGGTCTTGGACGGCGGCGGAATCCTGACCGTCGGGGGTCCCGACACGTCCACCACGTTCGTGGGCGTGATCCCGCAGCCCGCCACCGCGAGGAGGAGGCCGGCCGTCAGTGTTCGCCGGCCGTTCACAGGCCCGGCAGCCAGACCGTGAACAGGGTGCCGGGCCCCTGCCTGCGCACCGAGATGGTGCCGTTGTGCAGGTGCACGTTCGCCCTGGTGATGGCCAGGCCGAGCCCGCTGCCGTGGCTGCGCGAGCGTCCCGCTCCCGCCTTGAAGAACCGGTCGAAGACGTACGGCAGCGCCTCCTCCGGAATCCCGGCGCCGTGGTCGCGTACCTTCATCTCCAGCCCGTTCTCCGTGCCTCTGGCCGATACCTGGACCGGCGGGCCGCCGTGTTTGAGCGCGTTGCCCACCAGGTTGGCGACGATCACGTCGAAGCGGCGCGGGTCCACGGTGGCCGCCAGTCCCTTGGCCACGTTCACCTCCACGGTCTCCGTCCAGCCGCGTGTCTCCAGGCTGTCATGGATGGCGTCGTGGACGTTGACGGATTCCACGTTGAGCGTGGCCGTACCGGCGTCGAAGCGGCTGACCTCGATGAGGTGCTCGACGAGGTGGCGCAGCCGTTCGATCTCCGACAGCACGAGCCTGACCGCCTCGGCGGGCGCGTCGGGCAGCCGCTCGGCCTCCTCCATGAGCATGTCGGCCACGGCGGTCATCGCGGTCAGCGGCGTGCGCAGCTCGTGCGAGACGTCGGCGACGAAGCGGCGCGAGAGGGCCTCGAGCGCGCGGAGTTCGGAGACGCTGAGTTCCAGCGCGGCGGCGGCGTCGTTGAACCTGGCGGTCAGCGCGGCCAGCTCGTCCTGGCCGTGCACGGGCAGCCGGGTGTCGAGCCGGCCCTCGCCGAGCGCCTGGGCGGCGGCGCTGAGGCGGCGTACGGGCAGCAGCACGCTTCTGGCCGAGACCAGCGCGACGCCGAGCGCGATCAGCACGATGACCGCGCCGCCCTGCGCGAGCGAGCCCTTGAGCGTGGTGAGCTGGTCCTCTTCCTCGCGCATGGAGAAGAAGACGAAGGCGCGCAGCCCGCTGGCCTCGGGCACGGGGCCGTCCCTGCGGTAGACCTCGGCGCCGACGATCAGCCACACGTCGTTGCGGATCACCTGGCGCTGCTTGACCACGCCGCCGCGGGCCCTGCCGTGCAGCTCGTGCGGGACGTTGGCCATCGACAGCGGGCCCTCTGAGTAGCTGAGGTGGCCGTACTCGAGCGCGACGCTGCGGCCGGGGCCGTTGAGCGCGTCGGCGAGCAGTCGCAGGTCCTTGGAGTCGGGCGCCGCCTCGCCCTGGCGCAGGGTGCCGACCGGGAAGGTGATCTGGCGCAGTTCCCTGGTGACCAGGTCGACGGCGCTGCCCTCGGCCCGCTCGATGAGGGCGGCCTTGGCCAGCTCGTAGCCGATGGTGGCGACCATGACCGAGGCCGCCACGGCGACGAGCGTGAACGTGATGACCAGGCGGGCGCGCAGTCCGGTGGGCGGCCGCATCACGGAGGGCTGAACCGGTAGCCGAAGCCGCGGACGGTGTGGATGAACACCGGTTCGGCCGGGCGCGGTTCGATCTTCGCCCGCACTCGCTGGACGCAGGCGTCGACGAGGCGGGAGTCGGCCACGTGGGTGTGGTCCCAGACGACGCGCAGCAGGTAGCGCCGGTTGAGCACCTGGCCGGGATGACGCACGAGCTCCAGCAGCAGCCGCAGCTCGGTGGGGGTCAGGTGGATCTCCTTGTTGGCCAGCGTGACCTTCAGCGCGCCCCGGTCGATCATGAGGTCGCCGAAGGAGATGCGGTCGGAGGAGGCCGATTCGGCGCGGCGCAGGATGGCCCTGATCCGCGCGTCAAGCACCCGGGGCTCGACCGGCTTGACCACGTAGTCGTCGGCGCCGGCCTCCAGCCCGACCACGACGTCGAGGTCGTCGCCGCGGGCGGTGAGCAGGATGACCGGCAGTTGGTCGAGGCGGCGGATGCGGCGGCACACCTCGACCCCGTCGATTCCCGGCAGCATCACGTCGAGGATGGCGATCTCCGGGCGGCGGGACCTGATGTGGTCGAGCGCCTCCTCGCCCGTGGCGTAGGACGTCACGGAATGCCCCTGCCGGGTCAGCGCCAGCTCCAGGGCGGTGCGGACGGAGGGGTCGTCTTCGACGAGGAGGATGCCAGCCACGCGCACATTATTCTTCCACCCCGCGAATATCCGTGTTCTGTCATAAAAATGTGACATCACCGGGAAGGGTAGGCGGAAGTCTGTAATGAGGCTCTCCCTTCGGTGAGCGGGGCGCGAGGGGCGGGCCTTACGCATGTGACAAAAGTCACAGTCGTGAAAGAAAGACCTGTGTGGCCTGCTGATCAGTCAATGGAACACCAACCGGATGTCGCGTTTTGGTTGCGGACCACCCCCTGGGACAGGGCATTCTCATAGGTCGTGAGCCCTGGTCCGGAGTTGAAGGAGCGCGAAGCGCCGCCGTCTCGCCGCAAGAAGAAGGCGATGAGCCCGAAGCGCGTGCTGATCTTCGGTTTGGCGGTCGTGGTCGTGGCCGGTGGCGGCGGTTTCACCGCCTACACCGCGATCCAGAACTCCAAGGCCGTCCACACCCCGATCTCCCCCGAAGAGTGGGGCAAGATCGCCATGGGCGACTTCTACTCGCCGGATCCCAAGGCCGACTCCTACAAGGCCGCGGCGGTCACGGCGTACCAGAAGGACAAGCTCAAGAAGGAGCGCAAGGGCGTCGAGGGCCTCGACCCGGTCATCATCAAGAAGCGCGGGCCGGGCGGCGACGGCTTCCCGCCCGCCAACTTCCCGGTCGGCAGCAACCCCTCGCCCGGCAGCAACAAGGCGCTCGCCAAGGGGATGCTCGGCCAGTTCGGCTTCGGCGAGGACCAGTGGGGCTGCCTGGAGAAGCTCTGGCACAAGGAGAGCGGCTGGAACGAGCGGGCCATGAACCGCTACTCCGGCGCCTACGGCATCCCCCAGTCGCTGCCCGGCAGCAAGATGGCCAGCGCGGGCGCCGACTGGCAGACCAACGCCGCCACCCAGATCGAGTGGGGCCTCGGTTACATCAAGGGCCGCTACGGCACGCCTTGCGGTGCTTGGGGCCATTCCCAGGCCAAGGGCTGGTACTGACCCGCTATTCGATCGGCAAGCCGTCGCGCCTGATCCGGTAGTACGGCGCACCCTGGCGACATGGCTATGAAGGTCAGCGTGATCGTCAGTGTCCATAATCCGGGTGTCGGCGCCGACCCGTGCATCCGCTCCGTGCTGGAGCAGACGTTGCCGCCGGAGGCGTACGAAGTGATCTTCGTGGACGACGGGTCCACGGACGGCATCGCGGAGCGCCTCGACACCGTGGCCGCGGTCCGCAGAAACGTGAGGGTCCTGCACCTGCCGCACACCGGCTCGCCCATGCGCGGGCGCAACATCGGACTGGCCGCCGCCAAGGGCGAGTTCGTCTACTTCCTCGACCAGCGCGACCGCCTGGAGCGCACCGCGCTGGAGCACATGCACACGCGGGCCGGGGAGACCGACGCCGACGTGCTCGTCGGCCGCCTCGTACGCGACTCGGGGCCGCCGATGACCGCGTTCGAGGCCAGCACCGCCCGCGCCGACATCCTGCGTGACCGGCTGCTCAGCCTGCTCACGCCGCACAAGCTCTTCCGCCGGGCGTTCCTGGAGAAGCATCAGCTGGGCTTCGCCGTACCCGGGGGGCGGATGGCCGAGCAGGCGTTCGTGGTGCGCGCCTACCTCCTGGCCAAGGTCGTCGCGGTGCTGGCCGACCAGGTCTGCTGCCACCTCGGCGAGCGCGAGGAGGCCGACGACGACCTGCGCACGGTCGCCGGCGAACTGCTGTCGCTGCTGAACGTCGTCGACGAGCACACCGAGCAGGGCCGCCAGCGCGACCGCATGTACGCCCACTGGCTGCGGTCCGTGGTGCTGCGCCCGTTCCTCAGCGCCCGCTTCGCCGGGTCCTCGGTGGATCGCGGGAAGATGTTCACCACGAGCAGGGAACTCGTGCTGGAACGCTTCCCCGAGCGGCTCGACCGGCACCTGCCGGTGCACCTGCGCGCGGTCGCCGCGTTCCTGCGGGCCGGCCGCCTCGACCAGCTCATCAGCTACGCCAACGCCACGCGCCGCGCGG
Source organism: Nonomuraea sp. NPDC059007 (assembly GCF_042740555.1). Classification (NCBI taxonomy): domain Bacteria; kingdom Bacillati; phylum Actinomycetota; class Actinomycetes; order Streptosporangiales; family Streptosporangiaceae; genus Nonomuraea; species Nonomuraea sp. NPDC059007. The sequence goes on along the minus strand of NZ_JBHYJD010000030.1, from coordinate 44,399 downwards.
ACCTGCGCGCCGACCTGCTCGACGTGCGCTGGGACGGCCCGGTGCTCGCCCTCGGCCTGGCCGTGGAGGTGCTGGCCGCCGACGGCGAGCCCGCCCGCTACCGGGCGGAGGAGGACGGGCGCCTGCGGTGGCTGCCGCCGTGCTCGCTCGACGACAAGGTCCTGCCCGACGGCGTCACGGACGTCACGACCGCAGTGGCGCGCGCCCGCATCGAGGTCTACGTACGGCACGCCGACACCGGAGTCGTCTACTTCCTGCCCGTCACCTACCACGTGGAACGCGTGCCGGAGGACGACCACGTACGGCTGCGCATCGTCGGCGAGGCCAAGCTGGACGTGGCCGTCGCCGCGCTCGGCACCCCGCTCGCCTCCGGTCAATGGGAGGTCCACGTCCGCATGTACGGCGGCGCCCTCCAGGCCAGAACCCGCGTACGCCGCCCCGACGGCCCGCTCAACTGCCTGGGCATCCTGGCCCAGCGCCCCAGGCGCCGCCTGGTCGTCCCGTGCTGGACCGACGCCGGAGAGCTTGGCCTGGCCATCGAGCCGCGCTCGTTCTCCGAGTCGATCGCCCTGGTCTCACCGGGCGCCAGCATCCGCCGGCAGGAGAACCACATCTACGTGGTCGTGCCCGTGCCGTACGTGCCGCCGAGCGGCGGACCGCCGCTGGAGCTGGTGCTGCGCAACACGGCCGGCCGCCTGCGCGAGATCTCCGCGCCCGCTCTGGTGGAGCCGGGCGTACCGGGCAGGATCGCGGGCCAGCTCGTGGCCAAGGTTCCGGTCAAGCGGCTGCTGCCGGGCCGCGACCGGCTCGGTCCCGGCGCCTGGATGTCCTCGCTGCGCGCCGAGGACGACGAGGTGGGCCTGCGCTTCGGGCTGGAGATGCGCGGCAGCAGGGTCGAGGTGTGCGCCTCGACCGAGCTGGATCCGGCGCGGCGTTCGCCCATGGGACGCGACACGATGCTGCGCCGCCTGGGCCGGCGGCTGCCGGGAGCCCGGCACCTGGTCCGCCTGGCCCGCGCGGGCAAGCACCGCTACCTCAAGGACTGACCCAGTCCTCCAACTCCTCGAAGGCCTTCCTGAACTCGGGCAGGATCGGCCTGAGCCGGTCCGGATAGGCGTCGACCAGGGCGTCCAGGTGGTTGCCGCCCTCGACGCGGTGGTAGCGGAAGGGGCGGTGCGGGCCGACCATCCCGGCGTAGACGTCGGAGGAGCGCGCGATGGGCAGCAGGGCGTCCAGCGTGCCGTGGACGGTGATGAGCGGCTTGGTGATCCGGCCGGTCAGCGCGATCTTCGCCACGGCCGCGTACGGCCGGCGCTCGGCATACACGTAGTCGGCCGGTGCGCCGGTGTAGGACGGGTCCAGTTCCTTCTGGTAGAGCTGCTGGGTGAGCTCCCAGTAGTACTGGCGGTGGAAGGGCCACAGGAACTCCGACTCCGGCGGGAAGCCGGCCCGCAGCGGGCCGTGCTTGAGCGCCGTGGGCAGGAAGTCCAGCAGGTTGTCGCCCTTCAGCCGCCAGAGCGTGCCCTCCCAGTCGACGCCGCCGTCGTAGAGGTGGCCGCGGTTCTCCAGCTGCCACCTGACCAGGTAGCCGCCGTTGGAGATGCCGGCCATGAGGGTGCGGGCGGGCGGCCTGCCGTACCGCTGCCTGACGACGGATTTGGCGGCCAGCGTGAGCTGGGTGACGCGGTGGTTCCACTCGGCGATGGCGTCGCCGGGGCGGCGGCCGTCGGTGTGGAAGTCGAGGCCGACGTTGCCCTTGTCGGTGGCGGCGAAGGCGTAGCCCTTGGCGAGGACCCAGTCGGAGATGGTGAAGTCGTTGGCGTACTGCTCCCGGTTGCCGGGGGTGCCGGAGACGACCAGGCCGCCGTTCCAGTTCTTGGGCAGGCGGATGACGAACTGGGAGTCGTGGTTCCAGCCCCGGGTCTTGTTGCCGGTGGAGGTGTCGGGGAAGTAGCCGTCGATCTGGGTGCCGGGGACGCCGGTGGGGTTGGTCGTGGCCGCCGAGTGGAGACCGGCCCAGTCGGCGGGGTCGGTGTGGCCGGTGGCGGTCGTGCCGGCGGTGGTGAGGTCGGCGAGGGCGGCGGTGACCGTGTGTTCGGCGCCGGGGACGGTGAGCTGCGGGGTGGCGACGACCATGCTGCCGAGCAGGGTGAGGGCGGCTAAGGCGTGCATCAGGACCGTCCGAGATGGTCGAGGAGCAGGCGGCGGAACTCCTGCGGGTGCTCCAGGTGGGGGCTGTGACCGCAGTTGGGCAGGACGGCTTCCTCGTAGCGGCCGTAGCGCTCCAGGACGGCTCTGGTCTGGGCGATCATCGGCTGGGCCGGGGTGCCGGGGGAGCCGGGCACCACGCCGATCGCGCCGAGGTGCGCCAGGTCGAACGGCGAGGCGTCGGCGACGATCAGGTCGTCGGCGCCTCTGATCCACAGGATCGGCGGCTTCTCCGGGAGTTCGTGGAGGTCGTCGAGGCGGAAGTGGGTGGGGGCCAGGGCGTTCAGGACCCCGCTCTTGCCCGGTGCCACGCCGGGCCAGCGGTCGGAGGTGGCGGCGTCGCCCGGGTAGTTGTGCTCGCCGATCCTGGTGGTGAGCATCGAGGCCACGTAGAAGTCCTCGTCGGGGACCGGGGCGGCGACGTAGGAACTGCGGAAGACGGACCGGGGTGAGGTGGGGGACTCGTCCGAGGTGTCGCCCGCACGGAGGCGGGCCACGAAGTCGGGGTTGGCCGCTCCGGCGCCCGCTCCGGTGCCGTCCTCGTGGGTCAGCCTGCCGTCGGGGCCTTCGGTGCCGCTGTAGCCGTAGGGGGAGACGGGGTTTACCAGAGTGATGCTCCTGACCAGGCCGGGGTGGTCGCGCAGGAGTTGCAGGACGACGCCGCCGCCCATGCTCCAGCCCACCAGGTGGGCCTTGGGCAGGGCGAGCGTCTCGATCAGCTCGGTCAGGTCGTCGGAGAAGTCGCGCAGGCCGCGGGTGGCGTCGACGGGGGCCGGGTCGGTCTCGCCGAAGCCGCGCAGGTCGGGCGCGAGCGGGAGGTAGGGCTCGGGCAGGGCCTTCAGGGTGTCGCGCCAGAAGGCGCCGGAGGAGATGTTGCCGTGGACGAACAGCACGGGCTCAGCCCCGTTGTCCCGAAAACCACTGTCCCGAAATTTCAGGACGTGCTGGGTGAGGCGGCGGGTGGTGACTCTCACGCGTGGATCCTCTCAGCCAGGTCGCGGCCCTGGGTCTCCTTGGCCTTGTACACGGCGAACAGGGTCAGGAGGGCGGCGATGCCCAGGTAGATGGAGATCGGCACCGCGCTGTCGTACGCCCTGAGCAGGGCGACCGCGATCACCGGGGCCAGCGCGCCGGCCACGATGGCCGACAACTGGGCGCCGATGGACACGCCGGTGTAGCGCGAGCGCGTGGCGAACAGCTCGGCGAAGAAGGCGGCCTGCGGGCCGTACATCATGCCGTGGAACAGCAGGCCGACCGTCACCGCCAGCGTGATCGCCAGGAAGTTGCCGGTGCTGACCAGCGGGAAGAACGCGAAGATCCACACCCCGATGCCGGCGGCGCCGGCGAGGTAGATCGGACGGCGGCCGACGCGGTCCGACAGCGCGCCCCACACCGGGATCGTCAGGAAGTGGATGGCCGAGGCGATGAGCACCGCGTTGAGCACGGTCGAGTTGTCGATCTTCTCGGCCTTGGCGTAGGTGATGACGAAGACCGTCAGCAGGTAGAACGAGATGTTCTCGGCGAGGCGGGCGCCGATCGCGGTCAGCACGTCGCGGCGGTGGTGGCGCAGCACGGTCACGATCGGCGGCGTCACCTCCTTCGGCGCCTGCTGGAAGACGGGCGACTCGGAGATCGACAACCGGATCCACAGGCCGATCAGCACCAGCACGCCCGACAGCAGGAACGGCACCCGCCAGCCCCATGACAGGAACGCCGACTCCGACTGCACCGCGGCCAGCACCGCCAGGACGCCCGTCGCCAGCAGGTTGCCGCCCGGCGCGCCCGCCTGCGGCCACGACGCCCAGAAACCGCGCCGGGCGGAGTCGCCGTGCTCGGAGACGATCAGCACGGCGCCGCCCCACTCGCCGCCGAGGGCGAAGCCCTGCACCAGGCGCAGGACCGTCAGCAGCAGCGGCGCCGCCGCGCCGATCGCGGCGTGCGTGGGCAGGCAGCCGATGAGGAACGTCGCCGCGCCCATCAGCAGCAGGCTGACGACCAGCAGCGTCTTGCGGCCCACCCGGTCGCCGAAGTGGCCGAAGATCAGGCCGCCCAGCGGTCTGGCGACGAACCCGACGGCGTAGGTGAGAAAGGCGAGCAACGTGCCGGTCAGGGGGTCGCTCTCGGGGAAGAAGAGCTTGTTGAACACCAGCGCGGCGGCCGAGCCGTACAGGAAGAAGTCGTACCACTCGATGGTGGTGCCGATCAGGCTCGCGCCGACGATCTTCTTGATGGAAGTGGCCATGCCGGTCACGCTAAAGAGTGACGGGCGTCACTCATATGGGGCCGTTCTCCACACTCTGGGGGGAGGTTGTGTGGCCGAGCCGGTGCAGGCGGAGCGCGAGCTGGAGCTCAAGGGCGCGCTCGGGTTCCTGCCAGCCGTCGCCGAGGAGCTTGGCGATGCGGTCCAGGCGCTGGGTGACGGTGTTGACGTGGATGTGCATGGCCTCGGCCGTACGCGAGGGCGAGCCGCCCGCGGCGAAGTAGGCGGCCAGCGTGTCCACCAGCGCGGTACCCCGGCGGGCGTCGTAGCCGCTCACCGGGCCCAGGACGGAGTCCACGAAGCCGGGTACGTCCTGGCCGTCGCCGATGAGCAGGCCCACGAAGCCCAGCTCGGCCGCGCCCGCCCCGTCGCCCGCCCGGCCCAGAGCGACCAGCGCCTGCGCGCACCGCTGCGCCTCCCGGTAGGCCGCCGTGACCTCCCCGTTCCTCGGTACGGCCGCGCCCGCCGTGGCCGGCTGCCCCAGGGAGGCGGTCAGCTCGGCGGCGATCCGGCGGGCGATTCCGCCGGGATCGTCACCCGGCAGCAGCAGCACGACCTCCTCGCCGCGCGCCGCCGCCAGCCCGTGCCGGATCGCCGCCTGCGAAGAGGCCCAGAACGCCGCGCGCTCACGCTGTCCCTCGTGCCTGGCCACGACCAGCACGTGCGGGGTGTCCAGATCGAGGCCCAGCCTGCGGGCGCGGTCGGCCAGGCCGGGTGAGCCGGGCCGGGAGATCAGGTCGTCCAGGAGTTCGCCGCGCACCCGGCCCTCGGCCTCGGCGACGCTGCGCCGGAACAGCAGCAGCAGCGCGCAGACCTGGGCGCCGCGTTCGAGTATGCGCTCGTCGGCGTCATCGCTGCGCAGGACGAGTGTGCACAGCGGCTCGCCGCCGACGTCGACGCTGGCGATGAGCAGTTCGCCGCGCCGTACGGTCCTGCCGAGGGCGCGCGAGGCCTGCGCCGCCTCGAAGACGCCGGGATCGGGCCCGGCCGCGCCGGCGTCACCGGCCAGGGGACGGCCGAGGTCGTCGAGGACGGTGAGCGTCCCGCCGAGTACCTCCGTGATCACCGCGGCCACGTTCTCGATGCCGCCGCCGCGCAGCACCACCGAGGTCATCCGGTCGTGGGCCAGCGCGGCCCGCTCGACCGCCGCCGCGTGCTCGCGCGCGGTCCTGTGCGCCTGGGACAGCTCGTCGAGGGCGTTGCGCGTCTCCTGGAGCAGTCGCGCGTTGTCGATGGCCACCGCCGCGTGCGCGGCCAGCGACGCCAGCAGCGCCTCCTCTTCCTGCAGGAACGGCCGCGCGCTGCGGTTGGCCGCGAACAACACGCCGATCACCCGGCGCCCCAGCCTGAGCGGCACCCCGAGGATGGCCACCAGGCCCTCCTCCTTGACCGCCGAGTCGATGGTCCCGGTGTGGTGGAAGCGCGAGTCCGCGGGATAGTCCGCGGTCGAGTACGGCCGCGCCGTCTGCGCCACGAGCCCGCCGAGCCCGTCGCCCATCCCGAGCCGCAGCGCCTGGAAGGCGGCCGAGACGGAGCCGTCGGTGACCCGCATGTAGGTGTCGCCGCGCTCGGGGTCTCCCAGGGTGAGGTAGGCGGTGTCGGTGCCGAGCAACTGCCTGGCCCGGTGGACGATCGCCTCCAGCACCGCGTCGAGGTCGCGCAGCGCGGCCAGGTCCCCGGCGGTGTCGAACAGCGCCGACAGCTCGGCCTCGCGCCTGGCCCGGCGGCGCAGCAACTGCCTGACCCGCAGCGCCTCCACCTTGGCCAGTTCGAGCCGCTCGATCTCGGCCGGGTCGGCGCCCGCCGCCCGCGCCTCGATGATCGGCCCCTCGAACTCGACCGCCGAGGCCTCCCGGGCGAGAAGTTCGAGGAAGCGCCTGACCACTAGCGTGCCGTCCAGCCGCCGTCGACGGTGAGCGTGACCCCGGTGATGAACGACCCGCTCGGCCCGCACAGGTACGCGGCCAGGTCGGCCACCTCCCCGGGCTCGATCAGCCGCTTGATCGCCTCGGGCCCGAGCATGATGTCGGTGAGCACCTGGCTCTCCGGGATGCCGTGCGCCCTGGCCTGGTCGGCGATCTGGCGTTCGACCAGCTCGGTCCTGACGTACCCGGGCGAGACGCAGGCGGAGGTGACGCCGTGGGGCGCGCCTTCGAGCGCGATCACCTTGGACAGGCCCTCCAGCCCGTGCTTGGCCGCCGTGTACGCCGACTTGTACGGCGAGCCCCGCAGCCCGTGCACCGAGGTGATGTTGACGAAGCGGCCCCAGCCCCGTGCGTACATGCCGGGCAGCACGTGCCCGGCGATCAGGAACGGCGCCTCCAGCATGACCTTGAGCATGGTCGCGAACGTCTCCGGCGGGAACTCCTCGATCGGGGCGACATGCTGGAAGCCCGCGTTGTTGACCACGATGTCGACTTCTTCAGGAAATTTCGTGACGAAGGCGGGCGCGGCGAGGTCGGCCACGACGGCCAGCCCGCCCGTCTCGGCCGCGACCTTCTCCGCCGCCTCCCTGTCCCGGTCGACCGCCACCACCGCGGCCCCCAGCGAGGCCAGCTTGAGCGCGCACGCGCGCCCGATCCCCGCACCCGCCCCCGTCACCAGGGCGGTCCGGCCGCTCAGCTCGTTCCCCATGCTCCCGACCATAGGCGCTGGCCGATTCCGGACGCATGGGTGCCGCCGCCATACCTGGGTGTTGATCTATGTGGTCCACACCGAGGTGCTAAGGTTTGGCTCATGAACGCGTTCTCGTACTCCTGGTGGCCCGTCTCCTAGGCGGACCCCCTAGCGTTCATCTCTACGGCCGCCTCGACGAGGCGGCCTTTCGCGTTTTCCCTCCGCCTTGCCGAGCAGACTCGACACCCGGAGGCGTCACGTGACCACCACCTGGCCCGCACTTCTCACCACGCTGCTCGGCGGCGGGTCGCTGTCGGCGCGCGACAGCGCGTGGGCGATGGAGCAGATCATGTCGGGCGCCGCGACCGACGCGCAGATCGCCGGTTTCGCCGTGGCCCTGCGCGCCAAGGGGGAGAGCGTCGAGGAGGTCGCCGGGCTCGCCGACGGGATGCTCGCCTGCTCGGCCGCGATCCGCATCCCCGGCGACCCCGTCGACCTGGTCGGCACCGGCGGCGACCGGGCCGGAACCGTCAACGTCTCCACCATGGCCGCGATCGTCGCCGCCGCGGCGGGGGCGAAGGTGGTCAAGCACGGCTCCCGCTCGGCCAGTTCCGACTCCGGGGCGGCCGACGTGCTGGAGGAGCTCGGGGTCGCCATCTCCCTGGACCCGGCCGCGGCGGCCGAGGTCGCGGAGGAGGTGGGGATCACGTTCCTGTTCGCCCCGATCTTCCATCCCTTCCTGCGCCACGCCTCCAAGGCGCGCGGGCAGCTCGGCGTCCCGACCGTCTTCAACTTCCTCGGCCCGCTCACCAACCCCGCCCTGCCCGCCGCGCAGGCGGTCGGCGTCTTCCACCCGCGCATGGCCGAGGTGATCGCGGGCGTGCTCGCCGAGCGCGGCGGATCCTCGCTGGTCTTCCGCGGCGACGACGGGCTCGACGAGCTGACCACCACCGGTCCGTCCACCGTCCACGTGGTACGGCGGGGCGCCGTGCACCGGACCGCCTTCGACCCGGCCGACCTCGACATCCCCAGGGCCACCGTGGCCGACCTGCGCGGCGGCGACCCGGCCCACAACGCCGGCGTCGCCAGGCGGGTCCTGGCGGGAGAGCAGGGCCCGGTGCGCGACATCGTGCTGCTGAACGCCGCCGCCGCCCTGGTCGCCGCCGACGGGACGCCACCGGCCGGCGAGCTCACCGAGGCGCTGGGCAAGGCGATGCGGCGTACCGCCGACGCCGTGGACTCCGGCGCCGCCGCCGGCCTGCTCACCCGGTGGGCGGCGGCCACGCGGGCGGCGTACCTCAGGAGAGGGAAAGCGGACCCAGGAGCGCCTTGACGTCGGCGTGGAAGGCGGGGCCGGGGTTGATCGTGCAGGCGGGCAGGCTCATCAGGACGTCCTTGCCCGCCGCGCGGCGTACCCGCAGGTGGACGGGGGTCTGGCCGGGGTGCGTGGTCAGGATGCGCTTGAACTCCCGCACCAGCCGGAGCGTCAGCTTCTCCTCCTCCAGCCGGATCACGAGCGGCGGGTCGGGCACCGTCAGGAACGTGACCTCCTCGCCGTAGACGCTCAGCGTCTCGTCGCGGACGTTGACCCGGCCGCTGACGGACACCACGTCGTCCTGCGCCAGCGACTCTCCGCACAGCGTGTAGACCTTGGGGAAGATCAGGCATTCGACGGCGGCCTCGTGGTCCTCCAGCGTGACGACGGCCCAGGGGTGCCCCTGCTTGGTCACCTTGCGCTGCAGGCCGGAGACGATGCCGCTGACCCGGGTCCTGGCGTCCTGACGGCCCGAGGACAGCAGGGCGGCGATCGTGGTGTCGCGGTGGGCGCGAAGGAGCTGCTCGGCGCCGTCCAGCGGGTGGCCGGAGACGTACAGGCCGAGCATCTCCCGCTCGTGGGCGAGCAGCGTCGGCTGGTCCCACTCCTCGTCGGGGATCGGGGCCGACAGTGCGTCCTCGGCGAACAGCGAGTCCTGGCCGTGGCCCTGGTTGCGTTTGACGCCGACGATCGCGTCCACGGCCTGCTCGTGCACGGCGACCAGCGCCCTGCGGCGGTGTCCCAGGCTGTCGAACGCGCCCGCCTTGGCCAGCGACTCGATGACCCGCTTGTTGCAGACGGCGGCGGGCACCTTGCCGAGGAAGTCGTTGAAGCCGGTGTAGGGGCCCTTCTCGGTGCGGGCGGTGACGATGGCCTCCACGACGTTGGCGCCGATGTTGCGCACCGCGCCGAGTCCGAAGCGGATGTCGGCGCCGACGGCGGCGAAGTCCAGCCGGCTGGCGTTGACGTCGGGTGGCAGGACCTTGAGTCCCACGCGGCGGGCGTCGGCCAGGTAGACGGCCATCTTGTCCTTGTCGTCGCCGACCGAGGTGAGCAGCGCGGCCAGGTACTCGCTGGGGTGGTTGGCCTTGAGGTAGGCGGTCCAGTAGGAGACCAGGCCGTATCCGGCGGTGTGCGACTTGTTGAAGCCGTAGCCGCTGAACGGGACCAGGACGTCCCAGACGGCCTTGATCGCCGGGTCGGAGAAGCCGTTGGCCCGCATACCGGTCGAGAACCGGTCCCATTCGGCGTCCAGCACCTCTTTCTTCTTCTTGCCCATGGCCCTGCGCAGCATGTCGGCGGCGCCCAGCGAGTACCCGGCGAGCTGCTGGGCGATGGCCATGACCTGCTCCTGGAAGACGACCAGGTGGTAGGTGTCGCCCAGGATCGGCTCCAGGGCCGATTCCAGCTCGGGGTGGATCGGCTCGACCGGCTGCCTGCCGGTCTTGCGCAGGGCGTAGTTGGTGTGGGCGTTCATCTCCATCGGGCCGGGCCGGTAGAGCGCGTTCACCGCGGCGATGTCGGTGAACGTGGTCGGCCGCATGAGCCGCAGCAGGACCCGCATGCCGCCGCTGTCCAGCTGGAAGACGCCGAGCGTGTCGCCGCGGGCGAGCAGTTCGTAGGTCCTGGCGTCGTCGAGCGGCACGTCGAGGATGTCGACGTCCACACCCTTGTTCGCCCGTACGCCGGCTGTCGCGTCCTGGATGACGGTGAGGTTGCGCAGTCCGAGGAAGTCCATCTTCAGCAGGCCCATGTCCTCGGCCTGGGTGAAGGGGAAGGCGGTCACGACCGGGCCGTCGGCCTTGGGCTTGGCCAGCGGGAGCACGTCCAGCAGGGGCTCGCTGGACAGGATGACGCCGGCGGCGTGGATGCCGGTGCCGCGGACCAGGCCCTCGACGCCGGTCGCGGTGTCGATCACCTGGCGGACCTCGGCGTCGGCGGCGTACATCTGCCGGAGTTCCGCCGCCTCGCCGTGGCGGGGGTGGTCCTCGTCGTGGATGGCCTGGAGCGGGATCTCCTTGCCGCCCACGGCCGCGGGGAAGGCCTTGCTGATCCGGTCGCCGAGCGCGTACGGGTGGCCGAGCACGCGGCAGGCGTCCTTGACGGCGGCCTTGGCCTTGATCGTGTTGAAGGTGACGATCTGGCAGACGCGGTCGTCGCCGTACTTGCGGGTGACGTAGTCGATCATCTCGTCCCTGCGGCGGTCGTCGAAGTCGAGGTCCACGTCCGGCATGGTGATCCGCTCGGGGTTGAGGAACCGCTCGAAGATCAGCTTGTGCTCGATCGGGTCGAGCTCGGTGATGCCGGTGCAGTAGGCGACCATGGAGCCGGTGGCAGAACCCCTGCCGGGACCCAGGCCGATGCCGTTCTCGCGGGCGTGCCGGCAGATGTCGGAGACGACCAGGAAGTAGCCGGGGAAGCCCATGGTGTCGATGACCGACAGTTCGTAGTCGATGCGGTCCAGGACCTCCTGCGGCGGCTCGCCGGCGTAGCGGCGGCGGGCGCCGCGCAGCGACTCCTCGCGCAGCCAGCTCGACTCGCTCTCACCCTCCGGCACCGGGAACCTCGGCGTGAGGTCGCGGTGGGCGAAGACCTCGGAGTAGTCGCCGACCCGCTCGGCCACGAGCAGGGTGTTGTCGCAGGCCCCCGGCACCTCGGCGTCCCACTGGGCGCGCATCTCCTCGGCGGGTTTGAGGTAGTAGCCGCTGCCGCCGAACCGGAACCGGTCGGCGTCGGCCAGCCGCTTGCCGGTGCCGATGCACAGCAACGCGTCGTGCGCCTGGGACTGCGACTCGGTGACGTAGTGGGAGTCGTTGGTGGCCAGGGGCGGCAGGCCCAGCGCCGTGCCGATGCGCAGCAGGTCCTCGCGGACGCGGCGCTCGATGGCCAGGCCGTGGTCCATCAGCTCCAGGAAGTAGTTGTCGCGGCCGAAGACGTCGCGGTAGCGGGCGGCGGCGGCGAGCGCCCGGTCGTACTGGCCGAGGCGCAGCCGGGTCTGCACCTCTCCCGAGGGGCAGCCGGTCGTGGCGATGACGCCTTCGTGGTGCTCGGCCAGGATTTCATCATCCATGCGCGGATATTTCTGGACGTGTCCCTCCAGCCAGGCCCGCGACTGCAGCCGGAACAGGTTCCGCAGCCCCGCCGCGTCCGCCGCCCACATCGTCATGTGCGTGTACAGCCCGCGCCCCGACACGTCGCCGCCCGCCCCGGTCTCGTCGTTGGAGCGCCGCAGCGACAGGTCCTCGCTCCAGAACACCGGCCGCCGGTCCCGCCGGGAGGCCGGCGCCACGTACGCCTCGATCCCGATGACCGGCTTGACGCCCGCCTTCCGCGCCGCCTGGTGGAACTCGTAGGCCCCGTGCACGTTGCCGTGATCGCTCATGGCCACGGCCGGCATCCCCAGCCTGACCGCCTCCGCCATCAGCGGCGCCACCTTGGCGGCGCCGTCCAGCATGCTGTACTCCGTGTGCACGTGCAGGTGTGCGAAGGACCTCATACCACTCCTCCTGGTTGTACGCTCGGCGCGGAACCCGAGCATTCGACCCGAGGCCGACATGGGTTGTCCAACAATCGACACGCGGAAAAGCACAACGAGTGGTTGTGAAAGGAGGTGGCGGTGGAAGGTCCCGAGCTCGACCTCGGCGCGGTGCGCGCGTTCGTGGCGATCGCCGAGGAACGCTTCTTCAGCGAGGCCGCCGCACAGCTCGGCCTCAGCCAGCAGGCCGTATCCAAGCGGATCGCGAAGCTGGAGTCAGACCTCGGGCTGACGTTGTTCTACCGCACGCGCGGCGGCGCCGACCTCACCCAGGACGGCACCGCCTTCCTGACCCACGCCCGCGCCCTCGTGGGCCTGGCCGACCAGGCCGTCGAACTGGCCAGGCGGAGGCACCGGGCGCTGCGCGTGGACGTGCTGGACACCCGGGTGGCCTCCATCGAACTGGTCCGCTCCTTCCACCGCGCCCGCGGCGAAGCCGACATCGACGTCGTCACCTCCAACGGCCTCAGGAGCGCCCGCGAGAGCCTCGGCAAGGGCCACGTGGACGCCGTCTTCGCCCGCGCCGACGGCGTGCTGCCCGACACGCTGGAAGCCGTCCCCGCCTACCTGGAACCACTCCATCTCCTGGTCGGCAGGACGCATCCGCTGGCCGGGCACAGGCAGATCGAGACCGCTGACCTGGCCGGGATGACCGTCTGGATGCCGGGCAACGAGGAGGGCAGCGAGTGGGCCGGCTTCTACGCCGAGATGGCCGCCGCCTTCGGGTTCCGGGTGGACACCTCGGGGCCGGACTTCGGCTGGGAGCACTTCGTGGAGACGGTGGCGGAGGGGGAACGGGTCAGCTTCGCGGGCGAGCGGACCCGCATCCCCCGGCACCCGGACACGACGCAGATCCCGCTGGTCAACCCGTCACCGGCCTATCCGTGCTCGCTGATCGTGCACCGGCAGAACCGGCGGCCGATCCTGCGGGCTTTTGTGGGGCATGTGCGAGAGAGCTTCCGCGCCTTCACCCCGGACCGGCACTGGCTGCCCGCCCGAGACCGAGAGGCTTTCCGCGGGCCGGGCGGGCTGGGGAGACCTCCCTCGGGCGGGCTGAGGGGTTTCCCCGCCGGGTGGCCAAGGGTGGCCGTTGCGGTGGGGCGTTCGTCCGACGTGAGAAGCGACCCCCACGATCGGCGCCCGCCCGCGTCGGCGGGTGGGGGTGGGGGCGGCTTCGCCGTAACGTATGGGCGGTCTTCAAGAGGGTTTGGTCATGGAGAGCACGTCGAGGAGGGCATCGAGCTGGGGCTCGGTGAGGGCGCCATTGGCCACGTGGCCGCGTTCGATGACGACCTGGCGGATCGTCTTGCGTTCGGCCAGTGCCTGCTTGGCGACCTTGGCCGCCTCCTCGTAACCGATGTAGCGGTTGAGTGGCGTCACGATCGACGGCGACGACTCGGCGTACTCGCGCAGGCGCTCCACGTTCGCCGTGATGCCGGAGACGGTGCGGTCGGCGAGCAGGCGTGAGATGGCGGCCAGCAGGCGGATCGACTCCAGGATGTTGCGCGCCATCACCGGGAGCTGGACGTTCAGCTCGAACGTGCCCGAGGCGCCGGCGAAGGTGATGGCCGCGTCGTTGCCGATGACCTGGGCGGCGACCATGGCCGTGGCCTCGGGGATGACGGGGTTCACCTTGCCCGGCATGATCGACGAGCCGGGCTGCAGGTCGGGCAGGTTGATCTCGCCGAGCCCGGCGCGGGGGCCCGAGCCCATCCAGCGGAGGTCGTTGGCGATCTTGTTCAGGGAGACGGCCACGACCTTGAGCTGCCCGGACAGCTCGACGATCGAGTCCTGCGCGCTCTGCGCCTCGAAGTGGTCGTCCGCCTCGCGGAACGCGATCCCGGTGGCCTCGCGCAGCTTCGCGATCGCCTGCTCGGCGAAGCCCGGCGGGGTGTTGATGCCGGTGCCGACCGCGGTGCCGCCCAGGGGGAGTTCGAGCACGTGGGGCAGCGCCGAGCGGACCCGGGCCAGGCCGTGCTCGATCTGCGCGGCGTAGCCGCCGAACTCCTGGCCCAGGGTGACCGGCGTCGCGTCCATGAGGTGCGTACGGCCGGACTTCACGTGGTCGGCGAACTCCGCCGCCTTCGCCCGCAACGCCGCCGCCAGGTGCTCAAGGGAGGGCAGCAAGTGGAAGGTGACCTCGGTCGCGGCGGCCACGTGGATCGAGGTCGGGAAGACGTCGTTGGACGACTGCGAGGCGTTGACGTGGTCGTTCGGGTGCACAGGACGGCCCAGCCGCTCCTCCGCCAGGCTGGCGATCACCTCGTTGGCGTTCATGTTGGACGAGGTGCCGGAGCCGGTCTGGAAGACGTCGATGGGGAAGTGCGCGTCGTACTCGTTGTCGGCCACGTCGGCCGCCGCCTGCGCGATGGCCTCGGCCAGATCCTTGCCGATCACGCCGAGCTCGCCGTTGACCTCCGCGGCCACGGCCTTGATCAGGCCGAGCGCGGCGATGTGGGCCGGCTCAAGCGGGCGGCCGGAGACCGGGAAGTTCTCCACGGCGCGCTGGGTCTGCGCCCGCCAGCGCGCCCCCGCCGGCACCCGGACCTCGCCCATGGAGTCATGCTCAATCCGAAACTCGCTCATGGCTCCCAGTCTGTCTCATGGAGGTCTGCCTCATGAGGGCGGTCAGCTGACGAGCGCCACGATGAGGATCGCGATGATGACCGCGGTCGCCGCGGCCACGGCCATGAGGATGAGCATGCCGCGCTTGTTGCCGGTCTGTGGCGGCTCCTGGTTGGTGCCGGCGATGGCGAACAGGTCGGTGCCCAGCCCCTTCTCCTCGAAGACCGGCGGCGGCTGAGGTGGCTGCTGCTGCTGGGGGCGCATGTGCGGGGGCGGCGGGTAGACCTGCTGGCCTGGCGGGTAGACGCGCATGGTGTTGACGTCCCCCTCGTCGACCGGCGGTCGCCGCACGGGCGGAGCCGGGGGCTGGGGGCGGGACGTGGGGTGGGGCGCGGTGTTGGCCGAGGCCGGGTAGGCGGGGGCCTGGGGGTTGCGTACGGGCGGGGCCGGAGGACGGGCGGCTGTGGGCATCTGGGGTGGTTTGGGGACCCGTACGGCGATCGTGCGGTCCGGGTCGTAGCCCTCGGCGGGCCTCGGGGGCCGCGGCGGCGCCTTCGGCGGTTCGTCCTTGATGATCGGGATCTCGCTGGTGGGCGTGTCGGCGACCATCCTGAGCATGGTCTCGGCCTGCGCCGCGCTCAGCCGCTGCTTGTAGTCCTTGTTCAGCAGCCCGGTCAGTGCCGGGCGCAACGGCCCGGCCTGCGTGGGCAGGTCCGCGTTCTCGCTGAGCAGCGCCGCCAGCGTCTCGGCGATCGACGAGCGCTCGTACGCCGGCCGTCCCTCGACCGCGAAGTACAGGGTCGCGCCGAGCGACCAGATGTCCGATTCCGGCCCGGTGTATTCGCCTCTGGCGCGTTCCGGAGCCGTGTAGCCGGGCGAGCCGATCACCATGCCGGTCTTGGTGAGCTTGCTGTCGCCCTCCTGCTTGGCGATGCCGAAGTCGGTCAGCACCACCCGCCCGCTCGCGGTGACGAGAACGTTCCCGGGCTTGACGTCACGGTGGGTGATGCCCTGGGCGTGCGCGGCGCGCAGCGCGCCCAGCAGGTCGACGCCGATCTCGGCCACGAGCCGCGGCGGCAGCGGGCCCTCCTCGTCGATGACCTGCTCCAGCGAGCGGGCCTCGACCAGCTCCATGATGATCCACGGGCTGTTGTCCTCGATGATGACGTCGTGGATCGAGGCGACCGAGGGGTGGTTGATCCTGGAGGCGGTACGGCCTTCCCTGACCATGCGCTCGCGCAGCTCGGCACGCTGCTCCTCGCTGAGCCCGGGATCCTGGCGAATCTCCTTGACCGCCACGTCCCGGCCGAGGGCGCGATCACGGGCGCGCCACACGGTGCCCATGGTGCCCCGGCCAAGCGGGGCTATCAGCTCGTAGCGCTCCGCGAGCAGGCGTGTGTGCTGTTCCGGCATGGGTAGAAGATATCGATTCTCGCTTAGGAAGTGCTTTACCCTCGCTTGCGAAGTTCTCGTGGCCAGAAGCGACGAGGAAGGCACAACTTTATCACCGCAGCTTTAAATCGGGCATAAGCCGACAGAGTGGGACGTGGTTCCACGCGCTTGCGGTGCACGCCCTCGCCCTGTCGACGTTCCATCCTGGGCCCCGGTACGGCCAGCGCCGCCGCCGTGGCCTCCGCCCGATGCAGCCCGCGATGCGCGGGCCTGCGCGCGAAAGACGGGGTGGTGATCACCGGCGTCGGCCGCGCGCCCCTTTTCACCGGCAGCGGTTCCTCGGCCGAACCGCCCGCCGCCACGCGGGCCAGCATCAGCGAGGCGCGCACCGAGTCGAGCCGGGTCTCCGGGTCGATGCGCAGCAGGGCGTCGAGCACGGGCGCCAGCGGGCCCGCCTTGGCCATCGGGATCGGCTCGCCGCTGGTCAGGGCGGCCAGGGCGGCGGCAGCCGTACGCCGGCCATGGAGACCTCTGCCCTCGGCGGCGGTGTAGAGGGTCGCGCCGAGCGACCACAGGTCGGCGGCGGGGCTGGCCTTGGCGCCGAGCACCCGCTCGGGCGCGATGTAACCCGCGGACCCCAGCACGATGCCCGCCTGGGTGATCGAGACGTCACCTTCCAGCGCGGCCAGGCCGAAGTCGGTGAGCACCGCGCGGTCCTCGGTCACGAGCACGTTGCTGGGCTTCACGTCGCGGTGCAGGATGCCCTTGGCGTGGACGGCGCGCAGCGCGCCCAGGATCTGGCGGCCGATCTCGGCGGCCTTGCGCGGGTGGAGCGGTCCGTCCTCAAGGATGAGCTGCTCCAGGGACTTGGCCTGGAGCAGCTCCATCACGATCCACGGCCGATCGTCCTCGGTGACCACGTCGAAGACGGTGATGACCGAGGGGTGGGCGACCATCGCGGTGGCCCGGCCCTCGCGCTCGGTGCGGGCGCACAACTCCGCGCGCAACTCTTCATCGAGTACGGCGGGCAGCCGCACTTCCTTGACCGCCACGTGCCGGTCAAGCAACTCGTCATGCGCTCGCCAAACGGTGCCCATGCCACCGCGGCCGACCGGCTCCAACAACCGGTAGCGCGCGGCGAGGAGGTAACCGGCGGGCGCACGCATGGCAGGCAGCTTACCTATTTGTGTAAACCGACCAGTAGAGGCCGGGCCGATAAAAAGTTGCGAACTTTGGTCAACTCGCTTGACTTGTGACGTCAGCGAACCTACGCGTTACGTCGTCCCAGTTGATCAGGCTCCACAGCTTCTCCACGTAGTCCGGGCGGACGTTGCGGTACTGCAGGTAGTACGCGTGCTCCCAGGCGTCGAAGACCAGGAGTGGCGTGCTGTTCATGCCGACGTTGCCATGGTGGTCGTAGACCTGCTCGACGATCAGGCGCTTGCCGAGCGGTTCCCAGGCCAGGATTCCCCAACCGGAACCCTGCACCCCGGCGGTGGCCGTCGTCAACTGCTTCTGGAAGGCCTCGAACGTGCCGAAGTGCTCGTCGATGGCCGCCCGCAGCGCGCCGTCGGGGCGGTCGCCGCCGTCGGGGGAGAGGTTCTCCCAGAAGATCGAGTGCAGCACGTGGCCGGAGAGGTTGAACGCGAACGTCTTCTCCAGTCCGACCAGCCCGCCGAACTCGCCCTTGTCGCGGGCCTCGGCGAGGCGCTCCAGGGTGTCGTTGGCGCCCTTGACGTACGCCGCGTGGTGCTTGGCGTGGTGCAGTTCCAGGATCTCGCCGGTGATGGCGGGCTCCAGCGCCGCGTAGTCGTAAGGCATGTCAGGAAGGGTGTACTCCCCCATGTGTCCTCCTAGTCGATCACTGGCATCCGACACTATTGCAACTATCACGCAACTGCATCAGACCTGCGACCTAGGTCCAGCTCTTCTTGCGAACTATTCGCAACTAAGACATGATGGCAAGAGTCAGTTAGGTCCTGGTCGTGCGGGCGAGCGGTCTCCGTTCGCCCGCACCTCCGTTTCTGGCCCCGGCCGGTTCGTCCCCAACTCCCGTTGTAGGGGGACCCCTGAACCCGCTTACGAAACCCTTGTCGCGTCTTGTCAGTGGGTTGTAGGTGTGCGGTAAGAGGTACGGCGCAGAGTGAAGCCATGAAGCAGGCAGGCAGCCCCCGAAACTGTCGGTCCCGATCGTCAGAATGAGGGCAAGCGCCCAGACCTTAGGGACGTGATGAAGATGCGCCAGACCCAGATCAGGCCCCGTCCGAAGAAGCCCGCCGGGACCGCGCTGGACCTCCGCACTCCGTCAGGGCGCAAGCTGCCCTTCTGAAAACCACAAGCTTTTCCAGGAGTCACCTGAGAGGTGCACGATGTGCAGTCACCAGCCGATCTGCCCCACTGCCTACTCCGCCGACCGTGAGGCGTCGCACGTGATCTCGGCCCACCCTGACCAGGGCTGGAGCTTGCTGTGCAATGGCGTGGTGCTGTTCGAGGACACCGGGTTGCTGCTGCCGGACGGCACCGTCGTCGCTCCTCATCGGGAGCCGGTCGCCGCCTGAAAGGCAAGGTCCTTCACTTTGGCGCGCTTCGTGCGTGGGAGGTTCCGGGCGTTCTTCCAGTCGAGCTGAAGCTCGACCCCTGTCGGTCCTCGCTCCGCTCGGGCCTTCTCCCCAAGGCGCGCCTTCGGCGCGCGCCGCTGGCGCCCCAGGGTCAGGACGAGACGCTCAATCCCGGCTGGACGCCTTCCGCGGTTGGGGCTTGGATGTCTCCGGCGGGGAGCCTGGACAAGATCGCCTAATTTCCGTCCGTCTCGTCGGCACGCCGCCGCCATGCCGGCTCCTCATACAGGTCCGGCCACTGTCCCCGTCGCAGCCTGTTCTGCCAGATAGCGGCCACGACGGCAGCGAGCAGCAGACCGACCATCACCGCGACGCCACCTGCGGACAGCAGCAGTTCTGGGGCCCAGGTGCTCATCCCGCCCACTGTGATCGCTCCCGCGAACATCAGCATGAGCACGACCCGGTCCGTGATGCCGATGGACCGCCGTTGGCCGACCTGCACGCCTTCGGCCGGGAGCAGTTCCCACACCTGCCCGCACGCCGGGCACCGCCATGGCGAGGGGTTTCCTGCTAGGGCGACAGGCCGGTCGCATTCATGCGTGCCGGGCTGCTCGTCCACCTGGTCAGCCTCCTCCGGCAGGTCAGGCGTAGTCGAGTGGATATCAGGTGTAATAGGACCGGCAGAAGGGCGGCAGCCGGTTCGAAACCCGTGATCACGATATCTCCTTGGCAGCGCTCCCGGCCGAGGGCTCGGCGGTCGGCGCGCTTGCCAGGAAGTCCCTCATGAACCCCTTGAGCAGACGGTCGGCGTGCGGCTTCCACCGGACTCCGAGTCTTGCCCGAGCCCATCGTGCACTGTGTAGTTGACCTTGTCCGGCTTCATGCGGAGTGACTGGCGTCTCGGACCGTCACGCCCGCTTGCACGTCGTCCAGCCGCACAAGCAGCTCACGAGCCACCACGTGCTGCATGTCGTACTCATCCTCATCGAACCTGAGGATGGCGTTGCGTTCGACCGGAACCACCGGCGGCAAGTAATAAGCGAACAAATCTGCCCGCACTCCGAAAGGGGAGCAGTCGCCCACGGTGAAGACGGCGGCGTTGAGCCGTAGGTGAGAACATCGTGAGATCGCTTCCGGGATGCACGCCGGGCACGTCGGCGGTGCGTTGGTATAGCCGTCGCCATCACCGCCGTTGCCGGACGACAACAGCCACCAAATCCGACCCGTCTCCCGATCTACAGCGGACCGCGCGCACACCTGGCACAGCCGCTTGTCCATGCAGCGCCATTGCCTCAGCGTGTTGACCGACTTGAAGTCAGGCCGGCCCGTGCGGTTCTGGCTCTGCCGCAGCAGGAGGACACCGTTGCGGAAGTCGTCTCGTTGCGGCACCGCGTAGCTCAGTCGCAACCCGCCGTGGTCGGGTACCCACTTCAGCGGAGGGTTCTGAGCCTCTCCTGTCCACCCGATCACGTACGGACAGCGGAACGCTCGCTCGCTTGCCGTGGCCGTTGTCATGCCGACGCTCCGGCGTTCTGCGTGACCAGCAGGCCGACGCGGTCCGGGTAGTCGCTTGGCACCATCTCGATTCGGCTGTGCCGAGGCTCGTTGTCCGGGCCGCCGCGCGCCAACTCGACGGCGTAACTACCGGAGCGAGGGCCGACGGTGACTGTGGCGATTCTCCATCCGGCGTTCGCGTAGATGATGAGCTTGGGAGGGTGCCAAAGGGTCTCGCCAGCGGAGTAGAGCTTGATCGCGCATCGGTCGGCAATCCGCTTGATCAGTTGGGCATGGATGCACGCTGCCGTCAGATACTCAAGAACCCGGTCAAGAGCCGCGTTCTGCGCTGCCGCTTCCTCCTCCGGTATCGGCTGGCATAGCAGGTCATCAGCCGATGATGTGCTGTGTGTGCGGGTCATGCGTCGACGGTAGGAGGGAGCGTTTCGACGGCTCCACAAACTTGCGGACACTTGCGGGCGCCTACTCGAGGGAGTCCATCGCTCGCTTGATTAGGGCTCGGGCTTCTCGCCCGAAAACGGCTATTTCGTGGAACCGCATGAACATCTCGGCGTACATCCCGATCTCTCGCGGTTGCGTGATCGTAAGGAAGCCCGATACCAACTCCACGTTGGCCTGCGCGTCATCGAAGATGTAGAAGTTCTCGACAGGCCAGCGGCCCGCGCGCTCCGTGTCGGGCGGGATCACAGCCAGCGACACCGATGGCAACGCCATTGCCTCCAGCAGGTAACCGAGCTGTCCGATCATCACCTCAGGCCCACCACGCCGATAGGTGAGCGCCGCTGTCTCCAAGATGAAGACAAACCGATGATTACCCTCGTAGAGGATGTGCTGACGGGCCATGCGCTCTGCGACGGCATCGGCGACATCATCCACTGGCACCTTTCTGCCGTCGCGGATGGCCGCCAACGTCGCTGTGGTGTACCCGGCTGTCTGAAGGAGACCTGGAATGACGTCCTGGCAGTACGACCGATAGAGACGGGTACGTTCGTACAACGCGCGCACCGCGACGTTCAGATGGGTGAGGCCAGTCTTTTCCGCCCGTCGCCAGTCCAGCCATGCCGAGTCCACCGCACGTAGCTCAGCGATCAACTCAGGCAGTAGGCCAGGCACTCCACACGCTTGCACCCAAGCGGCAAGATCGTTTTCGGACGGTTGCTTCTTGGCGTTCTCGATCCGAGACGTCTTGGACTCGTGCCAACCGGCAAGGGCTGCGAGCGCCCTGGCGTTCAGGCCGGCATCAAGGCGGATTTCGCGTAGCCGCAACGCAAGCGCCTGCCTGGCCGCCTGGGCGCTGGAACTGGGCGAGTGCGAACTGCGCATGGATCTATGCGACCGGTGCGATCAGCAGGGCGCTCAGATCCGATACTCCGAATGATTGATCGCCCGTTCCCATGCCGCCGCGAAGGCGGCGGCACAGTGCTTCACCGTGGTTGCGTCGTCGGTTTCGTCGTTGGAGATCCACGTGCCGTCCCCGGCGAAATGACAGAACTGCACCAACCTGTCATCGAAGATCCACACATCGTTTCCCGGCGGAGTCAGATCAGACGCCAGACGCCGAGGGAGCCACCTGATCACTTCCCCGGCGGCAAGGTTGACGCCGGGAGTAACTGCGTGCTCGAAGGCGATGTAGGTGCTGACAGGCTCCGACACGATGCGGACTCGACGCATGGCCACGCGCCGCCTGACAGCAGTACGCGCCGTAGCCGCCCAGTCCGAATACTGGCGGACAGCCTCATTGAGATCTCCAGCTTCCCAGGCCAGATAGCCAGGGTCACCGGTCATGTACTGGTCGCGCATCTCCAGCTTGAACGCCGTGTGCTCACACGTCGCCAGGAGTTCGCTGAAGTCCGCCATGGCACGCCTCCATGATGATCTCGATCATGCGCGCCGGAAGGCGCACCACCGATTCGCTGTCCAGAATCGGGCTCTTGTCATCGACCCACGCGAGTAGTTCCGAGTCCGTTACGGTCGCGCCTTGGAAGAGGAAGTCACCCGTGACGGGACCCCTGAAGACGGCCGGGCAGTTGTTGCCTGGGTTGTCGGGACCCTTGCCGTAGAACGCTAGCGCCATGGCGATCTCCTACGTTTGGGGCTTGCGATTCCTTGCGCACTTGCGTGCCTGCACTCTCAAACGGCCGGCGTCAATACAACATCAGCGCTGGTGCTGACAACGCTGGATCACCCCGGAACGATGAGAAGCCTCGGACTTCGCACACGCCAAGTCCGAGGCCGGCGGGAGATCTATCTAGCGCGGCGGGCGGGTGATCGACAGGACGGGGCCGGTTCTATCGGTGAAGAAGTCTTCGCCCTTGTCGTCGAC
The DNA here is from genome assembly GCF_042740555.1 of Nonomuraea sp. NPDC059007. Classification (NCBI taxonomy): domain Bacteria; kingdom Bacillati; phylum Actinomycetota; class Actinomycetes; order Streptosporangiales; family Streptosporangiaceae; genus Nonomuraea; species Nonomuraea sp. NPDC059007. The sequence continues at coordinate 22,112 of NZ_JBHYJD010000030.1, read as the reverse complement.
CACGATGAACGCCGGGAAGTCCGCCACCTCGATCTTCCACACGGCCTCCATCCCCAGCTCGGGATACTCCAGCACCTCGACCTTCTTGATGCAGTCCTGTGCCAGCCTCGCCGCCGGTCCGCCGATGGAGCCGAGGTAGAACCCGCCGTACGCCGCGCACGCCTCGGTCACCTGCTTGGACCGGTTGCCCTTGGCCAGCATCACCATGGATCCGCCCGCGGCCTGGAACCGTTCGACGTAGGAGTCCATCCGGCCCGCGGTCGTCGGCCCGAAGGAGCCGGAGGCGTATCCCTCGGGCGTCTTGGCGGGGCCGGCGTAGTAGACCGCGTGGTCCTTCAGGTACTGCGGCATCTCGCCGCCGTTGTCGAGCAGTTCGCCGATCTTCGCGTGGGCGATGTCGCGGGCGACGACGAGCGGGCCGGTGAGCGACAGCCGCGTCTTGACCGGATACTTCGTGAGCTCGGCGAGGATCTCCTGCATGGGGCGGTTGAGGTTGATCTCCACCACGTCGTCGGACAGGTGCTCGTCCGTGGTCTCCGGCAGGAAGCGGGCCGGGTCGGTCTCCAGCTTCTCCAGGAAGACGCCCTCCGGCGTGATCTTCGCCAGCGCCTGCCGGTCCGCCGAGCACGACACCGCGATCGCCACCGGGCAGGACGCCCCGTGCCGCGGCAGCCTGATCACCCGCACGTCGTGGCAGAAGTACTTGCCGCCGAACTGCGCCCCGATGCCGAGCTTCTGGGTCAGCTCGAACACCTTCTGCTCCAGCTCCACGTCACGGAAGCCGTGCCCGGCCGCCGACCCCTCCGTGGGCAGCGCGTCGAGGTAGCGGGCGCTGGCGTACTTGGCCGTCTTCAGCGCGTACTCCGCGCTGGTGCCGCCCACGACCACCGCCAGATGGTACGGCGGGCAGGCCGCCGTACCGAGTGAGCGGATCTTCTCCTCCAGGAACGCCAGCATGCGCTTCTCGTTGAGCACCGCCTTGGTGTCCTGGTACAGGAACGACTTGTTGGCCGACCCGCCGCCCTTGGCCATGAAGAGCAGCTTGTAGCTGTCGTCGCCCTCGGCGTACAGCTCGATCTGGGCGGGCAGGTTGCTGCCGGTGTTCTTCTCCTCCCACATCGTCAGCGGCGCCATCTGCGAGTAGCGGAGGTTGAGCTTGGTGTAGGCGTCGTAGACGCCGCGGGAGATGTGCTCGGCGTCGCGCCCGTCGGTGAGCACGTGCCGCCCGCGCTTGCCCATGACGATCGCGGTGCCGGTGTCCTGGCACATGGGCAGCACGCCGCCGGCCGAGATCGACGCGTTCTTGAGCAGGTCGAGCGCGACGAAGCGGTCGTTGCCGCTCGACTCGGGGTCATCGACGATCTTCCGCAGCTGGGCCAGGTGGCTGGGCCGCAGGTAGTGGGAGATGTCGTGGATCGCGGTCTCGGTCAGCGACCGCAGCACCTCGGGGTCGACTTCGAGGAACGTCCGCCCGGCCGCCTCGACCTTCCGCACCCCCTCCGTGGTGATGAGCCGGTACTCGGTCTCGTCTGCGCCAAGCGGAAGCAGGTCGGTGTAGTCGAACTCGGGCATTCTCTCGATCCTTTCGGTCCCCATAGAGGGTACGCCCACCGGAGGTCAGTGCCCGCCCGCCTGCCGTGCGGCGGCCTGCACCCGGGCGAGGTGTCTCTCCCACCACGCGGCCTCGCCGGAGGGGAGGTCGTCGTTGCTCCGGCGTCCAGCTCCTCGATGGTGGCGTCGGCGTGGGCGCGCGGGCGTCGCGCAGGTAGCGGTGGAGCTGCGCCTTGTGATCGGTCATGCTCAGAGTCTCGTGCACGGGAAAGGGGTGTTCCAGCATGGTCAGGGATGACTTCCTCGCCGCCGCCCGCTCGGCGGCGGGGCTGCTGCGCGCGCCGGAGGTGGCCGCCGCCTGGGACGGTCCGAGCGCGCTCGCCGGCTTCAGCGTGTCCGGCCTCGCCGGGCATCTCGCCTATCAGGTTCTGGGTGTACGGCACGCGCTGGCCGACCCGGTTCCGGAGGAGGAGACGGTCACCCTGCTCGGCCACTACGCGCGCGTGGAGTGGATCGGATCGGCTCCCGACGACCCGGTGAACGTCCGGATCAGGGACGGCGGCGAGCAGGTCGCGGCGCAGGGCGCGGACGCCCTGGCCGGTGCGCTCGACGCGGCGGTGGACGAGCTGACGCGGACGCTGGCCGTGGTGCCGGAGCGGGCGGTGCGCATCCCGCTGTGGGGGCCGTGGTCAATGTCGCTGTCCGACTTTCTCCGTACACGGATGATGGAGCTGGCGGTGCACAGCGACGATCTGGCCGTGAGCGTGGGGGTGGCGACTCCGGTGCTGCCCGACGCGGTGATGGAGACGGTGATCGACCTGCTGGCGCGGCTGGCCGTACGGCGTCATGGGGGGACTGAGGTGTTGCGGGCGCTGTCTCGGGCCGAGCGTTCGCCGGGGAGTATCGCCGCCTTCTGAGTGAGACGAGACGGTCCGTCTTGACACGGATGGAGCGCGACCGCATACTTCTCGAAGCGAGACGAACCGTCTCGGTTCACTTTCTGAGGAGACACAGTATGCGTACCGCCCAAACGTGGTTCATCACCGGTGCCAGCCGCGGCCTCGGCCGCGCGTTCACGGAGGCCGCGCTGGAGCGCGGTGACCGGGTGGCGGCCGTGGCCAGGAACGTCGGTTCCTTGCGTGAGCTGCAGGAGAAGTACCCGGACGGGCTGCTGGTCCAGGTGCTCGACGTGACCGACCGGGACGCGGTATTCGCCACCGTGAAGGCCGCGCACGAGCACTTCGGCCGCCTGGACATCGTGGTCAACAACGCCGGGACCATGTCCTCCGGCATGATCGAGGAGTTCACCGAGCAGGAGGCCAGGGCGCAGTTCGAGGTCAACTTCTTCGGGGCGTTGTGGGTGGCTCAGGCGGCGATGCCGTACCTGAGAGAGCAGAGGTCGGGGCACATCGTGCAGATCTCCAGCATCGGGGCGCTCGGCGCGTTCCCCACGACCGGCCTGTACAGCGCGAGCAAGTTCGCGCTTGAGGGCATGAGCGAGGCGCTGGCCATGGAGGCCGCCCAGTTCGGGGTCAAGCTCACGATGGTCCAGCCGGGCGGCTACTGGACCGATCTGTACACGAGCATGGCCACGGCCGAGCCGCGCCCGGAGTACGCCGAGCTGCGGGCCGAACTGGCCAAGCAGTGGGCGGAGGGTTCGGTGGACAGCGAGCCGCGCCTGGCCGCCGAGGCCATGCTGAAGCTGGTCGACAGCCCGAACCCGCCGCTGCGGCTCCTGCTCGGCAGCCTGGTCTACGACCTGGCGTTCAGCGTCTCCCAGCAGCGCATGGAGACGTGGGCCGCCTGGGAGGAGGTCAGCCGGGCCGCCGAGAAGGCGGTGCCCGCTCCCGGGCTCACGGCGTGAGCATGGAGACGGCGGTGTCCACGGCCCCGGCCACGTCGTCGTCCTGCGGGTACAGCAGTGCCCGGCCCACGACCAGCCCGCGCACACCGGGCAACTGCAGGGCCTTGCGCCACGCCGCGTACGCCAGGTCGGGCGCGTCACCGGGATCGCCGCCCAGCAGAAGCGTGGGCAGGGTGGTGGCGGCCATGACGCGCTCCATGTCCGCCACGACCGGGATCTTCAGCCAGGTCCTGGCCGAGGTCGCGCCGAGACCCTGGGCGACGTTGACGGCCTTGATGACGCCCTCGGGCGACAGGTCGTGGCCGGAGCGCGCCGACCAGAACGGCTCGACCATGGCGATCAGGCCACCGGCGGCGAGTTCGGTCACCGCCCTGCCGCAGGATTCCAGCGTGGCGGCGGTGCCCGGCTCGTCGAGGGCGATGCGGCAGAGCATCTTGCCGCCGTCGAGCCGCATCCGGGCGATCGTCGGCACGTCGTAGGCGGTGAAGCGGTCGTCGAACTCGAAGACCGCTCCCTGGATGCCGCCCCGGTTCATGGAGCCGATCACGATCTTGCCGTGCAGGGCGCCGAGCAGCAGCAGGTCCTCGATGACGTCCGGCGTGGCCAGCAGCCCGTCCACGCCCGGCCTGGCCAGCGCGGTCACCAGGCGGTCGAGCAGCTCCACCCGGCTGCCCATGGCCAGCGGGCGGCGGCCGGCCCCCAGCGCGCCGCGCGCGGGATGGTCGGCCGCGATGATCATGAGCTGGCCGCGCGCGCCGGTGGCGGGACGGCGCCGCCGCGAGGCCGCCGCGTCCGCGATGCGCTCCGGATACAGGGCCCTGATCTGCCGGATCTCGCGGTAGTCAGCCAATGCCCACCATCTCTGTGATCTCGACGGGACGCCGCTCGCGCCGCGACAGCTCCGCCGCCTCGGCCACGTAGAGGGCGGCCAGCGCGTCCCCGATCGTGCACTGACCGGTCGAGCCGCGCAGAAAGGCATCGATCTCCAGCGCGTACGCCTCGGCGAACCGGGTCACGAAGTCCGGCCACGGCGGCCCGTCGAACCCGCTGATCGGCGCGCGCGGGCCCAGCCCGACCACGTGGGTGGCCTTGCTCCCGGCCAGCTCCATCCGCACGTCGTAGCCGGCGCCGTTGTAGCGCGAGCCCTGCACGGTGGCCAGCGTGCCGTCGTCGAGTGTGAGCAGCGCGGCGCTGGTGTCCACGTCCCCCGCGGCGGCGAAGAAGTCCGCCGGGCCCAGGTTCGAGCCGGTGGCGTAGACGGTGGCCACCTCACGGCCGGTGATCCAGCGCACGAGGTCGAAGTCGTGGATGTGGCAGTCGCGGAAGATCCCGCCCGACGTGGCGATGTACTCGGCGGACGGCGGAGCCGGGTCCGCGGTGATGAGGTGGAGCCGGTGTGGTTCGCCCAGCTCACCCGCGCGCAGCGCCCGAGCGGCTTCGGCGAATCCGGGGTCGAAGCGGCGCTGGAAGCCGATCTGCACGTGCGCGCCCTTCTTGGCGGCCAGTTCGGCCAGCGCGCGGGTCTCCTCGACGGTCGCGGCGACCGGCTTCTCGCAGAAGGCCGGGATGCCACGCTCGATGGCCGTCCGCAGCAGTTCGGCGTGCGTTCCGGTCGGCGTGGCGATGACCAGCGCGTCGCAGGTGAACGGGTCACCCGGCCGCCCGTGCGGCGACGTGCGCACCGGGTCGGCGACGATCAGTTCCTCGACGAGCGGGTGGGCGGCCAGCGTGGCCGCGTGGAAGGCTCCGATCCTGCCCAGGCCGAGCAGTCCCACGCGCATCGCGCCTCCAAGGGTGTCGGCTTTCTTTCTAGGCGACGCCTCTGCCTCAGTCAAGACTTTGTCCTGACATTCTGACCTTTAGCTCCTGTACGGCTTCCGCCGCCCGATGCACCGGCACCCGCGCGAACCCGACCACCATCGCCGGCGGCCCCGGGCTGAACCGCATCGGCCCCACCGGCTCGGCGGCCAGCCCGAGCGCCTGCGCGGCGGCGGCCGCGGCCGCCTCGTCCCAGTCCTCGGGCAGCTCCAGGTACATGTGCAGCCCGGCCTCGATGCCCCGCACCCGGATCTCGGGCAGTTCCTCGTTCAGCGCGGTGACCAGGGCGTCCCTGCGCCTCCTGTACTCCCTGCGGGTGCGCCGCAGGTGCCGGTCGTAGCCGCCGGTGCGCAGGAAGTGGGCCAGCGCGTACTGCTCGATCACCGGGGAGCCGAGGTCGAGTTCGCCGCGCGCCCGCCGTACGGCGGCGGCGAGGTCTTCGGGCGCGGCCACCCAGCCCAGCCGCAGGCCCGGGGCCAGCGACTTGCTCACGCTGCCGGAGAGGATCACCCGGTCGGGCGCGAGCCCCTGCAGGCAGCCGACGGGGTCGCGGTCGAAGCGGAACTCGGCGTCGTAGTCGTCCTCCAGGACGACCCCGCCCCACTCGATGAGCTCGGCGCGGCGGCCGGGGGAGAGCACGACGCCGGTCGGGTAGTGGTGGGCCGGCGTGAGCAACACCGTGTCCGCCCCGCTGGCGGCCAGCGCCTTCACGTTCAGGCCCTCGTCGTCGCTGGGCACCGGTACCGGCGTCGCGCCCGCCCTCCTGACCAGCGGGACCTGGCGCGGGCTGCTGGGGTCCTCGATGGCCAGCCGTTCGACGCCGAGTACGAGCAGGCTCAGGCTGAGTCCCTGCGCCACGCCGCCGACGATGATGAGGTTCTCCGGGCGTACGTCGGCGGCCCTGACCCGCTTGAGGTAGCCGGCCAGCTCCTGCCTGAGCTCCGGCACGCCGCCCGGGTCGCCGTAGTCGAGCGCGTCGGAGGGCAGCGTGGCCAGCACGTGCCTGACCGAGGCCAGCCAGCGCTCGCGCGGGAAACCGCTGAGGTCGGGCGAGGTGGGGCGATGGCCGTAGAAGGGGGCGCAGACGGTGTCCTGGCGCGGCGGCGGCGCCTGGCGCGGCGCGGCGACGGCGGCCACGTGCGTGCCCTTGCCCACCCGCGAGACCAGGAACCCCTCCGCGACCAGCTGCTCATACGCCTCGACCACCACGCCTCGCGACACGGCCAGGTCGGCGGCGAGGTCCCGGCTGGCGGGCAGGCGCGTACCGGGCGCGAGGCGGCCGTCGCGGATCGACCCGCGCAGCTCGGCGGCGATCTGCGCGGCCAGCCCGCCCCGCTCCCGATCGAGCGGAACATGAAGATCGGTCACATTGGTCCCCGTTTATCGCGGGATATTGGACTGTTTCGGCAAGCCATTGTCTTTCTAGCATGCTGACCATGAGAAACGGAGCCCTCGGCGCGGCCACGGCCATGTTCATGGTGGGAACGCTCGCCGCCGTATCCGGCCTGATCAAGGACTATCCGGTGTACGGCGGGCAGGCCGTGCGCTACCTCCTTGCCGCGGCGGTCCTGCTGGTGGTGACCAGGGCGCTCGGGCTGCGGTTCGTCCGGCTGACGCTCCGGGAGGCCGGTTGCCTGGTGGGGCTGGCCGTACTGGGGCTGGTCGTGTTCAACATCTGCGTGATCGAGTCCACCCGCGACTCCGGCCCGGCGCTGGTCGGCACCGTACTGGGGACCGTACCGCTGGTGCTCGCGCTGGTCAGCGGCCGACCGGCGCCGCGGCTGCTGGCGGGGGCGGTCGTCGTCGTGGCGGGCGCGACGCTGGCCACCGGGCTCGGGACGGGGAGCACCGGCGGGCTGCTGTGGGCACTCGGCGCGCTGGTGGGCGAGGTGAGCTTCTCGCTCCTGGCCATTCCGCTGCTGCCGAAGCTGGGGGCGATCCGGGTGTCGGCCTACTCGACGGCGCTGGCGGTGCCCATGCTGGCCGTGGCGGGGGTGGCGGTCGAGGGCACGTCGATGTTCCGGGCGCCCACGATGCCGGAGGCGCTCGGACTGCTCTACCTGGCCGTTGTGGTGACGGTGGTGGCGTTCTTCCTCTGGTACTCGGCGTTGCCCAGGCTCGGGGCGGGGCGGGCGGGGTTGTTCGCCGGGATGATCCCGGTCGGTGCGATCGTGACCGGGATGCTGCTCGGCGTCGCCACACCCTCCGCCTACGACCTGCTGGGTGCCGGGCTGGTGATCGTCGGCATCGTGGCCGGGCTCACCGCTCGGCGCGGGCCCTCCGCGGCTAGCGTTTCAGCGTCGGCCACTGTCCGCTCTTGATGCCGCTCAGCACGATGAACACGGTGGCGACCCCGATGCCGCCCACGACGAGCAGGCCGATGGCCATGACGACGATGTATCCGACTTCCATGGCGGCCTCCCTCCTCTTACCGGATGAAACGCTGGGAGGAAGGCACCTGGTGTCCCGATATTTCGCGTTTTACCGAGATTTTGCGCCACCAGCCACAGAGACCACCCGCCCCGGGATCCTCCGTTCCCCACTGCCATCTGCCCGCAACCGCCCTCTCTTGGACCGCCCGCAGCCCGTCGGCCACCCTCTGCGGGGCAGGCCGCTGGGCGGGCTCGGTGTGGTGCGGGGTGGGTGGCGCCTGTGGGGTTCGGTTGCTCGCGCCTGAACAGGGTCAGGAGGTCTGGGCGGGGAGTTTGGGGTGGAAGCCGGGGGCCAGGGCGATGATGGCGGCCGCCAGGACCAGAGGTGCCGCGAACGCCACCTGCATCCCGGCCGCGTCCGCGATGCCGCCGACCAGTGCGGCGCCCACGATGAAGCCCACGTAGTTGAAGAGGTTCACGCGGGCGATCGCCACCCCCGTGCCCGCCGGGTCCAGGCGTCCGGCGGCCGAGAACGACTGGGGCGCCACCACCGACAGTCCCACCCCGGTCAGGCCGAAGGCGACGATGGCGAGCGGCTGGTTCGGGGCCAGGACGATGCCCAGGAAGCCCAGGGCGGCGATCGCGCCGCCGATCCGGACGATGGCCGCGGGGCCGTACCTTCTGACGGCGAAGTCCCCGCCGAGGCGCACGAGCAGCGTGGTCGCCTGGTACGCGGCGTAGGCCAGCGGGATGACCGAGGCGCCGGCGGCCAGGACGTCCTTCATGTAGACGGTGGAGAAGTTGGAGATGGCGGCGTCCCCGACGTACAGGAAGGCCATCGCCAGGCAGAGCGGGATGATCGGCTTCCACGGGAAGCGGGCGGCGGCGGGCGCGGTCTGCTCGGTCTTCTCCTCCTCGATCGTGCAGAGCAGCGGCCCGGCGATCAGTGAGCCCGCGACGGCCAGCACCATGGGCAGGGCCATCGTCAGCGACAGGGGGAGGACGGCGGCCATGGCCGACGCCCACAGCGCGCCGAGCAGGCTGGCGACGCTCCATACGCAGTGGAAGCCGTTGAGCAGCGGCCGGCCGTACCGGCGCTCGACGGCGACGCCCTGCATGTTCATGCCGGCGTCGACCGCGCCGACGCCCAGCCCGAACAGGAGCAGGGCCACGAGCAGGACGGGCACGTTGGGCGCCAGGCCGGTGAGGACGACGGCGGCGGCGACCAGCGGCTGGGCCAGGCGGAGCAGCCACTTGCTGCCCAGGCGCGCGGCCAGAGTGCCCGCGCCGACGCTCCCGACCCCGGCCAATACCGGGACGATCAGCAACAGGAGGGTTAGTTCGCCTTCGTCGAGCCGATGCCGGCCCTGAATGGCGGCGACCTGCGTGAGCAGGGTGGCGAAGGAGAGTCCTTGCACCGCGAACACGGCGAACGTGCCGGAGCGGGCCAGGCGGTTTCGGGGGGTCTTCACCGCGTGCCTCCTGCAGTAAACGTGAGGTGGCGTCAGGTTAGTGCCTTGGCCTCTCTCCTGACCAGGTCCTGCCGCAGCAGCGGCGCGAACCCCCACCACAGCAGCAGCGTCGTGCCCCCGCCCAGCAGTACGCCGCCGATCGTGTCGGAGAACCAGTGGGCGCTGAGGTAGGTGCGGTCCCAGACCATCAGGACCGTGAAGACGGCGGTCGCCGTCAGCCCGGCCCGCAGGTTCCCGGCGGCCATCACGGCCACGATGACCAGGCAGAACGCCACCGCCGTCACCACATGCCCAGAAGGGAACGAGCCGATGTCCACGCTCACCATCGGATCGGCCGGCCGCTCGCGCAGCACCAGCCGCTTGACGCCCTGCGCCACGATAGTGGTGGCAGCGGCGGCGGTGAGCAGCAGCACCGCGCCCCAGCGCCGTCCCGTCGCCAGCCACCAGGCCATCAGGACCACCATGATCACCACACTGCCCCGCCCGCCGCTGAGGTTGAGCAGGTGGGACAGCACAGTGAGCGCGTCGTTGCGGGTGCCGAGCATGGCCTCGTGCCACGCGGTGTCGAAGCCTTGCGTGAACGGCGCCGCCGGGTCGGCCAGCATGATCCCGGTGAAGACGGCGCCCAGGGCGAGAAGGACGAGGCCGCACGCGAGCGTCCAGCGGGGGCGGATTTCCATGCCGGGGAAGATAGGCGAACCCCTTAATGCTCGGTAGGTTTGTTGCAATTATGTGACCTGGTAAGGTGCCGGGGTGAAACGCCGGGGATACGCCACTGGGGAGGCACGGCGCGAGCGCATCCTCGCCATCGCCCTGCTCGAGTTCGCCGAGAACGGCTACCGCGGCGCCTCACTGGCCCGCATAGCCGAACGCGCGGAGCTCACCCAGGCCGGCCTTCTCCACCACTTCAAGAGCAAGGAACGCCTGCTCCTGGCCGTCCTCGACTACCGGGACGAGATGGACATGCGCCGCTACGGATTCGACGCCAGCGACGGGCCGGAGATGCTGAAGGTGCTGGTGGACGTGGTCGAGTACAACTCCCGCGTGCCCGGCCTCGTGCAACTGTTCTCCGTCATCAGCGGCGAGGCCGTGACGGCCGACCACCCCGGCCACGAGTGGGCCAGGAACCGTTACCACCGCCTGCGCGAAGGCGTCGCCGCCGCCCTGCGCCGCAGCGCCGAGAGCGGCCAGTTCCGCGCCGACCTCGACGCCGAGGCCCACGCCGACCGCCTCATCGCCATGATGGACGGCCTGCAGACCCAGTGGCTCCTCGACCCGGACCGCGTGGACATGCCGGCGATCTTCCGCGGCTACGTCACCGACCTGGCCGCCGCCCTCCGCGAGCCCTGACCACGCGCCGCACATCCTGACCCCGCTCAACCGGAGGCCGCCTCCCGGACCGGAGCGACGGCTGGAGCCCGTTCGGGACCCCTGAGGCCGGCCCAGGCGCCCAGGGCGATGACCGCGGCCACCTCCGTGGCGGCCATGCCGCGTTCGACCAGGCCGAGCGGCATGACCTGCCACCACGCGAGCCCGTTGCGGGTGGCCAGCACGATGGCCGCGCCGATGCCCGCCACCCACATCACCGACCCGAGCCCGAGCAGGAACGTCACCCAGGACATCCCGTGCCGATGCCGCCACGGCCGCGCGATGACCAGCGCCGCGATCGGCAGGCTCAGGAAGGCGATGAAGCTGCCCACCCGGTGGATGCTGCCGCTCAGGCTCGGCCCGACCGCCCAGTCGTGCTTGGGGAACGACGCCGTGATCAGCAGCCCCACGCTCCAGGCCAGCAGCGCGACGGTCCCGAACCAGCCGGCGATGCGCCGCCTGGCCAGTGACAGCCCGATCGCCGCCGAGCCGAGGGCCAGCGTGCCCACGCCGAGTCCGAAGATCCATCCCTGGTCGCCCAGGCCGTGCTCGCTGATCGTGCGGCGCAGGGGGTTGACCTCGCCCAGGTAGGCGAGATCCAGCCCGATGATCACCGCCACCCCGGCCACGACCGCCCCGAGCCCCGCCCGTGCCGCTCTCTCCATGCAGAAGACAACGGCCGCGATCCCGGCCCGATTCCGGGTGGAAACGTGGAGGGGCTGGGTTACGTTCGGAAGATGGACAAGGGGATGCTTGCCGAATGCCGTCACCTGCTCGATCACGGCATGCCGCAAGAGGTCCGCACGGCGTTCGACGCCGATCGGGGCTACCTGCCGCTGGCCATGGACAGATCGGGTGAGGGCGGGGCGGTGGCGGTGCTGTCCGACCGCAACGGCGGGCCCATGATCATGGTCCACCTGTTCAAGAAGCGGGGTGGCGACTGGGAGCACCGGGGCGGCGGCGGAGGCGGGACGATCGAGTATCCGCTGGTCGGCCGCGTGCCGGCGAAGGGGCCCGAGGACTACCTGCGGTGCCCGGGTAACGGCGGGGTGCTGATGAACCCGGAGCACCGGCTGCCCTGGACCGGCTGGTATCTACGGCACGCCGAGCTGACCGCCTCGGCCGAGGTACGGCGGGTGCGGGTGCGCGGACGCCTCATCGAAGTCCCCTTCCACGGCTTCCTGATCGTGGTCTGGTCGGCCCGCCGGGCACCCGCGGTGGAGGCGCTCGGCGAGGACGGCGAGGTGCTCACCACCCTGGACGTGAGCGGCCCCACCCTTCATTGAGCCGAAACGTTAGGCGTCGGCACCGACAGTTTCCGCCGCGCGCCGGATATCGTCGAAGTGTGAATGAACGTCCCGGATCCTGGCTGCCGAAACTCGCCGAGGTGGGCGAGCGGCTGGCCGAGGAATGGCAGTCGGCGCGCGGCCAGCAGCGCGCGAGCGACCTGCCCCAGCCGCACGAACTGCGCGCCTCCGACGCCGACCGCGAGCGCGTCGCCCAAGTGCTCCAGGACGCCCACGCCGACGGCCGCATCACCCTCGACGAGCTGGAGGAACGCCTCGGCGTCCTCTACTCCGCCCGCACCCTCGGCGACCTGGCCGGCCTCACCGTCGACCTGCTCCCCGCCGACGAGCAGCCGCTGCTCCTGGACGGGCGGCCGGTCGCGGCGATCTTCAAGAAGGAGGAGCGCGGCGGCCGCTGGGTGGTTCCGGCGGAGCTCGCCGTGACCGCGATGTTCGGGACGACCAAACTCGACCTGCGCGACGCGATCCTGCAGAACCGGCGCGTCATCATCAACGCGACGCTGGTACTCGGCGGGCTGGAGATCCACGTGCCCGAGGGGCTTGAGGTGATCCGCGTGGCCAAGGACAAGACCGTGCGCCTCACCAAGCAGCCCACCGAGCCCGACGGGCCGGTGGTCGAGGTCCGCACCACCAACTTCATGGGCGACGTCAAGGTCAAGGAGCCGCCTCGCCGTAAGCGCCGTCGCTGACTTCCGGTACGGCCCGCCGTACCGGAAGCCGGAAAGGCGGGCTCAGCCCGCGGTGTCGAAGTTGATCGCGGAGTAGGCGCGCAGCTTCCAGAGCTGGTGCTCGCTCTCGATCTTCCTGATCGTTCCCGAACGGCCGCGCATCACCAGCGAGTGCGTCACCGCAACGCCACCGCGGAAGCGCACACCCTGCATGAGCTCGCCCTGCGTGATCCCGGTCGCGGCGAAGAAGACGTCGTCGGAGCGGACGAGGTCGTTGGTGGTGAGGACCTGGCCGAGGTTCAGGCCGGCGTCGAGTGCCTTGCGCCGCTCGGCCTCGTCACGCGGCCACAGCTTGCCCTGGATGACGCCGCCCAGGCACTTCAGCGCGCACGCGGCCACGATGCCTTCCGGGGTGCCGCCGATGCCGAGCATCAGGTCGATGCCCGTGCCGGCGCGCGCGGCCATGATGGCGCCGGCCACGTCCCCGTCGGGGATGAACTTGATCCGCGCGCCCGTCTCCCTGATCTCCTTGACGATCTGGTCGTGCCGCGGGCGGTCGAGGATGACCACGGTGACGTCGGCGGGGGAGGAGCCCTTGGCGCGGGCGACGGCCTGGATGTTCGCCGCCACGGGGGCTTCGATGTCCACCACGTCGGCCGCTTCCGGGCCGGTGACGAGCTTCTCCATGTAGAACACGGCCGACGGGTCGAACATCGAGCCCCGCTCGCTCACCGCGATCACCGAGACCGCGTCCGGCATGCCGAGCGCCGTGAGCCGGGTGCCGTCGATCGGGTCGACGGCCACGTCGCACTCGGGACCGCTCCCGTCACCGACCTGCTCGCCGTTGAACAACATGGGCGCGTGGTCCTTCTCGCCCTCGCCGATCACGACGACACCGTTCATGGACACGGTGTTGATGAGCTGGCGCATCGCGTTGACGGCGGCGCCGTCCGCGCCGTTCTTGTCGCCTCTGCCCACCCAGCGCGCGGCGGCCATCGCGGCCGCCTCGGTGACGCGGACGAGCTCCATGGCGAGGTTTCGATCAGGGGCGTGCTCGCCCGTGGCCAGCGCTGCGGGTACAGACGTCTGATCGGACATGATGGTGGGGCCTCCTCGTGGACAACTGCCTCGATCGTAGTTGCCCCTCTATCCCCGGTCAGCGGAGGATAATGTGCCTCTCATGAGCAGCGATGTGGAACGGGCGGTGACGGGCCGGGGCGCGGCCACCCGTGTCGGCCTTCTCACGGCGGCCAAAGAGGTCTTCGTCTCGAAGGGTTTCGCGGAGGCGGGCGTGACCGATGTGGTGGCGCGCGCCAACGCAAGCGTCGGCAGCCTCTACCACCACTTCTCCGGCAAGGCCGATCTCTACCTCACGCTGTTCGAGGACTTCCAGGGCAGACAGACGCAGCGGACCAAGCGGGCCGCCCGCGAGGCCCGCGAGACGGGCGACCAGGACCCGATGCGCGTCTTCCTGCGCGCCGCCCGCGCCTACCTCGACGGCTGCCTGGAAGAGCGCGAGCTGGCCGCGCTGTTCCTGCGCGGGGACGGGCCGCCCGGATTCGAGGTCGTCATGCGCGACCGGCTCCGCACGTGGGCCTCGCGCAACGCCGCCCTGTTCGAGGGACAGCCCGCCCTGGTGATCGCCATCACCGGCGCGCTGGCCGCGGCCGTGAACGAGGTCACGCTCTCCGGCGACCGCAAGCTGGCCGACGACGTCCTCGCCATCATCGGCCAACTCCGACCCGTCGCCCCGGCAGGGTAGCCTCATCAGTTGTGCGGTTGACCCGAACTTTCTACTCCTACGCGGTGGCCCTGCTCGTCTGCCTGGCGGCGGTGGGCCTGTTCCTGCTGATGACGCCCCAGAGCAGGACAGAGCGCATCCCCAAGCGGGACTACTCGATCACGCTGGCCAACTTCAACCGGGCCGTGCCGTACAAGGTGTGGGGCCCCGCCCAGGACCCCGGCGGCTGGGTCCCCAACAGCAACCGCATCGCCGACGGCGCGAACGGCGCGAAGGTCCTCTATCTGGGGTACGCGACCGCGAAGCGCGAGCATGCCATGTTCGCCCAGTCGGGTGAGCAGCCGAGCGCCGGGTTCGGTAACCGCATGGCCAACAGCGACAAGTCCGTCGGCACCGAGCAGGTCAACGGCCAGCCCTGGGACAAGCGCTTCCGCGAGGACAAGAACCAGCGGACCCTGATCAGAACGCTGCCCGGAGTCACCCTCGTGGTCACCGGCACGGCCGACTGGCCCGAACTCGCCCAGTTGGCCGCCGCCCTCAAGGAAGTCCCCAAGCCCGCCGCCTGAGCTACCGCGCGATCGCCCCGACCAGCGCGTCGAGCCCGTCCTTGATCTGCTCGACCGTGAACCCGCGCTCGGTGCGCTGGAAGCTGAGCAGGCCCACGTTGACGGGCGCGAGCAGTACGTCGGCCAGGAAACGCTGGTCGGCGCCCGGCCGGAGCTGGGCGAGCAGCGCGGTCAGGTGGGCGTGGTAGACGTGGTACGGGCCGGTGAAGCGGGCCTTCGGCGAACTCTTCTCCAGGAGTAGAAAGAGTTCTTCCTGCCCGAAGAAGTGGTCGACGAGGGCGCGCAGGAACGCGGAGATCCGCTCGCCGGGCGTGCCCCCCGGCCCCAGCGGTGAGGGACCGCTCAGGAACGCCGCCTGGAAGTGCCGTTCCCGCTCGTCGATGAGCGCGTAGAGCAGCCCCGCGCGGTCGCCGAAGCGGCGGTAGACGGTTCCGACTCCCACGCAGGCCTCACGCGCCACCTCGTCGAGCGAGAGTTGCTCGGCGCCGCGTTCGGCGATCATGCGGGCGGCGCAGTCGACGATCTTCTGCCGGTTGCGTGCGGCATCGGCGCGTTCGGGAGGAGGTTGCCCGAGAACGGGGAGGAGCTGGCGTTCGCACACAGCTTGAGCATAGCCACTTGGAAACGGAGACTTCTCCGGTTAGTCTGATGCGGAGAGTTCTCCGTTTACATGTTTTGGGAGTGGCAATGCCGAACGACTTCAACCAGAAGGTGATCGAGGAGTTCCGGGCCAACGCCGGAAAGGTCGGCGGATACTTCGAAGGTCACGACCTCGTCCTTCTCACCACCAAGGGCGCCAAGACCGGCAACGAGACGACCTCGCCGGTGATGTACCTCCCGGACGGCGACCGCTACGTGATCATCGCCTCGAACGCCGGCGCCGACAACCACCCGGCCTGGTACCACAACCTGCTGGCCAACCCGGAGCTGACCGCCGAGATCGGCACCGAGACGTTCTCCGCCAAGGCCCAGCAGATCGACGGCAAGGAACGCGACGAGCTCTACGCCCGCATGGTCGCCATCGCCCCCGGCTTCGCCGAATACGAGGCCAAAACCACGCGCCGCATCCCCGTCCTCTCCCTCCACCGCACCTGACGTCTCTCTTCACGCTTCCTGCGCGCCTTGGGCGTCTCGCGCGCACGCCCCAACCCCTTCAAACTGCTTCAACCCCGCCCAGCCTTTACGGCCCAGCCAAGTGAGCCCCACCCGCCGCCCGTGGCTGGGCCCCGTCCAGGGGAACGGTCGTCCAGCGTGCGTGGCGGGCCACCGTAACGACCGCCCCGCCGGCCACCCGCGTGGTCCACGGGTCCGACCACGCGGCAGTCCACAAAGCCCGACCCCGCGGCAGCCCACAAAGCCCAGCCACGCGCCCACCGCCAACCCCGAGCGCACGCGGCGGGTTCACCGGCCGGAACCAGGCGCGGACCGCCGGTTCCGAACCCCGTGGCGTGGTGCTAGAACGGGGTGTCGTCGGTGGGTTCGGTGCGGCGGGCCATGGCGGCGGCTAGTTTGACGCGGGCCCCCTGCAGCCACTCCTCGCACACCGCGGCCAGCTTCTCGCCCCGCTCCCACAGCTCGATCGACTGCTCCAGGGTCAGCCCGCCCGTCTCCAGGCGGCGCACCACCTCGGTCAGCTCCTCCCGAGCCTGCTCGTACGACGGTGTCCTGTCGGAGGAGGCCCCGGGTGCGTTCTCATCTGCCACGCGACCCACCCTAGAGTCAGAGACCGACAATCGCGCCCTGGCCCGCCGATGGCCGTACCCGGCCTGACCTGGTTCGCCTAGGGCTCGTCGAGGGCGGGCTGCTCGGGTGCGGCCTTCTTGCGCGGCTTCCTGGCAGGCTTCGGCGCCGCGTCACCCCCAGAACCCGTGCCGCCCTCGGCCCGTACGGCCAGCCGGTCGTCGCTCAGCCGGATCGTCAGCACGTCGCCCGGCGCCACGTCCTTGGCCAGCCGTACCACGTCCCCGTCGGGACGCTGCACGATCGCATACCCCCGCTCCAACGTCGCCGCCGGAGACAGGGCCACGAGCTGGGCCCGCAGGTGCGACAGCGAGTCGGCGGCCCGGTCCAGCGAACCCGTCAGGCTGCGCCGCGTGCGATCCCGCAACGCGTCGACCTGCTCGGCCCTGCGTTCGAGCTCGCGTACCGGATCCGCCAGCGACGGGCGCGAACGCACCGACGTCAGCCACGACATCTCGCGGTCGAGCCAGCCGCCCACCACCCGGCGCCCCCGGTCACGCAGTTGCCGCACCAGCGTCAGCTGCTCGCCGACGTCCGGCACGACCTTCTTGGCCGCGTCCGTCGGCGTGGAGGCGCGCACGTCGGCCACCAGGTCGAGCAGCGGACTGTCCTGCTCGTGGCCGATCGCGCTCACCACCGGGGTACGGCAGGCCGCCACCGCCCTGACCAGGCTCTCGTCCGAGAACGGCAGCAGGTCCTCCAGCGAACCCCCGCCCCGCGCGACCACGATCACGTCGACCTCGCGGTCGGCGTCGAGCTTGCCGAGCGCCTCGGTGACCTCGCCCACGGCGTAAGGCCCCTGGACGGCCACCTCCTCGACCTTGAACCGCACCGCCGGCCAGCGGCGCCGCGAGTTCTCCAGCACGTCGCGCTCGGCCGCCGAGTCACGGCCGCAGATCAGCCCGATCGTGCCCGGCAGGAACGGCAGCCTGCGCTTGCGGTCGGCGTTGAACAGCCCTTCGGCGGCCAGCAACTGCCGCAACCGCTCCAGCCTGGCCAGCAGTTCGCCCACACCGACCGGCCGGATCTCCAGGGCGGTGAACGCGAACGATCCCCTGTTGACCCAGAAGTCCGGCTTGACGTGCACGACGACCCTGGCGCCGTCGGTCGGCCTCGGCACGGTCGCCTCGTAGACGCCGCGCGGCGCGGTGACCCGCGCGCTGACGTTGGCCACCGGGTCGCGCAGGGTCAGGAAGACCGTGCCGCCGCGCGCGCTCAGGTCGGTGATCTGGCCCTCGACCCAGACCGTGCCGAGCTTGCCGATCCACCCGCCGACCATCTGCAGGACCGTACGGATCGGCAAGGGCGACTCGGGAGAGGTCTTCGAGCTCATGGCGGCAGACTACGGTGCCCGGCCGACTATTCTCCGGCTTCGAGCTTGGCCAGGCGGTTCTCGTACATCTTCACGACCTCCGGCCGCCCCTGCGTGGCCCGCTCGTAGGCGAGCAGCTCACCGATCTGCGCCGCGCTCTTCCCACGCATCCGCGCGCGGAGCGAAGCAACCGTCAGCTCCCCATACCCCACCAAAGGCTCCCCAGGTACGGCTCCCGCCCCCTGAACAGCCTCCCCGGCACCCGGCTCGGCAACAGCCTTCTTGGCCGCAGGCTTGGAAGCAGCGGCCCTTGAAGCGGGGGCCTTGGAAGCGGCGGCCTTGGAAGCGGCGGCCTTGGAGGCGGCGGGCTTCGCGGTGGCGGTCCTGGCCGGCGCCTTCCGCGCGGGCTTCTTGACCGGCGCCTCGGCCCCGGTCCCGATCGCGGCTTCGGAAGCGGCAGCCGTGGTGGCGGCCTCCGGGGTCGCGACCTTCGGAGCCGCGGTCTTCGGCTTGGCGCTCGCGCGCTTGGCGGTCGTGCGCTTGGCCACAGGCTCGGCCGCCTCGACGACAACCGCCTCGATGACGGCCTCCTTGGCGACGGGCTCCGCGCTGACGGGCTCCTCGGCGACGGCCTCGGTGGTGGCGGCCTCCTTGGCGACGGGCTCGGTGGTGGCGGCCTCGGTGGCGGTGGGCTTCTTGGGAGCCGGTTCCTCCACGACAACCGGCTTGACCTCGACAGCCTCAGTGGCGGAAACAGCCTCGGCCGCGGTGGTGGCCTCGGTCGCCGGGGATGCGGGCGGGGTGGGCTCGGTGGGCTCGGTGGCCGAGGGGGTGGGGTCCGGCTTGGCGGACGGGGTGAAGATGACCGGGTCCGCCTTGGCCTTCGGGGCGGTGCCGTTCGGCTCGGCGGCGCCCGTGGCGCTCGGACGGGGCGCGAAGATGACCGGCTCCCGGCGCGCGGGCTTGTCCTCCGTGCTCTCGGCCAGCTGTTCGGCGGCGGGACGCTTGGTCTCCTCCGCCTCTTCCCGTGAGGCCAGCCCCTTGATCGAGTTCTTGACCCGGTCCACGAGCAGCAACGCCTGCCCGGCGGCGCTCAAGGTGGACTGGATGACGACGAGTGGCAGCTCCTTGGCCTTTTCCTTGTTGGTGATGGTCTTGGCGATGTTCCGTATCACGTCGCTGAGGGACATGAGGACTCCCTGGTTTACGCGGGGCGGGGGGCCCGTATTGGACGGCTAGTCTGGCAAACGCGTAACGGGCACGCACGCGCCGGCCGGTTCGCCGCTCCACGTAGCATAGGGAGCATGGAGCCGAAGACCCCCACCAGCCGACGCGTCCTCGTGGCCAAGCCCCGCGGCTACTGCGCCGGAGTCGATCGAGCCGTGGTCGCGGTCGAGAAGGCTTTGGAGCAGTACGGCGCCCCCATTTACGTGCGCAAGCAGATCGTCCACAACACCCACGTGGTCAAGACCCTGGAGGCCAGGGGCGCCATTTTCGTCGAGGAGACCGAGGAGGTCCCCGAAGGCGAGATCGTGGTCTTCTCCGCCCACGGCGTGAGCCCGGCGGTCCACGAGGAGGCCCGCAACCGGCAGCTGCGCACGATCGACGCCACCTGCCCGCTGGTGACGAAGGTCCACAACGAGGCCAAGCGCTTCGCCGGCCAGGACTACGACATCCTGCTCATCGGCCACGAGGGTCACGAAGAGGTGGAAGGCACCGCGGGCGAGGCCCCGGAGCACATCCAGCTCGTCGACGGCCTCGACTCGGTCGAGCGCATCCAGGTCAAGGACCCGAGCCGGCTGGTCTGGCTCTCGCAGACGACCCTGTCGGTCGACGAGACCGTCGAGACGGTCAACCGCCTGAAGGAGCGCTTCCCGACGCTGCTCGACCCGCCGAGCGACGACATCTGCTACGCCACCCAGAACCGCCAGGTCGCGGTGAAGGAGATCGCCGCGGAGTCACAGCTCGTCATCGTGGTCGGCTCGGAGAACTCCTCCAACTCCAAGCGCCTGGTCGAGGTGGCCAAGGACTACGGCGCCGACGCCTCCTACCTGGTCGACTACGCCGCCGACATCCGGGACGAGTGGCTGGAGGGCGTCGACACGGTCGGCGTGACCAGCGGCGCCTCGGTTCCGGAGGAACTGGTCGAGGAGGTGCTGGTCCGCCTGGCCAAGCACGGCTTCGACGACGTGCGCGAAGTGCAGCCGGTGGACGAGCGCGTGCGCTTCGCCCTGCCCCACGAACTGCGCAAGGACCTGCGCGCCTCCTGAGCCCAGATGGACCCGCCGCGAGGGACGAAGGCCCTGGTGGGCCCCCGGCAAAGGGTGGTCAGGGCTCTTCGCGGCGGGCGGTGCCGTACACGCGAGGCTCGAAGTAGCCCTCGGGTTCGGGCGCGAAGGCCTGCTCCCTGCGCGGGCGCGGCACGTCCGTCACCGACCGCAGCTCCTCGCGCAGGTCGCGCACGTTGTCGCGCAGGCCGCGCCGCCAGGCGACGGCCAGCACGATCGCCGACCCCGCGAACAGCCAGGGCGCGCCCGCCGACATCGAGGTGTAGAGGCCGAGCGCGAGTGAGCCGAGCACCGACGCGGAGCTGAAGGCCCGCAGCAGCTCGACGATGAACGTGGCGCAGAAGAACACCAGAGGCGGCGTCACCACCAGCGACAACAGTTCGCGCCGGTTGACGAGCATCGCCCCGAACAGGTTCCCCGCGATGAAGACCAGCCCCATCAGGAACCCCAGCCCGAACACCGATGCCAGGACATATCCCGCCACGGTGGCCACGAAGGCGAGCGCGACCGCGCCCCGGGCGGTCAGCTTCACAGCCGAACGCCTGCCTTTCCCACTCACCGGTCCCGCCCCCCTTACTGCGACCCGTTGGCCAACTTACCGTTCGCCTGCGAAAGCAGAGACGAGGTTTCCAGTAGTTCGGGGGAGGCGAGGGGCCTGGGCAGCCCCTCGAGCATCTCGGGCGCGTCGAGGTCGCCGTCGACGACGCCGAGATCGTGAAGCTTGCGCGCCGTGACCAGAACACGGCTTTCGAGCGAACCGACTGTCTTGTTGTACGCCTCCACGGACCGCGTCAGAGCCTTGCCCAGCGCGTCCACGTTACGCCCCAGCGACGACAGCCGCTCGTACAGTTCCTTGCCCAGCTCGAACACCGCCCGCGCGTTCTCGCTCAGCGCCGCCTGCTGCCAGGCGTAGTGCGCGGTGCGCAGCATCGTGATCAGCGTGGTCGGGGTGGCGATGTGCACCCGCCTGACCATCGCGTACTCCAGCAGGCCCGGGTCACGTTCCAACGCCGGCGCCAGGAACGCCTCGCCCGGGATGAACAGCACCACGAACTCGGGCGACGGGTTGAATCCCTGCCAGTACGCCTTCGAGGCGAGCTGGTCGACGTGCTGGCGTACGTGCTTGGCGTGGGCGTCGAGGCGTACCGATGCCAGGGACTCGTCCCCGGCCTCCGCGGCCTCCAGGTAGGCGGCGAGGGAGACCTTGGAGTCGACCACGATGTTCTTGCCGCCGGCCAGCCGTACGACCATGTCGGGGCGCTGGGCGCCCTCGGTGACCTGCTCGTCGAAGTCGCAGTGGCGCTGCATGCCGGCGATCTCGGCCACGCGGCGCAGCTGCAACTCGCCCCAGCGTCCGCGCGCCTCCGGCCGCTGCAATGCGCGCACGAGCGTCGTCGTCTGGGAGCGGAGTTGTTCGTTGCTCTGCCGTACGAACTCCATCTGCTGTGACAGCTCGGCGCGGGCGGCGCGCGCGCCCGTCTCGCTGTCGCGCAGCTGCGTCTCGACCCGGGCCAGCAGGTCCTTCAGCGGCTCCACCAGGTGCTCGACGGCCTGCTTGCGCTGTTCCAGCTCGCCGCTTGCCTCGGCGCGGGTGGCGGCGAAGCGGGTCTCGGCGAGTTCGAGGAAGCGGATGTTGTTGACGTCGAGCGCGCGGGTCGACAGCGCCTGGAACCGCTCCGCGAGCTGCCCCTCGACGTAGGCGAGCTTGTCGGCGGACGCCTTCGCCCTCGCGTCGGCCTCGGCCACCCGTACCGCCATCCTGGTCCGCGCCAGCAGGAACCCGATGGCGACCCCGACGGCCAGTCCGATGAGAAGCGAGACGACATCCACTCCACGCATGGTCGCATGACATCGGGCAGTGGATCTTCCCGACACGCTTGTGCATTCCGCTTGTGCGGTACATCTCGCGTCACTCAGAGTACCCATATGGCTACCGGATCGCGGATGATCGTCTCGCTCGCCGCCACCGTCGCGGTGGCCGCCGTCGTGCTCGCCGCGGCGAGCCCGGGCCACTCGCGCCGGTCCCGGGCCGCGCCGCCCCCCAC
>NZ_JBHYJD010000029.1:0-144588 GCF_042740555.1 Nonomuraea sp. NPDC059007 | reverse complement strand
GACGTCAGTGACCGTCCGGCTGCCGTAGCCATGCACCCGGCCGGTCAACGTCCCGCACATCGGGCACGGTACTGGCTCGTCGCGAGTGCGGGCCAAAACCCGGATGAGGTGGTCCTCGTCATTGACACCCTGGATGACCAGGGCGGACAGCCCTGCAAACACCACACCCGTAAGATCGCCGATCTTCAGCACGGCTCAGACTGGCAGATGATCACTCGGCGCCACCACCGATTACGGGCCAGAGCCGTTCACACTGGACAGACCCGATCGACGAGGAGCCCCCGGATCAGCCATTGGCGGTCAGCTTGGCCGTGGGGATGAGGATCTTGCGGCCGATCCGGACGGTGGGCAACTCGGCGCGGGCGACGGCGTCGTAGGCCGGGCGCTGTGGGTGCCGATGCCGGACGACTGGCCGGACAGAGTGAAGATCTGTAGCGGCTGGTGATCGGCCGCGTACAGTTGGCGCATTGCCGGGACCCGCCGGGCGTGCTTGTGTTGATCATGACACGGAGGAGAGTCCCGAAAGAAGGATGATCATGAAGCGTCTGGCTCGTCTGGTCGCGTTAGCCGCGGTCCCCGCGTTCGTGGGGGTGGTGCTCTCCGCGCCACCTGCCCAAGCGGCATATCCTGCCTATTCCTGCACCAAGCTGACGTCAGAACCCAACCCAAATCAGCAGGTGGTGGGCACGGGGTGCACGCCTCTTAACGGGGCGCCTGCGGAAGGCTTGGTCAGGGAGCCCTACATCTCCTGGCCCGGGGGACTCATCCAGTGCCTTAGCGCGAGGGTGACTCCCAGCGGGGACAACGTCACCGTGCGCGGGAGCGCGTGCTCGGGACGACTCTGACTATACGGCTCTGCAGCCTGGTCAGGTACCGCTTTAGAGCGTGGCCCGATCCTCGAGTGTCGAGGTCCTCGGGGGGCTGGCGCTCCATGAGCTGTCGTGGCCGAAAGGACGTGGTTGCCGTCGACGTTGTAGGCGTGGACGAGGTGCCGGTGTTCGGCTTGCGCGCGCAGTTGCTCGACGTCGGCGTCCAGGGCGAGGGCACGGCCTCGCTTGAGCGGGTCGGTACCGATGAGCTGGTCGAACTCCTCGGTGTAGCCGGGCAGGAGGTTCATCGGGCGGTGGTTCCAATCCGAAGGCGCCCGGCCCGGCGGGTCAGCAGGCAGGCGAACGACACCGCGACATCCTGCCCGTTAGGGGAGGCAAGAGCGCAGCGCGCATGTCGATCAGTTGGCGGACCGGCAGGTCGGCTTCGGTGGGGTAGTGATTGCCGCGGCCCGCCCGTTCGCGAGTGAGGTAGCCGGCCTCGTGCAGATCTTTGATGATGGACTGCACGGTGCGCTCAGTGATGCCGATGCCGGCGGCGATGTCCCTTATCCGCGCCAGGGGGTCGCGGGCGATCTCCAGCAGGGCGTTGTTCAGGCCTGCGATGTCCAGCGTGTTGACCATGGTGGAGATCTGGACTGAGGTGGGCAATCCGATCGCGCAGGTGCTGATCACGCACAATGCGTTGACGACGGTTTCGGGGGATCGCAGAGGCCGGCCACGGTTCCGTTGCCGTTGTTGATCGCGTCCCGGTTGACGTTCACTGCCGCGGGGACGGTGTACCTGCGGTTCTCCCGGCTGGTGTCGGGGACGGCAACGCTGGACGCCTCCTGTGTCGGATCGGCGGCGTGGGTTCCGGATTGAACAGATCGCTACCGTTCTTCGCTGGCCGCTCAGCGGGCCACCCGCTGGATGGCCCGCGATCGAATCAGGCGACCTTGGATTCGCTCGCCTTCCACGTGTTGCAGGCGGCGGGTTTGCCGGTCTTGTAGCCCTGCTCGAGCCAGTAGAGACGGTTGGAGGTCTTCCCGCTGTACTTGTTCTTCAGGAAGTTCTCCCAGAACAACTTGCTCTTGGCGGTGGGTTTCCAGTCCTTCACCACTCTGCGGAGCGCCTTCGCCGATACGCCCATGAAGCAGTCCAGCTGCAGGTAGTAGCGACGGTTCTGCTGGTTCATCTCGGCGTCCGAGGCGTCGTTCTGCATGGCCACCCAGGCTTGGCCGATGCCGGTCTGGCCTGTCACGACGCCGCTCCAGGTCTTGGCGATGGAGGTGAACACCTCCGCGTCGCTCTTGGCTTTGATCCAGTCTTTGGCCAGCCGTACGTGGATCTCGGTCTCGCAGATCTCGGAGAAGGAGACGTCGACGTCGAGCCCGGTCGAGCAGGATCGCTTGTCGTCGGCCTCCTTGAACGTCACCTTGACCTGCTGGAAGTCCTTGATCGCGGGCTTCCACGCCTTGTTCAGACAGCCGACCAGGTCGGTGACGTATTTCTTGGTGGAGGAGGCGCTACTGCCTTTGGCCAGCTTGCAGCCGACGCTGGCCACTTTGGCCTTGTAGATCTCGTTGCGGGTGAGCTCGGGGGCACCGGTGACCGGGCCGGCGTACGCAACTCCGGAGAAGAGGAGCATCCCAACGGCAGCACCAGAAAGGGGGCGAAGAATCACGATGTGGATCATAGGGTCTTCGGCGCGTCGCCGACACCCGTCATGACACGCCTGCAGTGAGCTGTGCGTGCAAACGCCCCCACAGACGGAAAGCAGGTCGTACTTGCCGATCGGCCTTGAAGGCGGGACTCTCTTAGCGCTAGACGACGGCCGTCCGCGCCGATCTTCAAAAGAGCTTTCGGATCGAATCACGATCAAGGGCGTACGCTACTCCACGCTCATCAAGAAGTGCGCTTCCTCCCGGATGCGGCGAATCGTGCTTCAGGCCTGCCAGGGCGGCCTGCGGATCTCAATGAAGATCCTTGTCAGTGCCGCCAGGATGAACAGATAGGCCGCAACCTGGACGACCACCGGCTCGTGCGCCAGACGGCTGGGCCTGGAGCTCGCGAGGCCCTCCAGGGCAGCGACGGTGAGCACGCCGGGCGCCGCGGGGGCCACCCGTAGCTTGCAGTTTGTTGCCTGCTGCGGCCTGCGCCAGCGTGGCCGCCGAGCACGGTTGGCAAGATCCCGGTTACCGGAAGTACCCCGTCGGGCCGTCGAGGGACCAGCCCGCCTCAGTCCCGGCGGGCTTGCCCGCGGTGATCCGCCACTTCGACTCGTTGTCGAGTGCAGGCGGTAGATGCGCTTGGAATCCTCGCCCGTCTTCTTGATGTGTGCGACGACGCCCTCGTAGACGAACCTCCCGCCTGCGATGAGTCGCGCCCGCTCACTTTCGCTGACCGTGAGGATGTAGGACGACACGCTCTTGTGCCGGAGCCGGTACGTCGGCGCGCTGCCCGGGAACGCATATATCGCGACTTGGCCCAGCGACGTGCCGGTCTTCTTGAAACCGTGGACAGCCTGCGCCCGGCCAGCCTCGGCCGCGCTGGCGGTATAGAAGAATCCCTTGCCCTGCGGCGTCATCATCTCGATGAGCTGCGCGGACGTAACCGAAGGCTCGGTCGCCGAGTAGGCCGGGCCGCCGCTCAGCAGCATCATCGCCAGCGCCGTCGCCGAGGCAAGGCCTGAGGCGATGACAGAACGCCGACGAATCACAAAGCGTGTTGCAGACACCTTTGCTCCCCCTATCGATGGTTGTCGACATCATCCGCATGCTGTCCGGATGATCACACCGCAGGACTCCAGGGAGGCAGAAGCACCGGCTATCCAGTAGATGGAAGACTGGTCGCGTATTCGGGATGGCGGAGAACAGCGCAGCAGGATAAAAGCACCCTGCAAACTCTTCCCCATCGGCACCGTCTGGTTCGCCGTCGCCTCCGCGCTGTGCGGGCTGGCACCTACTGTCGAGGTCCTCATCGCCGCCCGCGCCCTGCAGGGGGCGCGCTGCTCACGCCCGGCTCGCCGGCGATCATCCAGGCCTCGTTCGTGCGTGGCCAGCGGCCGTGCGCCGTGGGCACCTGGTCCGGGCTGGGCGGCTTGGCCAGCGCGATCGGCCCGCTGCTCGGCGGCTGGTCGTTCGGTTGGCGGCGGGTGTTCCTCATCAACCCGCCTTCGCCGTCGCGGTGGTACTCGTGGCGCTCAAGCATCTGCCGAGACGCGCGATAAGCAGGCCGCCTGGCGCTTCGACGTGCTCGGCGCACTCGCGCTGACCGCCATCACCCACGGGCTGACCCGCCCGCACACCCCCTCGTGCTCATTGCCCGGGCTCCTGCTAGCCCCGATCGCGGCGGGCTCATCGATGCTGCCGGTCACAGCGCTGATGCTGCTGCCGGCCCGCACGGGGTGAGGTGGCCATGCGCATCGGGCCGCGCTGGCACATCACGATCGCATTCTGGTGGCCGGAGCAGCGTTCCTGCGGATGCGCCGCTCAGCGACCTCGATGAGCAGCTACCGGCGGCAGGCAATCACCCGGCGATGACTCCGCCGAGGCAAAGCCACGCGCGAAGGAGAGGTTGAGAAGGTCGAGCACTCTGGTTGGCGGAATGCCTGCCGGTCCGGGCTTGGCCGGCTGCGGGAAGTCGAGTGACCAGAGGGCTCCCAATGAACGATTTCGTGCCGAGAATGACCGCGCCGGTGATGGCCAGAGCAAGGACGGGACAGCACCACGAGGCTGCCGTTGTTTCATGAGGCCCGGACACCATCCGTGCGCCATTATGCGTTGTCAGGACACTTCTGTCGTGCGAGGTCTGCGGTCCCCTACGCGCCGCAGTCCATAGTCAAGCCATCGCCTTGTTCCTCCGGTCGCAGCAACGTCTGCGGCGGGGGAGGGTCGGTGCCTGGTGGCCGGGGCAGGATTGTGCCGGCCACCAGGCGTGCGGGTCAGGGCTGGAGGAAGCAGATCGCGCTGGTGACGACCTTCGTGCACTTGACGTGGCCCGTGCTGGAGGCGCGTTGGCCTGCGCTGTCAGAGACGGTCAGTTTGATGCGGTGGGTGGCGGTGACGGGCGGGTAGGTGTGGGTTGCGGTTGCGCCTGTCGCGCCTGTGCCGTCTCCGAAGTCCCAGTGGTAGCCGGCGATCGCGCCCTCCTCATCCGAGGAGCCGGTTGCGTCGAAGGAGCAGGCGGACTGGCGGCATCGGCCGGCGATCGCGGCCGTGGGCGGCAGGTCGCCGGCCTTGACCAGACGGCGGGCGGCGTTGGTCTTGCCGGAGTTGTCGGTGACAGTGAGCAGGACGCTGTAGTAGCCGGCCCGGGGGTAGGTGAGGGAGGCGGTCTTGCCGGTGGTGGTGGAGCCGTCGCCGAAGTCCCAGGCGTACCTGGTGATGGTGCCGTCGGGGTCGTCGGAGGAGCCGGCGTCGAAGGAGCAGGTGAGATTGGCGGTGGAGCAGGAGCTGGTGAACGACGCGGTGGGCCGGCCGGGGTCGGCGGACCCGGCGGGGTAGTCCTGGGTGGAGGCCACGTTCAGCAGCGGCTCGCGGATGGAGTCTCCGGAGTCGTCACGCCAGTCGGAAGAGCCGGTGTCGATGAGCCGCTGGCGGATGGACAGCACCTGGTCGCGGTTGGTGGCGCGGTGGCCGGAGGCGGTGAGGAGCCCGCCCGCGCCGGCGACGTGTGGTGCTGCCATGGAGGTGCCGCTGAGGGTGGCGTAGCCGCCGTTCTTGTGGGTGGAGTAGATGCAGGTGCCGGGTGCGGCGATCTCGACGGCGGCGCCGAAGTTGCTGAAGTCGGCCAGCGTGTCGTCTTGGTCGGTGCGGCAGGTGGAGGCGGCGCGGCCGCCCGGCGCGCCGTCGAAGTCGGCCAGCGCGGAGACGGTGACCACGTCCGGATGGTTGGCGGGTGAGAAGGTCCGGGCGTCCTTGCGGTTGTTGCCCGCGGCCACGACGAACACCACGCCCTTGGCGACGGCGCCCGCGATGGCCTGGTCGAGTGCGTCGGTGGCGCAGTTCTCGCAGCCGAGGCTCATGTTCGCGACTTCGATCTCGCCGGCGTGGGCGGCGACCCAGTCCACCCCGGCGGCGACGCCGGACAGTTGGCCGCTGCCCTGGGCGTTCAGAACCTTGACCGACCACAGGCGGGCGCCGGGGGCGATTCCGGTCACGCCGGTGCCGTCGTCGCGGGCGGCGGCGGTGCCGGCGACGTGGCTGCCGTGCCCGTGGTCGTCGGCGCCCGCGTTGTTCTGGCAGGTGGTGGTGTTCAGGCAGTTGGTACGGGCGACGACGGCCAGGTCGGCGTGGCTCGCGTCGACGCCTGTGTCGATGATCGCGATGTCGGTGTCGGCGACGTAATCCTCAGTTCCGTTGATCTTGAGGTTGGGGTTGGCGACGGCCCCGGCCCGGCGCACACCCGTGGGCACGGCCTGGTCGGTGATGGACATGATCTGGTCCGGTTGGACGGAGGTGACACGCGGGTCGCGGCGTAACGCCTCGGCGGCCGCTGGGGTGAGCGTGGCGGAGAAGCCACGCAGGGCGTGCCGGTAGACGTGGCCGGTCTGGCCGCCGTGCCTGCGCACGTGGCGGGCGGCCACGTCGGCGGGGTCGGCGTTCGCGTCGCCGAGCAGCACGACGTAGCCGGCGAGCGGTTCGGGTGCGGCTGATGCCGGTGTGGCTAAGGGTGGCGCCACCAGGCCAACGGCCAGTCCTGCCCCGGCGATCAGGGCTTTGATGCTGCGCACGAAGGGGTCTCCTTCACTGGGGGGTGTTGAAGAGCACCTTGCGTGACGTCCGATAAGGGAAACAAGCCGGGGAATACTACGTATTGACTGCTTGTCACTCCGGGAGTTCGAGGCGTACCTGGTCCCTGGCGCTCGCGCCGAGCTTGCGCATGACGCGGGCGACGTGCTGCTCCACGGTGCGCGGTGACAGGAACAGCACCTCGGCGATCTCCTTGTTGGTACGGCCCAGCGCCACCAGCCGGCCCACCTCGCGCTCACGTGGCGAGAGCCGGGTGCCGTAGCCGCGGCGGCCTCGCCTGGGCCGGGCGCCGCCGTACTGCCGCAACAGGCTTGCGCACCGGGCCGCGTCCCAGGTGGCGCCGAGCGCGGTGAACAGTTGGGCGGCCGCCGTCACCTCGGGCAGGCCGCCCGGCAGCGTGCACCGGCCCGCGTTCTCCAGCGCCCTGGCCTGTTCGTAGGGGCGCGAGACGGCGGCCAGCGCGGCGGCGGCGCGGGTGAACAGCTCGGCCGCCTCCGGCCTGCCTGCCGCCGCGGCCAGAGCCGCGCGGCCGTGGACGGCGACCGCGTGGGCGTAAGGGCAATCCCGCGCGCGCACGTCGGTGGTGAACTCCTCCAGCAGCAGGCGGGCCTGGTCGGCGCGGTCGTGCGCGAGCATCGCCTCGACCGCGGCGTCGACCAGCTCACCAGCCCAGGCCCACACGCCTTTGGCGCGGAACACCCGCAGGGCCTCCTCCAGTTCGCCCGGCCACTGGCCGCGTGCGGTCGCCAGCCGGATCCGTCCCGCCGTACCGAGGGTGTACTCGATGCCGTACCAGCCGAGGCAGCCGTCCAGGCCCGGTGTGGCGAGCAGGTCTTCGGCCTCCTGCCATTCGCCCCTGGCCAGGGCGAGGTGGCCCAGGACGAGGGCGGCGTTGGCGGTGGCCGCGGGCCGGTCGGCGTGGGTGGCCAGGTGGTGCTGAGCGCGCTCGGTCAGTCCGTCACGCCGGCCGGTGGCCCAGGCGTGGTAGAGGCTCACCTCGGTGATGCGGGCGCGCGGGTAGGACGGCCCGGTATGGCGGGCCAGTTCCTCGGCGCGCCGCAGGTAGCCGGCGGCGGGGCCCGGGTGTCCCAGCGCCATGGCGGGTCCGGCCAGGTTGCAGTAGCCGCGGGCCAGTTGCAGCCGCTCGGCCGGACTCCGCGCGTCCTCGGGCAGGTCGGCCGCGATCGCCCATGCTCGGCGGTCGCCGATCTGCATCAGCGAGCCGGCCCGGTTGACCCTCGCTCCGGTGAGCAGCGCCCGGTCTCCATGCCGCCGCGGCAGTGCGCGTTCGGCCTCCTCCAGCCACCACAGGTGCTCGGCCAGCGGGGCGGCACCGCCGTAGGGCAGGGCGAGCGCCGACATGGCCCGTGCCGCCAGAGCCGGCCGCCGGCGCAGCTCCCGGGCGGCACGGGCGAGCTCGCGGCGGCCGGAAGTGTCGCCCGCCTGATTCATCATCAGCAGACCGAGGTGGAGCCGGAGCTCGCCGCGCACTCCCTGCGGCAGCAGCGGGTCGGCCAGGATCGTCCGCAGCAGGGCGATGGTGTCCTCACCGCCGAGGCCGGTGATCGCCAGACGTCCCAGCCTGCCGGCCAGCGCGGTCCGCTCTCGCGGCGGCAGGTCGGATCCACCCAGCAAGGTGTGGAGCAGGCTCACCGCCCGCGCCGTGTCGCCGGCGCGTACCGACTGCTCCGCGGCGCGTGCGGCCTGCCGGGCCGCCGCTGCCGGTTGCCCCGAGGCGCGAAGGTGCGCGATCAGCTCTTCCGCCGGTGCGCCGTCGTCCTGCTTGGCCAGCGCCGCGGCCGCGTGCAGGCGGGAGCGGTGTGCCGCCGGGACGCTCGCCGCCACAGCCCGGCCGAGCAGCGGCGGCGCGAAGGCGAACGTGCCGTCCTCGCGGCGCAGCAGCAACTTGGCGGCGACGCCGTCCAGCAGGGCCGCCTCCGCCTCGCGCGCGGGCATCCCGCAGATCCGCGCCACCAGCGAGACCGTGGCCACGCCACCCGCCGGACACAGGGTCGCCGCCGCCCAGATTGCCCTTCGCGCGCGGGTTTCCAGGTCGGCGAGCCTGCCCCGGACGATCTCCAGGATCGCTGCCGGAGCCTGTCCCGCCGGGCCGGCCAGCATCTGCTCGACATACAGCGGCACCCCGCCCGTCAGCTCACACAGCTCCTGCGCCCACGGGCCGGGCGGGCGGCCCGCCAGCGCCGCGACCTCGTCGGGCGACAGGGGACGCAGCTCGATGTGTTCCACCACGCCGGCCGCCGACCCCATCCGCGCGCTCAACGGCGGGCGTTCGCCCGGAGTGAAGGTCAGCAGGAGCGCGACCCCGGGCGGTGGCCTGCTCGCCAGGCACCGCAGCACGCGAACGGAGTCCGGATCCGCATGGTCGACGTCCTCCACCACCAGGAGCACCGTCTCTCCCAGGGCTGCCAAGCTGGCTTGAACCGCTCTGCAGACGCTGTACGCGCTGCCGGCGGCCACGTCCCGCGCACCCATGCGGGCCAGGAGTTCCCTGGTCACCACGTGCGGCTCCGGGGGCAGGCCCCGGCAACCCACGACCACCTTGGTGGCAGCGTCCGACTCGGTCAGAAGACGGCGAGCCAGCCACGTCTTGCCCAGGCCTGTCTCCCCGCTCACCAGCACCGTCACCGGGCAGCCCGACAGGAGAGAACGCACCCGATCCAGCTCACGCTCCACCGGCGACCACACTCCGTCTCCCGGGGTACCGGAGCCAGACAATGATCGCGACGGCGTGATCACGGTGCACCCGGTAGCCTCCGTCAGCCCGGTGGGATGAGGTCGTTCTTGGCAACCGGGACGGCCAGATGTTCGGGCAGGTTGAACGTGGCCCGTTCTCTGGGCAGCCGGCTCAGCACGGGGTTGAGGTGGGTGAGCGTCAGCCGCTGGAGGGCGGGCAGCTTGGGCGCCACGATCTCGTACTTCTCCAGATCGATCCACTGCACGATCTCCCGCACATCGCCGGGGATCTCGTCGCCCTCCTTCTGCACGGGGACGCAGAGCTGGCGGCTGAAGGTGACCTTGGCGGGGGCGTCGGGCAGGTGGGCCAGGCGCGGGTTGAGCTGCCCCAGCCTGAGCTCCACGTTGAGCGCCTCCTCGGTCTTCACCAGGTAGCACGCCAGGTCGAGGTGCTGGACGACGTGCAGGATCTCCTTGGGCGGGAAGAACTCGTCCTTGGCCACCGGCACGCACAGCTGCTGGAGCTCGACCATGGTCACCACATGCCTGGGGGCGCCGAGCTTCTGCAGCACCGGGTTGAGGTGGCTGAGCCGCAGGTCCTCGCTGATCCGGTTGTCACTGGCGACCTGGTAGCACGAAAGGTCCACGTACTTGAGGTAGGGCAGCACGTCGCCGGGCGGGACGACGCCGTTCTTGGTGACCGGGACGCACAACTGCTGCCTTTCTCCCAGGGTGACCTTCTCCGGCGGCAGCTTCGCCAGGACCGGATTGAGGTGGCGCAACAGGAGCGTCACCGGCTGCGCGGGGACGTACCGGTCGGTCCTGAAGCACTCCAGGTCCAGGCTCTCGGCGAAGGCCAGCGGCCTGGGCAGGGCCGAGGCCGAGGCTTGATTGCCCAGGCCGACGACGCCGACGAGCAGCAGAAGAGCGGCGGCGAAACGCGCTCCACGGGTCCGTGGCACGATCATGCCTTTCTGCCGGGGGAAGCGGTTGCCCGCAGCATCCCGCCGGGCACCGGGCAGAGCAACAGATATGGCCACAAGTGGTCAGATCAAGAGTTGCTTCGGTGCCACCACACCGCAGGGCAGCGACGTGCTCTCCATCGTCGCTCCCAGCCAGGATCAGGAGAAGGACGACCGGCCTGCCGTACGCTCCACGGCGAGAAGCAGTCGGAGGACATGAAGGCGCCGAAACCCGCCTGCTCGGTCGCGGCGATGGCTTCGAGCAGACGGTTCGGATGTACCTGTTCGTGCGATGCGTGCAGACCGTAAAGCGGCATGGATCCCACGGTGCCGCGAGAGCGGCCCGGTGAACGCGCCGTCGTGCAGACGTGTGGTGCATCTGCTGCGCGCCTCGTTCCGGTACGCCGGCCGCCAGCACTGGGGCGCCATCGCCAAGGCGCTCAAGCCGGTCTACACCGCCCCGGCCGAGGCCGCAGCGCTCGAGCGCTTCTATGAGTTCGCCGAGTTCTGGGGTGGTAGGTATCCAGCGATCGTGAGGTTGTGGGAGCAGGCCTGGGCCGAGCTCGTACCTTTCCTCAACTTCGATACCGAGATCCGGCGGGCGGTCAAGGCTCGCGGCCACTTCCCGAATGAGTAGCCCGCACTGAAGGGACGCAGACGCTGGATCACCCGCTGGAAAGCCGTCCTGAACGCTGTCGCCAGCACCATCGAAGGCCGTCTGACCCCGACCACCTGCTAACCAATCAAGATCGATCTCGATGTCGCCAAGTTGTTCGACTCCGTGCCGTGGGACCTGATGGTCAAGGCAGTCGAGGCCAATATCACCACCGAGCAGCGTTGGGTATTGCCGTATGTGAAGCGATGGCTGCAAGCCCCGCTGGCACTGCCCGGAATGCGGGCCGTAGTTTCCGGCTTTTGCCTTGGCTTGATGGAGTCTTGGTGGCGTTGGTGGGTCAGGCGGTCTCGGAGGGGATCGGGGAGTTTCTCGGGCAACTGGCGGGGCGGGCGTCCCGGACCAGGTTGTGTTGCTCGCCAGTCCAAGTGTTGATCAAGCCGTCTGCGGGCAGATCTCGTGGAATCACAGTGGTTGCCGTTCTGATCTCCTCAACGGAACGGATCTCCGCATCATCGCTCGCGTCACCCTTGCCGGGTGTGCAGCCCTGGACCTGTTCACCGCCCCGGCAGCGGCTGCCGCCCCAGGGCTCGCGCGGCCCGCACCGTGTTCCGAGCCACCCCCAACCGCCGAGCGATCTCCTTGATAGGCACGCCCTCCGCACGACGCAGCCTGCCGATCTCCGCCCAGTCCTCCACGTTGAGCACACCCCCAAGCGTCCAGACCCGGCCTCACCGGGGGTCAGATTCAAGAAGCGCTACAGGGCTCAGCTTCCAAGGAGCAGCAGCACACGAGGCTAGTTGCTCCTCCCTTCATGGCGAAGCGAAGCGCCCGCCCTGGTGAGGGCGGGTGCTTGCGCCGAGCCGGAGTGGATCAGACCGGGCCTGGGCGGTGGCGACGAGGTCGGCCAGGAACGGGTCGGTGGTGACGTCGGTACCCGGTCATGTCGCATTGACGAGCCAGCCGACTGAGTGGTCAGTGGCCGTTCCACCGAGATCCGCCCGGATACGTAGCCCGCCGGGTTCGGGCCCGGTCAGCCTGCCTCGCAGCTGCCCTGGCCTCCGGTCGACGTGCAGCTTTGCGATGGCGACCGCAGAGGCCGGTGGATCTCCGAGTAGCGCGAAGCCCGCCGCAGGAACAGCTCGCGACGGTGGTGGTCGAGCCGGCGCCACAGTTCCCGCACGTTGGGGCGCGGCCGGGCGGGCGAGGTAAGACTGAGGCGGGAAGGCGTGCCTGGACATCGCGTACACGACCGTGCCGGGATGCGCTCGGGTGACGGTCAGAGCCACGTCCACCAGGGTCAGGCCAGTGCCGACGACCAGGACAGGTGTGCCGTCTCCGATCACATCCGGAGCATTGCCCGCCCACCGGGGTCGGCGAGGTCGCGGGGGACGCTCTGCCTGTCTGTGGCGTGTTGGCGGCTGGCGGCGAAGAACGACCGCCGGCGGGGGCGCGTCGCGTTTGACGTGACACATGATTCCCGAACAGGGAACCAACTGGACGAAGGCCCGGCCCTCGACGTGGAAGAGGGCCGGGCCTTCGTGTTCAGGTGAGAGGGCCGTGCCCGGTGGCGGCCCGGCACGGCCCTTTGTTCGCCGGTGAACGCCTGTTGCCACGGCGTCCGGCGAGCTGTGCGGTCGTCGCGGTGGTGAGCCGGTGAGGTGGACGACCGTGTCCCTGGTATGTCCCCAGCCCCGTACGGCGGATGGGGCTGGGGCGGCTTGCCGTAACGGAGACACCAGCAACGAGAAGCCGCGCGAACGATCAGTGGGCGGCGGCGAACTGCTCCTCTTCGGTGGAGCCCTTCAGGGCGGTCGTGGAGGAGTCGGGCGCGATCGCGGTGCTGACCAGGTCGAAGTAGCCGGTGCCGACCTCGCGCTGGTGGCGGGTGGCGGTGTAGCCGCGGGTCTCGGCGGCGAACTCGGCCTCCTGCAGTTCGACGTACGCCGTCATGCCGTCGGCCGCGTAACCCTGGGCCAGGTTGTACATGCTGTAGTTCAGCGAGTGGAAGCCGGCCAGCGTGATGAACTGGAACTTGTACCCCATGTGCCCGAGTTCGCGCTGGAACTTGGCGATCGTGGAGTCGTCGAGGTGCTTCTTCCAGTTGAAGGACGGCGAGCAGTTGTAGGCGAGCATCTGGTCCGGGTACTCGGCCTTGATCGCCTCGGCGAACTCGCGGGCGACGTCGAGGTCGGGCGTGCCGGTTTCCATCCAGAGCAGGTCGGAGTGGGGCGCGTAGGCCAGACCGCGGGCGATGCAGGCCTGCACGCCGTTGCGCACCCGGTAGAAGCCCTCCGCGGTACGGTCTCCGGTGGTGAACCGCTGGTCGCGCGGGTCCACGTCGCTGGTCAGGAGCGTCGCGGCCTGTGCGTCGGTCCGCGCGATGATCAGGGACGGGACGCCGGCCACGTCGGCGGCCAGGCGCGCGGCGTTGAGCGTCTTGATGTGCTGGCCGGTGGGGATGAGCACCTTGCCGCCCAGGTGGCCGCACTTCTTCTCGGAGGCGAGCTGGTCCTCCCAGTGCACGCCCGCGGCGCCGGCGGCGATCATGCCCTTCATCAGCTCGAACGCGTTGAGCACGCCGCCGAAGCCGGCCTCGGCGTCGGCCACGATCGGAGCGAGCCAGTGGGGGGCCTCGATGCCCTCCGACCAGGTGATCTGGTCGGCGCGCAGCAGCGCGTTGTTGATGCGGCGCACGACGGCGGGCACGGAGTTGGCCGGGTACAACGACTGGTCGGGGTACGTCTGTCCGCCCAGGTTGGCGTCGGCGGCGACCTGCCAGCCGGACAGGTAGATCGCCTGCAGCCCGGCCTTCACCTGCTGGACGGCCTGGTTGCCGGTCAGCGCGCCGAGGGCGTGGACGTAGTCCTCGGAGTGCAGCAGGTTCCACAGCCGCTCGGCGCCGAGCCGCGCCAGCGTGTGCTCTTCCTGGACCGACCCACGCAGCCGGATCACGTCGTCGGCGCTGTAGGTGCGCTCGACGCCCGCCCAGCGGGGGTTGTTCTCCCAGTCCTGCCGCAGCTCCTCAGCCGCTCCCTTGAGGCGATCGTTCATGTTCGCTCCTTATGTCGTCCCCTGGGTGCTTGCTGCTGAGTCTGTGCCCCGCCGTACCGCTTCCATAGAGGTTTTTCTCAGCGAAGAACGCTCAGATTTCTGCTAGAGAAAATACTGAGGCGTATTCGATGCAGAAAAGTTCGCGAAGTTTTCCTTTGGCCTAGACCAATCGCGGGGCGCCGGGATCTGCGTCCGCAACCCCTAGAAGAACCGGCGTTTTTCTGTCTAAGCTCAGCTCATGGCCTCGCTGGTGCGCGAAGAACCGCTGTCTTTGACTCAGGAGCTCGATCTCCTCGCTTTCGGGCAGCGGCTCCGTCACCTGCGCAAACAACGCGGGCTCACGCTCTCCGACCTCGGCGAGCGCGTCAGCCGGGCACCCAGCCAGCTCTCCCTGCTGGAGAACGGCAAGCGCGAGCCCAAGCTGTCACTGCTCAAATCCCTGGCCTCCGCGCTCGGCGTACCCGTCGAGGAACTGCTGCGCCGCCAGGCCCCCAACCGGCGCGCCCAGCTGGAGATCCAGCTGGAGGAGGCGCAGCGCGACCCCATCTACGCCGGTCTCGGCCTGCCGCGGCTGAAGGTCTCCGCGCGCGTACCCAACGACGTGCTCGAACACCTCCTCGGCCTGTACGGCGAGCTGCGCGCCCGCCAGGCGAGGGGCACGGCGACACCGGAGGAGGCGCGGGCCGCCAACGCCGAGCTCCGGCGCCGCCAGCGGGAGCTGGGCAACTACTTCCCCGAGATCGAGAAGTCGGCGGCCGAGGCGCTGTCGGCCGTCGGGTACCGCACCGGCGCCCTGTCGCAGTCGCTCATCCAGGCCCTCGTCACCCATCTCGGCTACACGGTTCACACCGCCCAGGACCTGCCCCGATCGGTACGTTCCATCACCGACCTCCGCAACCGCCGCATCTACGTCAAGCACGAGCAGCTCGGCATGCACAGCCCGCGTACGATCCTGCTGCAGACCCTGGGCCACCTCGCGCTGGGCCACGACAAGCCGCGCGACTTCGCCGACTTCCTGCGCCAGCGCACCGAGGCCAACTACTTCGCCGCCGCCGTCCTGGTCCCCGAGCGGGCGGCGGCGCCGTTCCTGCTCGAGGCCAAGCAGGACCGGGCCCTGTCGGTGGAGGACCTGCGCGACGTGTTCGCCGTCTCCTACGAGATGGCCGCCCACCGCTTCACCAACCTGGCCACCCACCACCTCGACCTGGTCTGCCACTTCGTCCGCAACGACGCCGGCGGCATCATCTACAAGGCCTACGAGAACGACGGCATCGTCTTCCCCGCCGACGAGCAGGGCGCCATCGAGGGACAGCGCATGTGCCAGCAGTGGTCGGGACGGCAGGTGTTCCTGTCGCCGGATCGTTTCTCGGTCTTCTACCAGTACTCCGACTCACCGACCGGGACCTACTTCTGCGTCGCGCACGTGGATCCCTCGCGGGAGCGGGACTTCGCCATCACGCTCGGCGTGCCGTACCGGGAGTCGCGCTGGTTCCGCGGCCGGGAGACGACCAGCCGCACCAAGTCCAACTGCCCGAACGGCGACTGCTGCCGCCGCCCGCCCGCCGAGCTGGCCGAACGCTGGGAGGGCTACGCCTGGCCGTCGGCTCGGGCCAACTCCCACGTGCTGGCCGCGCTGCCGCCCGGTTCGTTCCCGGGCGTGGACGAGGCCGACGTCTTCACCTTCCTGGAACGGCACGCGGCGCCGTAAAGCCGATCGATAGCGCGCCCCGCGACGTGTCGACCCGATCAAGGTCAAGTGGGCGCCGGCCGGCACCGTGGGCTGCGACGTCCAGCGACCCTGCCGCCCTGGGGGGCTTTGCCGGAAATCGTGCGCCTTAAGCTGGTAGGCGTGTGGTCGACGGGGGAGGGGTCGCGTGCTGCCTGAGGTGGAGTCCTGGTGGCGTCGCCGTACCTTCTCCGCGTCCGACTGGCCCCTGGGACGCCTGATCGAGGCGAAGGGCGGCACGTCCATCAGCGTCGTCCTGCCTGCCCGTGACGAGCGCGAGACCGTCGGGGAGATCGTCGGCGTGCTGCTGCGCGAGCTGCCCGATCTGGTGGACGAGGTGGTGGTGATCGACTCGCGCTCCACCGACGACACCGCCCTGGTGGCCGCGCGGGCGGGCGCCGCCGTACACGCGCAGGATGAGATTCTGCCCGCCCTCAAGCCGCTGGACGGCAAGGGCGAGGCGCTGTGGAAGTCGCTGGCCGTGACCTCCGGCGACCTCGTCGCGTTCGTGGACTCCGACATCCGCAACTTCCAGTCCTCCCTGGTCACCGGGCTGCTCGGGCCGCTGCTCGCCCACCCCGGCCTCGCGTACGTGAAGGGCTGCTACGACCGCCCCCTGCGCGGCGCGCCGACCGGCGGCGGGCGCGTCACCGAGCTCGTCGCCCGGCCCCTGCTGAACCTGCACTGGCCTGAGCTGGCCGGGTTCATGCAGCCGCTGGCCGGGGAGTACGCGGGGCGCAGAAGCGCGCTGGAACGCGTGCCCTTCATCACGGGGTACGGCGTGGAGCTGGGCCTGCTGATCGACCTGCTGTCGCTGGCCGGTCTGGACGCGCTCGCCCAGGTGGACCTCGGCGCCCGCGAGCACTCCCACCAGTCGACGGAGGCGCTGGGCGCGATGGCCTCCCAGATCATGCTCGCCGCCTGGTCACGGCTGGAACGCGAGTCCAAGATCCAGGCGGCGCACGAGCCGTCGACCCGCCTGACCCAGTTCCGCCGTACCCGCACCGGCCACCACACCTCCGACCGCGACGTCACCATCTCCGAGCGCCCGCCCATCCTCACCGTGGACGGCTACCGCCCCTAGGGTGCCGCACGGTCGCGTGGTGGCGGGAGGGCGGCGGCGACGAAGGCGGCGACGTGCTCGCGCATGTCCTTGTGCGCCGAGGCCTCCTCGCCCAGCATGATCCGGGCCAGCTGCGGCAGCATGGACGGCAGCAGCGCCAGCCCCGTGAGCAGGAACATCGTCCTGGCCGTGCCGGTGGAGGGCTCCTGTCCGAGGCCCTCGGCCAGGGAGGCGTTCTTGCGCGCGCACCGCTCGACCCTGACCTCCTGGCCGGGCAGCAGCTCCTGCCCCCGGTAGTTGAGCGCCTCCCACATCAGCAGCCGCACCAGCTGGGGGTGTTCGGCGTAGTAGGCCGACAGCCGGTCCACGTACGCGGCCGGGTCGGCGCCGGGCAGGGCGATCTGGGCGGTCAGCTCGTCCAGCGCCTCGGTGATGACGGCGTCGAAGAGCTTCTCCTTGTTCCCGAAATGCCCGTAGATCCGCTCTTTGTTGACCCCGGCCCGCTCGGCGATGCGATCGACGCGCGCCCCCGCGATGCCGTACGCGGCGAACTCCTCCCGCGCCGCGTCCAGCAGGGCGGCCCGGGTGGCGGCGGTGGAGACGTTGGGTGCCATGCCCGGCATCCTACAGCATCCAACTGGTTGGTTGACATCCAACTAGTTGGTTGGCTACGGTCCGATCTCATGACTCTCCTCGGCATCTCACCGGAGGCGGCGGCCGAGCCCGCACCCCGGCGTTACGCCCCCTTCGCCCCTACCGTGACCGCCTTCACCCTCGCCGCCATCCTGGTCAGCGGCCAGCTCTACATCGTCATCCCCCTGCTCCACGACATGGCCACCGCCTGGACGACCACCACCGCCTCCCTGGCCTGGCTGGTGACCGCCTTCGCCATCGGCTACGGCATCGGCTTCCTGCTGTTCGGCCCGCTGTCCGACCGCCTGGGCCGTCGCAGGCTTCTCCTGTACGGCCTGCCGATCGCCGCCCTGGCCACCGCCGCCGTCACCCTGAGCCCCACCCCGGAGGCGGCCATAGCGCTGCGCCTCGTCCAGGGCGTCGCCGTGGCCACCTTCCCCCCGGCTGCCCTGGCCTACCTGGCCGAACGCGTGGACCCGAGGCGCCGGGCCATCGCGATCTCCGCAGTGACCGCCGCCTTCCTGGTCTCCGCCGTACTCCTGCAGGTCGGCGCCCAGCTCCTCGTCCCCCTGACCGGCTGGCGCGCCCCCTTCCTCGTCTCCGCCGCCGGACTGGCCCTGTCCATTCCGGTCATCCGCGCGATCATGCTCCCCGACGCCCCGCGCCCCGCCGCGGCCTCCATCCTGGGCGCCTACCGGGCGCTGCCCGGCCTCCTGTTCCACCGCGCCCTGCTCCCGCGCTACCTGGCCACCCTCATCCTCATGATCGGCTTCGTCGCCGTCTACACCGCCCTCCAGCTCTACGGCGTCACCACCTCCCCCTCCGAACTCCTCGCCCTGCGCGCCGCCGGCCTGCCCGCGATCGTCCTGATCCCGATCCTCATGCCCTGGCTGAGCCGCATGCCCGCTCCGGCCAGAGCCGCCGCGTTCCTGGTGACAGCCGCCCTATCGGTGACCGCGGTAGCCGTCACCACCCCCTCCTCCACGTGGCTCGCCATCCTGCTGGCCCTGTACGTGGCCGCGATAGCCGGCGCCCTCCCCGGCCTGAACGAAGCCATCTCCGCCACCGCCGGCCCCGCCCGCGGCAGCGCCCTGGCCCTGTTCTCCTTCTCGCTGGCGGTCGGCGGCGCCATCGGCCCCCAGATGGCCGCCGCCTTCCCTTCCTTCACCCCTCTCCTGTACGGCGTGGCCGCCACCATGACCCTCGCCGCGCTTGCCGTGGTGGCCTCCACCCGCACCACCCGCCCCAGCTAGCCCGTCACTCCGACCTCCGCGCCCGTCCCCGATCCAAACCTCGGCACCCCGCCCGGACACCTCCCACATCGCCCAAAGCCCCCTGCACCCCCGCACCCCCGGGCTGCCGGTGCCGCGCCCCGCGCCCCGCACCCCGCGCCCCGCGAAGCCAACCGCCCTCGAACCACCGCCGCGCCCCCGCGACCTGCCCCCCGCGCCCTTCCCCGCCGCGGCCCGGCCCGGCCTGCCCCGCTCCGGACCGCCCTGCCCCGCCCGCCCCGGCACGCCCCAAGGGCCCTCTCGACTCTGAGGCGGCCCGGCGGCCTCGCGCGTCGCGAAGCCGGCAGCTCTGAGCCGGCCGTGCCGCGGGAGGCCGACCTCCGGCCAGCGCTCTTCCATGACCGGCGATCCTCCCGAACCCCAGAAAGGCCGACTCCGAGGGCCCAACATTGTGCGCTTGTGATTGGACAACTACTGTCAAGAGAGAAGGGAAGGAGGAGTCATGGTCGACCAGGTCCGTCCCATCGTTCTCTTGCTCGCCCGCATAGCCATAGGTGCGATCTTCCTCGTCCACGGGTTGGTCAAGTTCACCGGCGGCATAGGCGGCACCACCGCCTTCTTCGAACAGATCGGCATACCTCTGCCAGGACTGGCCGCGCCCGTGGTCGCCGTCGTGGAGGTACTGGGCGGCGCCGCGCTGATCCTCGGCGCCGGACTGCCGATCGTGAGCGTTCTCCTCGCGCTCGACATGCTCGGCGCGGCGGTGTTCGTGCACTTCGCCAATGGTTTCTTCATCGACAAGGGCGGCTTCGAGTTCGTCCTGGCCCTGGCCGCCGGCGTCCTGGCCGTCGGCTTCACCGGTGGCGGCGCGCTCGCCCTCGACAGCCTGTGGCAGCGCGGCCGTACCACCACGAACGCCGGACCGAGCGCCCCCGCGGCCTAGCGACGGCGGGGGAGCAGGCCGCCCACGGTGACGTCCGGGCGCTCGACGCGGGCGTCCGGTAACAGGGCGGAGGCGTCCAGACCGGCGTGGTTCAGGGCTCGGCCGAGTGGGTTCAGGGGTTTCAGGAGGGGTTCGCACTGGGCCGGAGGCGTGCCCATCGAGTACGCCAGCGAGCACAACCACATCGCCAGGTTGTCGCTCTGGCCGTTGAGGTCGATGCGGGCGCGGAACGTCCCCGAACGCGGGTCGTAGGCGTTGGCGGCGTTGTTCACGGCCAGCGGGGCGGTCTGGAGGAACGTCTCGATCGAGGCGCGCTGCCGTACCAGAAGCCTGGTGATGTGGGCGAGGTCGCGGGTGTTCGCGGTGATCTCGGCGCGGTTGTCGTCGACGAAGCCGGCGACCTGGGTGAGCGTGCGGGACAGGCCCTTGAAGACGGCGCGCAGCTCGTCGCGTTCGGCGTTGAGCCGGCCCGAGGCCGTGGCCAGGTCGCGCATGAACGCGCGCACATGCGCGTCGTCCTCGGCCATGGTGCCGGTGATCAGCGCGAGGTTGCGGATGGTCTGGGAGAACTCATCCCGGTTGCCCGCCAGCGCCGCGGCGGCGTCGGACAGGCTGCGCACGCTCGCCCCGACGGTCGCGCCCTGGCCGCCGAAGGTGTCGGCGGAGACCTTCAGCAGGCGCGACAGCGAGCCGTCGGCGTTCGCGCCGTCGGGGCCGAGGGCCCTGGTCAGCGTGT
Source organism: Nonomuraea sp. NPDC059007 (assembly GCF_042740555.1). Lineage (NCBI taxonomy): Bacteria > Bacillati > Actinomycetota > Actinomycetes > Streptosporangiales > Streptosporangiaceae > Nonomuraea > Nonomuraea sp. NPDC059007. The sequence goes on along the minus strand of NZ_JBHYJD010000029.1, from coordinate 124,370 downwards.
TGAAGCTGCGCAGCGCCTCGTCGATCTCGACGGGTGTCCGTCCCGCGGCGAGGGTCGCGCCGTCCCGCAGAACCGCACCTCCCGTGTACGGCGGAGCCAACTGGACATACCGATCGGCCACCACCGACCTGGCCACGATGACGGCCCGCGCGTCCGCGGGCACCCTATGGCCGGCGTCGTAGGCCAGATCCACCCGCACCCGGTCGCCGACCGGCGTCACGGCCGTCACCTCGCCCACCTTCACGCCCAGGATCCGCACGTCGGACCCGGGATACAGGCCCACGACCCGCTCGAAGTGCACGCTCGCCCGCACGGTGGACGCGGGCCGGAGCAGCAGGAAGCCGGCCGCGCCCAGGAGGGCGGCCAGGAGGGCGGCGAGCCAGCGGTTCATGGGGGGCTTTCGACGGGGGTGGGGTGGTGAGCGAAAGGCTACCGAGGGTGACTGACATTCGCGGGGGCTTTCCGGCCTGGCGGCGCTGACTACCGGCCGGTAGGGTGTTACCGGCGGTAACTTTTCGGCCTGGGGGATCCGTGGGCGGGTGCGCATGCCTGTTCCGGACATGCGGGCATTCGGCATCCATGCGGCTACGCCGTACCAGGAAATCTCAGGGAGCAGCGAGATGAGCGGCTTTTGTCCGGAGCTCAGTGGTGATGTGCGCGAAGTGCGGGAGTGGGTGCGGACCTTCGCCCGCGACGTCATCCGCCCCGCCGGCGCCGAATGGGACGAACGCGAGGAAACTCCCTGGCCCGTCATTCAGGAAGCCGCCAAGATCGGGCTGTACTCGCTGGACTTCTTCGCCACCCAATGGTTCGAGGAGAGCGGGCTGGCGCTGCCGGTCGCGTTCGAGGAGATCTTCTGGGGTGACGCCGGGATCGGCCTGTCGATCGTCGGGACCGGGCTGGCCGCCGCCGCGCTCTCCGCGAACGGCACGCCCGAGCAGATGGGGGAGTGGCTGCCCCAGATGTTCGGCACCGAGAACGACGTCAAGCTGGGCGCCTTCTGCGCCTCGGAGCCCGACGCCGGCTCCGACGTCGGCGCCATCCGCACCCGCGCCGAACGCGACCCTTCCGGCGACTGGATCCTGAACGGCGTCAAAACCTGGGCCACCAACGGCGGCATCGCCAACGTCCACGTCGTCGTCGCCTCCGTGGACCCGGCGCTGGGGACCCGCGGCCAGGCCTCGTTCGTCATCCCGCCCGGAACGCCCGGCCTGTCCATGGGCCAGAAGTTCAGGAAACACGGCATCCGCGCCTCGCACACCGCCGAGGTCGTCCTCGATCAGGTACGCCTGCCCGCCGCCTGCCTGCTCGGCGGGCAGGAGAAGCTGGAGTCCCGCCTGGCCCGCGTCCGCAACGGCGAGCGCTCGGGCGAACAGGCCGCCATGCGCACCTTCGAGACCACCCGTCCGTCCGTTGCCGCGATGGCGGTGGGCATCGCCCGAGCCGGCTACGAGTACGCCCGCGACTACGCCACGGAACGCGAGCAGTTCGGCCGCAAGATCGGCGAGAACCAGGCGATCGCCTTCCTCCTTGCCGATATGGCAACCCGGGTGGACATGGCCAGATTGCTCACCTGGCGGGCGGCGTGGATGGCGCGCAACGGGCGGCAGTTCGAGCAGGCGGAGGGGTCGATGTCGAAGCTGGTGGCGGGCGAGACGGCGGTGTGGGTGACCGAGCAGGCCATCCAGATCCTGGGCGGAGCCGGGTACACCCGCGACCACCCAGTGGAGCGCTTCCACCGCGACGCCAAGATCTACACCATCTTCGAGGGTACGTCGGAGATCCAGCGCCTGATCATCGGCCGGGCCGTGACCGGATTGCCCGTGCGGTAGCTCTGAACAGCACAAACGCGTCCTCTGTTGTTGTACCAGCAGAGGACGCGTTCTTAGCAGACGAGACTATTAGCGCTAGTGATCAAGCTCTGTTCCGTACCTGTTCCGTGATCTTGTTAGGGCTCGGTACGGGCGAAATGATCGTGGATCGCGTCCCGAGCGCGTTGATGTGAGCTGGGAAGCATGTGGGCGTAACGGCGGAGAGTGAAGGCCGGGTCTGTGTGGCCGAGGTACTCGGCGAGTTCTTTGATGGAGACACCGCCTGCGAGAGTGATGCTGGCGTAGTAGTGGCGGAGTTGGTGTGTTCCCTGGCGGCGGGTGGTGGCGTAACGGAGGCGAGTACGTCGTTTGCCGTCGCGGCCGGGTTGCTCGGGTTTGGGTGTTCGTGAGGGGGCGGGGATGATGCCGACCTTGACGAGAGCGGGTTTCCAGATCTGTTCGCTGTAGGTGCGGGCATGGACATGCGCTCCGATGACCGGCCAGCGGAACAGGATCGTGTGGGTGCGGGGTGGCCCGTCGGGTTTCTCCCAGGGGAGGGTGTGTTCGCGTGCTGGGTGGGTGTTGAGGTGTTGCTGAACGGCCTCGATGGTCCAGTCGGCGAGGGGGACGATGCGTTCGCGATCGTTCTTGGGCAGGGCGTAGACATAGACACCGTTGAGGTATTTGATCTGTCGGCGGACGCGCAGGACTTGGTTGTCGAAGTCGAAGTCCTCCACGGCGAGGCCGAAGATCTCGCCTTCACGTAGGCCGCAGGACGCGCCGAGTTGGGGCATGCAGCGCAGTGGTTCGGGGTGGGCGTCGATCATGCCGTTGACCCATCCGTCAGGCCAGGCTTGGATCTCTCCGGCTTGGTGCCGGGGCCGTTGGATGATTGAGGATTTCGCCGGGCTGGTCTTGATCGCTTTATCGGCGGCGGCCAGATTAAAGATGCCTTGAAGGACGAGGAACGCCGCGATCGGGGTGGAGGGTTCGAACCGTTCGGCGAGCTGTCCTAGCCAGGCTTGGATCTCCGAAGGAGTGACGGTGCGGACCTGGCGACGACCGAAGACGGGTTCGACGTGCAACCGGTAGACGCTTTCGTAACGAACCAATGTGGCCGGGTCGCAGACACGTGAAGTGATCCAGCGCTTTCCCAGAGCGCCAAACAAGACCTTGCCTGCGTTGGGATCGTGGTAGTCGCCGCGTTGCTTGTCGGTCTCCATGGCTTGCCAATAGGCGTTGGCGTCGGTCTGGGTGCGGAAGGCTTTGGTCCTTTCCGCGCCATCGGGGTCGAGCCAGCAGGCGAGCCAGCGTTTGCCGTTGCCCCAGCGTGCGGTGCGGACCCGGACGGGTTTGCCGTTCTTAGTCACTCCGGTCGGGTCAGGCCGGGTCCACAGGTCCTTGGTGTAGCCCACGGGTCTACTCCTGATCCTCGAACCAGGCCCGGACGTCGTCGGGCTTGTACCGGATGTGCTTGCCAACACGACGGCTCTTAGGGCCTTTACGCTTGTGCCGCCACTGGTAGAGCGTGGCAACGGGCACACCGAGGTACGTGGAAACGTCCTCGGGTGTCCAGGTGCGATCCATGCTGATGAGGGTCACGTGAGGTGCTCCGTTCGCGGTCTGAGGCTGGGTCAGGCTGCGAGCGGTGTGGTCGCTGAACTGCTGCCGTTCTCGTGGGCGAGTTCTTCGCGTCCTGCTCGACTTCGTTCGCGCGCTTGTGCCGCTGCCGTGTTGGCGAGGAGTTGGTCACCGGTGCTGTGCCAGCCGGTGCCTGCGTAGGTGAGGAATCCTATGACGAGGGTGGTTTCCTCGGTTTTGGCGTCAAGGTTTGCTTGACGGTGAAATGCCGTTGTCTCGGGGGGTTGCCCGGGTATCGGGTCGTTGCTGTTGAGGGCTTGTGCGCGTTTGTGGGCGGCTCGTTCTTCGCGGATCGCGGTGAAGGTGATGGAGTAGCGGCGGGCTTTGGTGAGGAAGTGTCCGCCGAACCCGAGCATGTGGGCCCACCTGCGCAGACTGTCCCAGCCGTCTTCTTGGCCGAGTGTCCATGCGGCGGCGATGAGCCGTTCGGTGTGGGTGCCGCGAGGGTTGGCGTACAGCCCGACGGAGTCGGCGTCCAGGCGACGGGAGACATGGCCGGTGGCTTCGGTGCCTTTGGTGGAGTACTTGGCGAGGTAGGCGGCGACGGCTTGGTCGTCGAGGGCGTCACCGGATGCTGAGAGAGTGATGAGGCGGGCGTCGAGTTGGCAGCCCCAGGCGATGGGCCAGCCGTCCGGCCGGGCCGGGTGTGGTCTGGTGCGGTAGGTGACATGTGCGGCGGCGTGTTCGACAGCGGCCACGATGTCGTCTGCGGTGAAGGCGTCTGGTGGCCGGAGGATCAGGGCGGGGTCGTCAGGGTCGATGCCGTCCAGGCGCAGCAGCACGTGGAAGTGCACGGCTCCGCGTGCTTGGTATTCGGCGGCTTTGCCGTGGGAGAGCCGGACGCGGGGCAGGCCGCGAGAGCGGGCTTGCTTGTTGAGGTGACGTTCGGCCTCTTGTTTGGTGCGGCGCCAGAGTTCTCCGGCTTGGTTGTTCCACACCGTGTGGTGGGCGTGGTCGTAGCAGTCCGGGCACAGGGGCCGGCCAAGGTGCTCATCCCCAACACCATGGCGTCGCCAGCAGGCGAGCTGCGTACCGTGTGGGCACGTTTCGGGGGTGCGGCGGGCGTGGCAGGGTTCGGCGCGGCAGGTGCAGCGCATTTTGTCACGGCAGGTGCAATTGCGCACGACGCGGGTGTGCACCTCGCCGAAGGTGGGCGCGGTGAAGGTGGCGAACACGGCTGGATGGTGCCGGACCGAGGTGGGGACGGTTTTCCCGCCGACCAGGCCCGCGCGGACGAGATGGAAGGCATCGGCCTGGTAAAGAGTGGCGCAGGAGGGACAGACGGTGTGACGGCGGTTGCCGCAGGCTTTGTAGATCACGCCATCGGGCAGGGTGGTGGTGTGCCGGTGGGTAAGGATCTCGCCGGTGCGGGTGTCGACGGTGGCCAGGGTGCCTTGCAGCCGGACAGGGTGAGTGCAGGCTGCAGCTGATTCGACGTGCCGCAGCCAGACAGGATAATCGGGTCGTACGGCGCGTTGCAGGGCACTGCGGATCTGCTGACTTGGTTGGTGCGCGAACGGACCGAACGAGGGGGTTTCGGTGTTCGCCCCCACGCCCGGAGCCAGGGAAGTGGTTCCGGGGGTGAGAGCCAGCGCCGAAGCGATGTCGAGCTGGGTGGGCATGGGTTAGCGGTGTCCTTCCAGGGCGGGGGTGGGCAGGTTCAAGACCGGCAGGGCCGGGGGCCGCTGGAGGGTGCGGTCGGTGGTGTCCGCGTGTTCCTGGTCCTCGTGGGCAGGAGGCGTGACCGCAGTTTGGAGCGCGTTTGCGGATTCGGGTACGGCTGTCGCCGGTGGGGTGGTGGTGCGTGAGAGCACGAGTTTGGTGAGGGCGAGGAAGGCCAGGGCGGGGATGGCGGCGATCAGCCAGCCGGTGGGGTGGGGTTTGGCGACGGCGATTTGGGCCGCGATGGACAGGGCGGCGGAGGCGATGAGTACGGCCATGGGGTAGGCGATGGGTTGGCCGTTGCGCTTGCGGCGTCGGACTTCCAGGCCGGAGGCGGTGGGGGTGAGTTCGGAGATGACGGCGTTGGCCCAGCCGAACCATTCGCCGGTTCCTGCGGGGCTGTTGGCCATGGTCCATTCGTGGACGTGGGTGAAGGAGGCTGCTCCGGCCATGAGGCCGACGAGGAGCAGGATGATGAGCTGGATGGCGTCTTCGAGCCGGTTGCTCTTGCTCATGGTGTGCTCCTGGGGAGCGAGGTGAATGCCTGGAAGCAGTCGCCGCAGGTGATGGGTGCGCTGGCGAGTAAGGATGCGGCGATGGTTCTGGTGCGTGGGCAGCCGCAGTTGGCGGCTACCAGGCTGACCGTGCAGGGCATGAAGCAGGCGGTCTCGGCCGGGCTGTCGGGCTGGTTCCAGCCGGTAACGCGGGGGGTTATGCCGCATAGGGGGCAGCAGCGTGAGGCTCCGCCGCGTCGTTTGAGGGAGCGTTCGAGGTTGCGTCCGCCGTCCCACAGGCGGGCGACGACGAAGCCGATGCCGTTGGCGGTGATGACCTGGATGAGGCGTGCGCCGCTGCCGTTGCGGTGCTGGCGAAGTCGGTGGTTCAGGTCGCCGGCGGTCCAGCCGATGTAGTGGCGGGCGTGCTTGTAGGGCCGTTCGAAGTGCAGCAGGTAGACGGTTCCGGCGCTCATGGGCGCTCACCGCCCCAGCGTTGTTGGGCGGCTTGGCGGGTGATGCCGAGGGGGCGGGCGATGTCTGCCCAGGAGTAGCCGTAGCTGGCGCGCAGCTGGATGATGGCTTGGGTGATGGCGTGGTCGAGTTCGGTGACGACGCCGGCGAGGTCGGCGAGGGCTTCGATGTCGCCTTCGGCGATGCGCTTGCTGTAGGCGCGGATGATCCTTTTGAGGAACGCGGCGTAGTCGGGTGTTTCGACGGTGCGGCTCATGAGGCGCTCCGCTTGGTGCGACGCGCGCGTGTGGCTTTGTCGAGGGCGTCGAGTTGCTTGCCGGTGGGCGTGCGCTTGGGCAGGGCGCGGGTGATGTCGTAGAGGTAGGCGAATCGGCCGCCTTTGCGCCACAGGATTTGGGCGACGGGGGCTTGTCCGCCGGGGCGCAGGCCGAGGGCGGTGAGTTGACGTCGGGTCTTGAGGTGCTTGGGTGCCCATTTCCAGGGGTAGGTGGGCAGGCCGTACTGGCTGCCGGTGGGGTCGTAGAAGACGACGCGGGTACCGGGGACGGCGTTGAGCTGTTCGAGCTGCGGTATCCGCGCAGCCGGAACTGGAATAGAGTGCATGACGGTTCTGCTCCTTTGCTTGGTCGCTGGGAGTGGGCTTGTTTGGGCGGGGGCCGGGGTTCTTTGGCGAGATGTCCGGCCCCACGCCGGATCTAGAAGGTGTCGGCCTCGAAGGCGGCGACCGTGGGGTATCCGGAGTCGCCGATGCAGTGGGCGCAGCGCCAGTAGCCGGTCTTCGACGGGTAGGCGTTGTAGCTGGCGATCGTGGCGTCACAGCTCTCGCAGCCACCGATGATGTTGACACCGTGGGTCACGTGGTCATTGCTGGTGTAGCTGTCTTTGATGCCGACTTTGGCGGCGACGTAGTCGAGGATCGTGATGGACATGTCAGTCTCCGTTCACGTCGGGAAGGCTGATGAGGTTGCCGCAGCAGGTGCAGTGCCATCCGTCGGCGGCGAGGTAGGTTGAGTGGCATTCGCCGTCACAGAGGATGACCTCGGCGATGCCGTTGCTGTCGGTGCCGAGGGTGAGCTTTGGGGAGTCGCAGGCCGGGCAGGCCAGCGCCCAGGAGATGAGGCACATGGCGAGCATTTCGGCGCAGGTGGGGCAGTAGCAGCGCCAGTTGCGATACCTGCCGAGAATCCACCTGGACGTCAGGATGTCCAGGACGGAGATGGTGTTGAGGCAGTGGTTGTCGCACTGGATGATCCAGTTGCGGATGTCCGGGGAACCATCAGCGCGGTAGACCTCGAAAATCACAGGGGCCTCCATTCGGAGTCCTCGTAGGCGTAGGTGGAGACGGTCATCGGCGTTGCGCCGCTGGTGTCGTTCTTGAGCCAGAACATGGGCAGTTGCCAGGTGTAGGGACGACTGAGTTCGTCGTACCAGCGGGTGTGTTCGATGATCTGTGGGCTTTCCAGCCATTGCACGGCCGGGCTGATGTCAGTCATCGATGTACACCTCGTGGCAGTGGGTGCACTCCAGCGCGTCCTGGGTGCCTCGGTCAGTGGTGATGACGGTCTTGATGAATTCGTTGTTGCTGCATTCGACGCAGCACAGCGGGAGTGCTTCTCGGTAGGGGTCGGTGGGCGCCTGGTCAGGCCAGGGCACGTCGGCCATGGCCTGGGCCGTGTCGTCGTTGGGGGGCATGATGGGTTCTCCGTTCAGGCGGCGAGTGGCATGGGGTGGGGATCGTCGTTGCGGCGGATCCAGGTGACGTAGTCGACGAGCTGGTGGATCTGCGCGTCGGACAGGTAGGCGGCTTTGACCAGGTGAGGGATGCCGCCTTCGGCGATGAGGTAGAAGACGCCGGGGGTGGTGGGGCTGATGGTCTGGGCGTTGAATCCTGCTGAGGCCCAGCCGTGGCCGAGGATGATGTCGCTGCTGTTGGGGGTGGTGCAGCGGAAGGCTGCCCGGTAGCCGAACAGGTCGCGAAGGCTGGTGGGGATGATGTCCACGCTGGGGCGTTGGGTGGCGGCGATGACCGGCATGGCGCAGGCACGGCCGCGTGCGACCAGGTCGCGGACCAGGGCGATGAACTCTTTCTGCTGTTCTGGGGTGCCGATGGTGGCGGTGTAGTAGGCGAGTTCATCGATGAAGATGCCGATGACTTTGATCAAGTCGCCGGACAGGAATTTGCGACGGCCGTGGGCCACGAGCCAGGCGTAGCGCCGGTCCAGTACCTTTTGCAGGCGTCGCAGGACGCGTAGTCCTTTGTCGATGTCGGGGCCGACGAAGACACCTCCTGCTGCTTCGGCGGCGTCCATCCACATTCCGAGTTCGACCCATTTGGGGTCGAGCAGGACGGGGGTGAAGTCGTGGCACAGGAAGGCGTGCCCGACGAGGTTCTGGATCAGTGCGGACTTGCCGCCGCCGGGCTCACCGGCGTCCAGCAGGTTGTGATAGACGAGGTCGAGGTAGACCAGATGGCCCAGTTCGTTGATGCCGATGAAGACGGGATCGAACATGGACATCGATGGCGCTACCGGGATGGTGTGCGGAGGTTCGGAAAAAGCCGCGTGCATGGCAGCGTCACCTCATTGCGTGATCACGACGGTGTGGAAGTGGCGCCACCGAGAGAACAGTTGCCGGGTGTCCTCCCGGTAGCGGACGACGCGTCAGATCCAGTCGAGGTCAGAGTCAGCAGCCGTCTGGGCGGGAGTGCTGTTGACGGATGCTGGTCGGCCGTTCTTCTTAGCCGGACGCTCGGCGGAGTCGGTGTCATCGGTTTCCGGTACGTCAGCTAGATCGAGCTGAGCCGGAACAGGGGCAATCGGCCGGGGCGCGGCCGGGATGTCGGTCGGCAGGTCCTCGGTGAGGGGGGAGCCGACCAGGCCGCGCAGGACATCACGGCGTTTGATGTCCAGGTAGATGGCGGCGGCGTTGGAGGTGCTGGCCTTGGTCACCGTGACCGAGGCGGCCCAGCAGGCGACAGCGATTTGGCCGAGCTGGGTTTCGACATGCTCCAGGGACAGGCCGGGACGCAGCCACAGCCAGACGCGTTCACCGACGGGGATGGGCTTGGCCATGCCGATGAACGGCAAGTGGCCGTGCCGGTCAGTGGACAGGAAGGAGGTGAAGCAGGTGCGGAGCCGGTGCCGGACGATCAGGCACCAGAGCAGAGCCACCATGAAGCGGCGTGCGATCGGGGGCAGGCCGATGGCGGCGATGATGCTCGCGTAGGCGAGGCCGGTGATGATGGGGTTGGTCCGGTCCTGGAGATACACCCATCCGCCGATCAGCAGGACGACGAGGGTGATTTCCGGAAGCCACCACCAGATGGCGCGAAGGATGGGCCAGATGGCGATGACGCCAGCGATCAGGCCGCCTGCCAGAGTGCCGGCTACGAGGCCGATGGGGATGGCGGCCAGGGGCGGCAGGTAGTAGGTGGAGATCACGGCCACGAACAGGCCGACGACGGGCAGCACGACGTAGAAGGTGATTTTCGCGGTGCGCAGGTAGCTGTGCTGCACGTTGTTCTGAATCAGCGTGACAGAGCTGCCACGACGGCCGAAGCCGCCTTTGCGGTGGGACATGCCGAAGGTAGGCTTAGGCATGACTCTTCTCCTCATGGCGAGGTGGGGAGTTTCGAAGTAAGGACTGCGTCCTGGTGCCTGGCCTGCAGGCGGCTACCTTCAGGCCAGGCGTTTTCGATCAGTGGAATCTAGCGAGTGCGACGAGCCTTTTGCAGGCTGTCGCTGATGACCTTGCGTCCGAGCGCTTCACCAAGCTCGGGGTCCTCCTGCATCACCGTTTCGATGATGCTGACGACGGTGCCCTTGTCGTTGGCGTTAGCAGCGGCTTGGAGCTGGTCCTGTACGCCGGTGCTGTACGAGTCCCTCTTGCTCATCTGATCCCCTACAGGGCGTTGGGTTCGAGGCTGAAGTGGATGACGACGAAGTCCGTCACCTCGGGCGAAAGCTTTTCTACGGGTGATCTTGAGATCACTCGGCAGTGAGCCACTTGACGACGCTCTGCCGACAGTCGCGGCAGACGACGGTGACCTTGGCGGTTCCGGACTGGTCTTTGGGCTCGAAGAGCTCCCAGCTCACTACCAGGTGCTCACAATCGGGATTGAACTGAAGCATGTCCTTGAACTTGGTGATGTTCTCGTCCATCGGCCTTTCCTTCCCGAGACGTGTCGCTGCTCTGGACAGCCGTGTGATCGCTTCGCGATCGGATGTACTGCTCGATCCTTCGCACGGAACCTGAAATTCCGATGTGCGGTCTACTTGCTGACCGAAGCACCAGCGAGCTTGATGTCAGCCGCGCGGAAGGCCACGCCATTGCGACCGTTGGTCGCCCAAGGCAGTGCCTCCAGCTTGAACAGGGCGATCTGGTTGCCAACGGTCACGGTGGGCCGTTCTCCGGCCGTGGTGACGTTGATCATCTCGCCGCCCGTCTCGTCCAGCGCCATGACCTGCGTGACCCACATCGGTCGGCCGGTCTCCCGCTCGGACTTCTGACGCCCGTTCTGGTCGGACTTCTCAACCGCTTCCTTCGTCACCATGAACGTCTTGCCGGTGACGTCGATGAAGAGCTTCACAGAGCTCACCTCCGAATCGAGGGCCGCACCCCTGCGGTGCGAATTCCCATAATTGGAGATTGGCGCTTCTCAAAGAATTCGGCGATACTTTCGAAGTGGCCAAGGCCGATGGCCACATTGACCTCGTGGAGGCAGCATGGGTCAACCACGGAGAGAGCTGACACCTGATCGTTCTCCTCTACATCTGTGGGGCTCTGAGTTGCGAGCATGGCGCGACAGGCGCGATCTCTCGCTAGCCAAAATGGGAGAACTAACTCGGTATAACGCCAGCTACTTGGCTCGAATTGAACGCGGAGAGCGTAAGCCGCCGCGCGAACTCGCCGAAGCAGTTGACAGAGAACTCAACGCCAGCGGTGCCCTTCTGCGCTTGTGGAGTCTCATCGATTCCAACCCGAACGGAATTCGTCACGCAAACCATGTGGCCAGTCCACGTGACCATGTGGCCAACACGCGCCAAGCTCTGGCTCCATCGCCAGACTTCCCCGCAGAGTCAGAGGAGGCAGGGGTTGCTATTCCCTGCCGAACACAAGACGGAGGGATCATCTTCGTGACTCTGCCTCGCCGTACATTCCTCAGCGGCCTGGGCCTGGGCGTAGTGGCGGCAGCATCCGCCAGTCCATCGACGTCAGCGCAATCGCGGGCTCATGGTTCGCTTCAACCGCTCATGGCCCCTGGCCTCAAGCCTGCGGAACACTTCCGCCAGATGCGACGTGTTCTCATCGACAACGACAACCTACTAGGCCCGCTCCGAGCCATCCCCGCCGTCGAGAGCCAAATCGACGCCATCCGACAGCTCCGTCTTAGCTACCGGGGCGCGGACGCTAGCGAACTCCAGTACATCCAGACGCAGTACGCCGAGCTATGCGGTTGGCTCTACCAGGACGCAGGCAACTTCCGCTCTGCGCAGTTCTGGACAGACCGAGCGCTGGAATGGTCGTATGCCGCAGGAGTCCCCGACCTGACGACGTTCATCCTCGCGCGCAAGAGCCAGCTGGCCGGCGACATGCGGGATGGGCTCACCGCAATCGACCTTGCAGAAGCAGCGTCGAGACAGGCCCGCCCTGATACTCGCCTTGGTGCAATCGCCGCGACCAACGGCGCGTACGGCTACGCCCTCACCGGCGACAGCCGCAACGCCAACCAGATGCTCGATCTCGCCCACACTCTCATCACTGATCAAGACATGGACCCGTCCTTCTCCTGGGGTTCATGGATGGACGACGCGTACATCGAGATCCACCGTGCGCGGAGCCTCTACACCGTGGGCAACCATGCCGACGCGGCCGAAGGATTTCGAACTGCCATCGAGAACCTTCCGCCCATGCGTCACCGTGACAAGGGCGTCTACCTTGCTAGGGAATCACTCGCGTACGTCGGTGCACGCGAACCAGAGCAGGCAGCTTCGATCGGTCTGCAGGCTCTCGGCATCGCCGAGGCAACCGGGTCAGCTCGGATCATCACAGAGTTGGCCGAGCTCGATGGACAATTGGAGCGATGGCAGTCCGTACCCGCCGTCACTGAGTTCCGAGAGAGCTTCGACGGACTCATTGCCCATCAAGCCTGAGCTGGCCCTACACCCGGAGGATCACCGGCATGCAACGCCCTCATGTGCTCCTGAGCTGTGCCATGTCGGTCGATGGCTACATCGACGACACGGCACCTGATCGACTCCTCTTGTCCAACGCCGCAGACTTCGACCGTGTCGACCAGGTTCGAGCCGAGAGCGATGCCATCCTCATAGGCGCGACCACCATGCGAAGAGACAACCCACGTCTCCTAGTCAACTCCGAGGAGCGGCGGGCGCACCGCGTGGCCCAAGGACTTCCGGCCTACCCTCTCAAGGTCACCATCACTGGAAGCGGGGATCTGGACGCCAACCTTAAGTTCTGGCACTTCGGCGGAGGCAAGGTCGTCTACTGCCCAGACTCAACCATGGCGAAGGTTCAAAAGAACTTGGGCAATCTGGCCGACGTCGTAGGAACCGGCCCAACTCTCGATCTGCCCGCCATGCTTGACGATCTGGGATCACGTGGTGTGCATCGCCTGATGGTCGAGGGCGGTAGCACCATCCATACTCAGTTCCTCACGGAAGGGCTAGCCGACGAAATTCACCTGGCAATTGCACCCATCTTCGTTGGGAACTCGAAAGCACCAAGATTCGTCAACGACGGCATGTTTCCCGGAGGATCTGCCCATCGGATGAAAGTCGCTGACGTCCGAAACGTTGGCGACGTGGTATTGATCCGCTATCTACCCAAGAGTTCCTCTGGAGACCTCACCTCATGAACCATGGTGAAGCAACTGACGTCGATCGACGGTGGCTCATGGAGGCGGTCGAGCTCGCCAAGGAATGTCCCCCGTCATCCACGGCCTACTCTGTTGGCGCAATCATCGTCGACGTGGACGGACATGAGGTTTCTCGCGGCTACTCTCGGGATGTCGACATCCATGTGCATGCGGAAGAGTCCGCCCTATCGAGAGTTGATGGCTCTCTGTCCGGCACAACTCTCTACAGCACCTTGGAACCTTGCTCGTTCCGAAAGTCCCGTCCGACAACCTGTACGGAGCTCATCCTTAGAGCCGGTATTCCTCGCGTCGTGATCGCATGGCGAGAGCCCGACCTGTTCGTGGCCGACTGTCAGGGAGTCGAACTTCTCCAAGAACATGGCGTCGAAGTCATCGAGCTATCCGACCTTGCGAGCTTGGCCAAGTCCGTGGGTATGCCTAAAGGCCGGTAGTGGCTAATGACCTGTGAGAACTTTCTTCTCATACTTAAAGCGGCCCTGACCGGGCCGCACGCGCCGCCGACAGGGGAAGCATGAGGACGCCGGACTTTAGGTCCGGCGCCTCAGCCGCGATCACTCGCGCCCCGTCGGCAGGCGCGGACAAGATTCAGGGCCGTAAGTCTGAGAAGGCGCACTACTCCGCTCACGAAGCCGAGCTCGCAAAGCGCACGTGGACCCAGGCGCCGGCAGGCCTTACTGCATGCCTCCGGCGGGGGCGCTCCGGCTCCGGGCAGGCCAAGATCGCGACGTGCGGTGGTGGAGTGGTTGGGGTGGAAGCCTGTCCGTCTGCCGCCGTCCCAAGGCAAGCCCTAGCAGACAAGCCGCGGGGCCGCCCCCGCTCCATTACGGCCCTGGCACCGAGCGCGCGGCCGGGCAGCCCCGCGGCTGGCCCGCTACCCGTGCGGGTGGGACGACGGCAGACGGGCAGGCCAAGAGTGTCAACATGCACTTGACGTTAGCTACTGGATATCGCCTGACCATTTCCACCTCCTCCACCTGCGGATTGGTGAGGACTGGAGCTCTTTTCCGGAGAAAGTTCCAACTGCAGCTCTCTATCACGCTGCTCTTGTTTGAATTTTTCGACTCGCTCAGCAAACAAAGGAAAAGCGGTTGCTCGATCCTTGTAATCAAGGATCGAGAGTTCCAGGTGACTGTACTCTCGCTCAATGGAATTGGCCGTTTGTTGCAGGTTGAAGCTTTGCTCGCGCCACTTGAAAAGAGCTGAAACTGCAGTAGTGAACGACACTATCAAGCTCACTATCGCAGCCCCTAAGCTAGTCAAATTTGACGGATCAATTGCACTATTAAGTCCCGTCAAGAAGGTGACCGAAATGGAGCCTAGGGAAATCACAAGTTGCGATGTTCGGAACGCCTTCCGGCTTCTAGCTGCTTTTCTCTTTGCTAGTTCAACGTAATCCAGCGTCTCGACAGGGTATCCAAACCTTGCTGTCTCGAACTGCGTGAGGGGGTCACCTACCGTAGCTGCCCTAGACGGCGTTGCTTGATATCGCTTACGTGCATGGGCTGCCCGTAATTCTCCTTCGAGAGTATACCTTTGGGTTCGTAGTGCGATAGAAAATAAGATTATGAGTAGATAGGCCCCAGCAGTACCGAGTAGCACCCACGCACGACTTTGAGCAGAGAAGATGTCTGAATCGGCGAACCAGAGCCACAGCAGTATTAGCAATGGTGCCGCAAGTATGATTAGAGTGACAATAAATATATTGAAGAAGAATCGATTTCGTGCAATCTGACTTTCAATTCTAGCGATCTGCTCTAATTCGTCTGTGTCCCTTATTATCGCCATAGTTAGCCTTCCTGGATCCGCCCCTAAGGATCTATCGAATCATAGATTGGACTGATCGTCACGGTGCAGTTCCATGCAGAAGCTGGCTAGGCACTTGTTGCTTGCAGGTCTACCCTCGCCATATGAGCATGTGGAGAGACGCCGCAGCACAGTGGATGCGAATGCTCACGATCATGGGCGACAAGTCCCTATCGATCGATGAGCAAGCGCAACTGATCCATGAAGTCAACGGGTCCGTTCAGCTCAACGTAAAGCTCCGCCCCTACCGATGGCCGTGGCAACGCTCCATAGCTAGTGAGGTGATGGATGCATGCGGCACAGCCACACTCACGGCTATGAACAAGCATTTCATCACCGCAAGACTCGCTACCGAACATCTCATCCACCGACTCAGCGCAGTAACAGGTGAGTCACGTGCGGAGATCTTGCAGGAACTTTCTCTCGGCATCGACGCCACGATTGCTGCCGTCGAAAACGCTACCCATGGAACTGAGTCGTAAGCAGGGCGTATCTAGGGAGACACAGAACCCAGCCCCACAGGCCATCCATCAGCACAAGAAGGTAGCCCCGGCACCCAGGCGTGATTGGCTGAGCGCCCCAAAGGGGCCAAGATGCGAGCCACACCAGGCAAACGAGCATGAACATACCTGGACTCAGGTGACTCGACCTACAGCACATCTGAACCAGCATGAACTGATCAACATTGCGAGAAGCTGGTTCGAGTCCTTTCGCGGGTCGCAGGACTGATCTTGTTCCGTCTCTGTTCCGTCAGACTCAGAAAACCGCTGTAAGAGGACGGCAAGCGTTCCGAGGTGTCAGCCCTGGTCGGCGTCGTGATTCGACAGCCTTGCCCAGGTCGCGATCACGCGCAGTCAAGAACTACACCATCTTCGAGGGCACGTCGGAGATCCAGCGCCTGATCATCGGCCGGGCCGTCACGGGGTTGCCGGTGCGGTGAGAGTCGGTGGGAAACTGGCGGGGTGAGTGACGACGACCGCCTCGGCCCGCCCGTGACCAGCGCCTCCATCATCGTGCTGACTCTGGCGCGGCGGGTTGAGAATGAGCTGACGGCCGCGCTGGCGCCGCTTGATCTGACGGTCAGGAGGCTCGGGCTGCTGGGGCATATCTCGGGGGTGCCCGGGGCGTCGTTCAGTGATCTGGCGCGTATGCAGGGGGTCACCGTGCAGAGTGTGCACGCGGCGGTGAAGTCGCTGGAGGCGGCGGGGCTGGTGCGGGACCACACGGCGCGCGCGGGCTCGGCCTCCGCGATCGAGGTGACGCCGGACGGTCTGGACCTGCTGCGGGCGGCCAGGAAGGCGGTGGCCGAGGCGGACGAGCGCCTGTTCGGGCCGGACGCCGACCCGGTCCAGCGCCGCGTCGGCCAGGCCGTCCTCGCCGCCTTCCTGGCCGCGGCGCCCGGCTTCCCGGCTCAGGCGCCCGACCCGCGCTGAGGTTCCCGGCCTCTCACGCTGAGGCGGCCGATCCGCGGTGAAGTACCCCAACCTTCAGGGCGGCTGAAGTATGCCCTAAGCTTCAGCCACCCTGAAGGTTGGAGGAGGAGACATGCTGGAACATGTCCTGCTGTCGGTCCACGTGCTGGCCGCCATCGTGTTCGTCGGCGGCTCGGCCGTGGCGACGAGCCTGTTCCCCCGTTACGCGCCCGCCCCGGCCGGGGAGGGCCGCAGCCGGTCGGTGGCCGTCGCGCTGCACCGCGTCACCCGCGGGTACGCCGCCTTCGGTCTCGTGGTCCCGCTCGCCGGGATGATCCTGGCCGGAGTCCAGGGCCGGATGGGCGAGATCTGGATCATCGTGTCGATGGTCCTGACCGCCGCCGCGGCCCTGCTTCTCATCACCCAGATCTACCCACGCCAGCGCGATGCCCTGGCCGACCAGGGCGAAGGCGACCCGGCGCGGCTGCGGCAGCTGTCGATGTTCGCCGGCGTCTACAACCTGGCGTGGGCGATCGTCGTGGTCCTGATGATCGTACGGCCCGGCTCCGGGCAGGCGGCGTGAGCCGGATGCGCCTGCTGCGGATCGCCTCGGCCGCCGAACTGCTCTCGCTGGCGGTCCTGCTCACGAACCTGTTCACGGTGCACGCCAAGGTCATCACGACGTTCGGCGGCCCGCTGCACGGCATCTCCTACGTGACCGTCATCGCCGCCGCCTCCCTCGCCCCGTCCACGGGCCTGCGGGGGACCATGTGGCGCGCCTTCGTCCCCGGCGTCGGCGGCCTGCTCGCCCTGCGCCACCTGCGTGCGCAAAGGGCGGAAAGGACCGGGCATGGAAGCGTATGACGGCCTGCCGTTCCCCAGGACCGCCCTCGCGATCGAGGCCGTGCGCCACGCCCGCGCCATCGAGAGCCCGGCGATCTTCAACCACAGCATGCGCACCTACCTGTACGGCCGCTTCACCGGCGAGACGCAGGGCGTGCTGCCGGGCCGCGACTACGACGACGAGCTGTTCTTCCTGGCCTGCGTGCTGCACGACGTGGGGCTCAGCGAGCCGGGCAACGGGCAGAGCAGCTTCGAGATCGACGGCGCGGACCTGGCCGCGAACTGGCTCGTCGAGCACGGCCTGCCGCGAGACAGAGCCGAGGTGGTCTGGGACGCCGTCGCCCTGCACCTCAGCCCCGCGATCGCCCTGCGCAAGCGCCCGGAGATCGCGCTGGTGACCGCCGGCGCCGGGTACGACATCGGCGGGGACGGACCCCCGCTGCCCGCCGGCTACGCCGAGCGCGTCCACGCGGTGCTGCCGCGGCTGCGCGCCGCCGCCGTCCTGCACGACGAGATCCTCGCCCAGGCGCTCGCCGACCCGCGCAAGGCGCCGCCGTTCAGTGTTCCCGGTGAGCTGGTACGGCAGGCCACCGGCCAGACCTGGCCCACGTGGCGTGAGATGGCCGGGTGGGGCGACTACGACGAGGTTTCCTAGGAAAGCGGAGAAACCCGCGATGTGGTGGATCATGGCCTTCGTGGACTTCGCGGGGGTATTCGACATTCATCTGACCGTTGCGCCAGGTGGCGACGTGGAACGGCTGGACGCCTGGGCGGCGGGTAACCAGGCCACGCTGACCCACGTCGTGCTGGAGCGCGGCGCCGTCACCTGCCAGCCGACGCTGACGCTCGCCGGCCGCGGCACCCTGCCCGAGCAGCGGGCCGCCGCCGCGACGTGCGCGGCGGGACTGCGGGAGGCGGGGTTCCGCGTGGTCAGGGTGAAGATCGAGGCGGCGCCGTGGAACCGGGACGTGCCCTGGACCGCCGCCGCGGCCGCGAAGCTCGACGGATGCTACTTCGAGCACCACGTCACGGTGACCGACCTCGCGCGCACGGAGAAGCTGGCCGAGATCGCGCAGCGGCACTCCGCGCACCTGTCGCGCAACGCCCGGCGGGTATGCCCGGACGGCTCAGCCGAGCGATATGTGACCCAGCGGTGCCGGGGCGTCGGCCTGTCCGTGGCGGGGCACCGGCTCGACGCGCTGGTACGTGCGCTGGGTGCGGGCGGCTTCGCCGTACTGGAGGCAGAACGTGAGTTCGTCGTGCACGACGACAACCCCGGCATCGACCGCGGCTGGATCGAGGAGGCTCAGCCGCGGGCGGACAGGTAGGCGTCCAGGGCGGCGGCGCCGCCGAGCATGGCCAGGCCGCGGGCCGACAGCCGCTCGCGCCAGCCCGACAGCGCGGCCTCCAGCGGCGCGATGCCGCCGGCCGCGCGGACCTGGGCGAGCAGGGGGGCGATCTGCTCCAGCAGGTAGCCGCCGCGTCTGAGCTGGTGGGCGAACTGGGCGTCGCGCACGTCGGCGGAGGCGTAGACGCGGTAGCCGGTGCGCGGGTCGCGGCCGGGGCGCAGGATGCCGGCCTGTTCCCATTTGCGGAGCGTGGCGGGGCGCACGCCCAGCCTGCGGGCCAGCGGGCCGATGTGGGTGACGCCGTGCTCGGCCGGGGTGGGTGCCAGGTCGCGCAGCGCGTTCTCGACGGCGGTCAGCGTGCGGCGGTCCTCCATGAGCTGGGCGTGGCTCTCGTCGATGAGCCGCAGGGCCTCCTCCAGCGCGTCCTCGTTGATCGCGCGAAGGACCGCGGTGGCCGTGTGGTGCCCGTGCGCGGGGGTCAGGGCGACGAAGGCGCGCAGTGCCTGCGCGTGCAGCGGGGTATAGGCCCGGTACCCGCTCGGCGTGCGCGCGGCCCGCGGGAGGATTCCCGCCTCTTCATAATTGCGTACGGCCTGCGAGGAAATGCCGTGCTCGCGGGCCAGGTCGATCGGGCGGAGCTGCCTCATGAGTTGAAGGTTACGGCCTCGCCGTACCGGATGAAATCTCCAGAGCTTCAACAGAATGTTCAACGATACCGTTGAAGCATGGATGACGTCACATGGGCGGACGCGCGGGACCTGGGCGCGGCCGTGCTGAAGCTGGCCGGGGCGCGCACGCGGCTGCTGGGCCTGGGGGAGCCCACGCACGGCGTCGAGGTCTTCCCCCGGCTGCGCAACGAGCTCTTCCGGTATCTGGTCGGGCACGCCGGGTACCGCTCGGTCACCGTCGAGAGCGACTGCCTGAAGGGGCTGGTCGTGGACGACTACGTGGCGGGCGGCGACGGCGACCTCGACGTGGTCATGCGCGAGGGGTTCAGCCACGGGCTCGGCGGGTCGGCCGCGGAGCGGGAACTCGTGGTCTGGATGCGGGAGTACAACCGCGGCCGGGGCGAGGAGGACCGGCTGCGCTTCCACGGGTTCGACGCGCCGATGGAGCTGAGCGGCGCGGCCAGTCCCCGCGACGCGCTCCTGCGGCTGCACGCGGCGCTCGCCGCCCACCTGCCGCTGCCGTGGAACGTCGCGGACTTCGCGGGGCTGTTCGGGGCCGACGAGCGCTGGGACAACCTGGACGCGATGATGAACCCCGCGCGCTCGATCGGGCGCTCCGACGACGCGGTACGGCTGCGCCTGCTCGCCGGCGACCTCACCGGCTACCTCGACGCCGAGGCTCCCCGGCTGGCCCGGGCGTCCGGGCGGGACTGGTGGCGGGCCCGCCTGTACGGCAGGACGGCGACCGGCCTGCTGCGCTACCACGCGGCGGTGGCCGACGACACGCCCGACCGGCTGCCGCGGCTGACGGGGCTGCGCGACGCCATGATGGCCGACAACCTGCTGGCGATCGCCGAGCACGAGGCCCGCCGCGGCCCGACGCTCGTCTACGCCCACAACCGGCACCTGCAGCGCGAGCGGAGCACCATGCGGCTGGGTGAGACGCCGGTGGCGTGGTGGAGCGCGGGGGCGATGACGCAGGCGCGGCTGGGCGACGGCTACGCCTTCCTCGCCACCGGAGTCGGTCACTGGCCGGGTATGGAGCCGCCGGGGCCGGACACGATCGAAGGCATCCTGTCCGCCGTGCCGGGGGACCGCCTGGTCGTGGACGCCAGGGCGCTGGCGGCGACGGGCGTGAAGCCGGTGCCCCGGATCAGCACCGACTACCGCTACATTCCGCTGGAGCCGGACCACGATGCCGAGGGGATCGTCTTCATCAAGAATGCGGGCTAGCTGTTCGACAATCCCGAACAGGCGCTATCGTCGGCACCGTGGGAGAGACGATCCAGTCGGTCGAGCGGGCCGCGGCCATCCTCAGGCTCCTGGCCGCGGGGCCGCGCCAGCTGGGCGTGGCCGAGCTGGCCAGGGCCACGGCCCTGCCCAAGGGCACGCTCCACGGCATCCTGCGCACCCTCGTGCACGTCGGCTTCGTGGAGCAGGACGCCGCCACCGGCAAGTACCGGCTCGGCGCCACCCTGCTCCATCTGGGCAGCAGCTACCTCGACGTCAACGAGCTGCGCGGCCGCTCGCTCAACTGGGCCGACGGCCTGGCCGGGCGCAGCAGGGAGAGCGTGTGGATCGGCACCCTGCACGAGGGCCAGGTCCTGGTGATCCACCACGTCTTCCGGCCGGACGACAGCATGCAGGTCCTGCAGGTGGGCGCGTACCTGCCGGCCCGCACCACCGCGCTCGGCAAGGTCCTGCTGGCCCACGACCCCTACGAGGAGTCCGACGAGGACGGGCTCGACCTGGTCAGATCCCAGGGCTGGGCCGCCGAGCTGGAGGAGCTGGAGGAGGGCGAGGTCTCCGTCGCCGCGCCCATCAAGGATCCCAGCGGCGTCGTCGTGGGCGCCATCGGCATCCGGGGCGCCGTTGAGCGTCTGACCAGGGACGGCGCGCTGGACATGCGCTACGTCTCCTACGTGCGCGACGCCGCCCGCGCCATCACCCGCGATCTGGCCCGTTGAAACATCCGCCCCCGACCCCGTACGATTCTGCCGAGCGTTCGGCATTGTCGAACATCGTGGAAAGAGGCTTCCCCGTGTACGCAGCCGCCATCGACCAGGGCACCACCTCCAGCCGGTGCATCGTGTTCGACCACGACGGCAACATCATCTCCGTCGCCCAGCGCGAGCACCGCCAGATCTTCCCCCGCCCCGGCTGGGTGGAGCACGACGCCGCCGAGATCTGGGCGGCGGTCCAGGGCGTCCTGGCCGAGGCGGTCGACGGGCTGGAGATCGCCGCGCTCGGCATCACGAACCAGCGCGAGACCGCCGTGCTGTGGGACCGGCGGACGGGCGAGCCGGTCTGCCCGGCGATCGTCTGGCAGGACACCCGCACCGACGAGCTCATCGCCGGGATGGACGGCGAGATCTTCCGCGAACGGGCTGGGCTGCCGCTGACCACGTACTTCTCCGGGCCCAAGGTGCGCTGGATGCTCGACCGGGGACTGCGCGAACGGGCCGAGCGGGGCGAGATCCTGTTCGGGACGGTGGACAGCTGGCTCATCTGGAAGCTGACCGGCCGGCACGTCACCGACGTGACGAACGCCAGCCGTACGCTGATGATGAACATCCACACGCTGGCCTGGGACGACGAACTGCTCGCCGCGCTCGGCGTGCCGCGGGCGATCCTCCCCGAGATCCGGCCGTCGTCGGAGGTCTACGGGCACTTCCGCGGCATCCCGGTCGCCGCCGCGCTCGGCGACCAGCAGGCCGCCCTGTTCGGGCAGACCTGCTTCGAGCCGGGCGAGACCAAGTCCACCTACGGCTCGGGCAGCTTCCTGCTGATGAACACCGGCGCCAAGCCCGTCGTCTCCCGGCACGGCCTGCTCACCACCGTCGGCTACCAGCTCGGCGACGGCCCCGCCACGTACGCGCTCGAAGGCGCCATCGCCGTCACCGGCTCCCTCGTGCAGTGGCTGCGCGACAACCTCGGCCTGATCTCCAGCGCCGCCGAGATCGAGACGCTCGCCAAGACGGTCGACGACAACGGCGGCTGCTACTTCGTGCCCGCCTTCTCCGGCCTGTTCGCGCCCCACTGGCGCGGCGACGCGCGCGGGGTCATCGCCGGGCTGACGGCCTTCGTCAACAAGGGGCACCTGGCGCGGGCCGTCCTGGAGGCGACGGCCTTCCAGACCCGTGAGGTCGTCGAGGCGATGAACGCCGACGCCGGGCTCGCGCTGACCGGCCTGCGCGTGGACGGCGGCATGACCGCCGACAACCTGCTCATGCAGACCCTCGCCGACGTGCTGGACGTGCCGGTCATCAGGCCGGTGGTCGCCGAGACCACCGCGCTGGGCGCCGCCTACGCCGCGGGCCTGGCCACCGGCTACTGGGACGGCCTCGCGACCCTGCGCGCCAACTGGCACAAGGCGGCCGAGTGGCGGCCGGTGATCGACCCCGGCCGGCGTGAGCGCGAGTACCGCGACTGGAACAAGGCCGTCGCCCGCACGCTCGACTGGGTGGAGAAGTCATGATGATCGTCACGGGAGCCGGCCGCGAGCAGACGCGGGAGGAGCTCTCCAGGGCCGTGTTCGACCTGCTGGTCATCGGCGGCGGCATCCTGGGCACCTCCGTCACCTGGATGGCCGCCCAGGCGGGGCTGCGCGTGGCCATGGTGGACGCGGGCGACTTCGCCGGCGCCACCTCCAGCGCGTCGTCGAAGCTGGTCCACGGCGGCCTGCGCTACCTGCAGACCGGCAACCTCAAGCTCGTCGCCGAGAACCACCGCGAACGCCGCGCCCTGGCCGCCGACATCGCCCCGCACCTGGTCAAGCCGCTCGACTTCGTCGTACCCGTGTACAAGGGCGGGCCGCACGGCGCGGCCAAGCTGGGGGCGGGCGTGTTCCTGTACTCGGCGCTGTCGGCCTCGCTCGGCCGGATCGTCGGCCCGCGCAAGGCCCAGGAGCTGGTGCCGGAACTGCGCATGGACGGCCTGCGCGCCGCCGCCGTCTACGGCGACCACCAGATGAACGACAGCCGGGTCGCGGTGATGACCGTGCGCGCGGCGGTGGAGGCGGGCGCGGTCGTGCTCAACCACGCCGAGGTGGCCGGGCTGCGCTTCAGCCGGGGCAGCGTGTGCGGGGCGGAGCTGCGCGACCGGCTCGACGGCACGGAGTTCGGCGTCCAGGCCCACCTGGTGCTCAACGCCACCGGCCCCTGGGTGGACGAGCTGCGCCGGATGGAGGACGAGGCCGCCGAGCCGAGCATCCGGCTGTCCAAGGGCGCGCACGTGGTCATGCGCCGGCGCGAGCCGTGGAAGGCGGCGCTGACCACGCCGATCGACAAGTACCGCGTGTCCTTCGCCATCCCGTGGGAGGACCACCTGCTGCTGGGCACCACCGACGAGGAGTACACCGGCGACCCCGGGCAGGTACGCGCCACCGACGCCGACGTCGGCCAGATCCTCGACGAGGCCGGCCACGCGGTCACCGGGCTGTCCAGGCAGGACATCACCTACACCTTCGCCGGGCTGCGCGTGCTGCCCGGCGGGCCCGGCCGGGTCACGGCGGCCAAGCGGGAGACCGTCCTGACCTATGGCAGGGGCGGCATGCTGTCGGTGGCCGGCGGCAAGTGGACGACCTACCGGCACATCGGCAGGCACGTGTTCGAGACCCTGTCGAAGGTGCTGGGCGGCGACCACGCCAAGGTGCTGCCGGCCGTACCGCTGCCGGGGATGGCCAGTCCCGACGCGGTCGCGATGCGGTTGTTCACCGACCGCGAGCCGGACGCGCGGATGGACCCGCTGATCGCCCGCCACCTGGCCACGCACTACGGCTCGCTCGCCTTCGACCTGGCCCGGCTGATCCAGCAGGACCCGGTGCTGGGCGAGCGCATCCATCCGGACGGGCCCGACATCTGGGCGCAGGTCGTCTACGCGCGCGAGCGCGAGTGGGCGGCGACCGTCGACGACGTCGTACGGCGCCGCACCACCCTCACGATCCGCGGCCTGGACACCCCCGGGATCCGCGACCGGGTCTCAGCCCTTCTCCGCGGCTGAGGCGGCCATCAGCTCCTTCTCCTCGCGGGTGGCGATCAGCCCGGCCGGTTCGACGAGCTTGGACTCCACGAACGGCTCCTCGGTGCTCGGCAGCGGGTCGGGCGACCTGATCGCCCGCACCCAGACGCGGATCGCGTCCAGCAGCACGATGATGATGAGCACCGCGAACAACGCCGCCAGGATCCCGTCGACGGTCGAGTTGACGACGATCTGCCGCATGGCCTCGGGCGTCTTGGCCGGGGCCAGGACCTGTCCCTGGTCGATCGCCGCCTGGAAGCGGTTGCGCTGGGCGAAGAAGCCGAGCCCGGGGTCGCTGGAGAAGACCTTCTGGTAGCTGGCCGTGAGCGTCACCGCGACGTCCCAGGCGAGGGGCACACCGGTCACCCACGCCCATTTCAGCCGCCCGCTCTTGATGAGCAGCGTGGTCGCCACGGTCAGCGCCACAGCCGCAAGCAACTGGTTGGCGATGCCGAACAGCGGGAAGAGCTGGTTGATGCCGCCGAGCGGATCGTTGACGCCCTGGTAGAGGAAGTAGCCCCAGGCCGCCACGACCACCGCGCTGGTCCCGACGAGTCCGGGCCACCAGCTGACGCGGCCGATCGGCTTCCACACGTTGCCGAGCGTGTCCTGCAGCATGAAGCGCCCGACGCGGGTGCCGGCGTCCACGGTGGTGAGGATGAACAGCGCCTCGAACATGATCGCGAAGTGGTACCAGAACGCCTGCAGCCCCGGCCCGCCGATGAAGTCGGAGAAGATCTGCGACAAGCCGACCGCCAGCGTCGGCGCACCTCCCGTCCGGGCGATGAGCGTCTCCTCCTGTACGGCCTGCGCCGCCGCCTGGAGTTGTTCTGGAGTGATGACGAAGCCCATGTTCGACACCGCCTCGGCGGCCGTCTGGACCGTGGCGCCGACGACCCCGGCGGGCGAGTTCATGGCGAAGTACAGCCCGGGGCTCAGGATGCAGGCCGCGGTGATGGCCATGACCGCCACGAACGACTCCATCAGCATGGAGCCGTAGCCGATCATCCGGACCTGGGTCTCCTTCTGGATCATCTTGGGCGTGGTGCCCGAGGAGATCAGGGAGTGGAAGCCCGACAGCGCCCCGCAGGCGATGATGATGAAGACGAACGGGAACAGCGACCCGGCGAAGACCGGGCCCTTGCCGCTGAAGGCGAAGTCGGTGAACGCCGTCGTCCGCATCACCGGCATGGTGATCGCGACGCCGATCGCGAGCAGCACGATCGTGCCGATCTTCATGAACGTCGACAGGTAGTCGCGGGGCGCGAGCAGCATCCAGACCGGCAGCACGGCGGCGACGAAGCCGTAGGCGATCAGCCACAGCGACAGCGCCGACGGGCTGAGCGTGAACGTCTCCGCCCAGCTCGACTCCTGCACCCAGCCGCCGGCGACGATCGCCAGCAGCAGCAGGCCGACGCCGATGACCGTCGTCTCGACGACCCGGCCCGGCCGTAGCTTGCGCAGGTAGAAGCCCATGAAGAAGGCGATCGGGATGGTCATCGCGATCGAGAAGGTGCCCCAGGGCGAACGTGCCAGCGCGCCCACGACGACCAGCGCGAGCACCGCCAGCAAGATGATCATGATGGCGAAGACCGCGATCAGCGCGGCGGCGCCGCCGATCGGGCCGATCTCGTCGCGGGCCATCTGGCCGAGGCTCTTGCCGTTGCGGCGCATGGAGAAGAACAGGATCACCATGTCCTGGACGGCGCCGGCGAAGATGACGCCCGCGACGATCCAGATCGTGCCCGGCAGATAGCCCATCTGCGCCGCCAGCACCGGCCCGACCAGCGGTCCGGCCCCGGCGATCGCGGCGAAGTGGTGGCCGAACAAGATACGCCGGTCGGTCGGGTGGTAGTCGATGCCGTTGTTGAGCCGCTCGGCCGGCGTGGCGCGCCGGGCGTCGGCGCCGAGCACGCGGCGCAGGATGAAGCGGGCGTAGAAGCGGTAGGCGATGGCGTACGAGCCCAGCGCCGCGGCCAGAAGCCAGATCGCGTTGACGTTCTCACCCCGTGACAGGGCGAGAACTCCCCAGCCGACGGCGCCGACGACGGCGACGGCTGTCCAGATGAGTATGGATCGCAGTTTCACCGGACGGTCCCTCCTAGGCAGGGGAGGTCGGTCGTGAAGCGCCGCCAGCGCCCCCACGTGTGGCAGTCGATCGTGACCGCGTGCCCGGCGAGGTGCATCCAGGCGACGGGGAGAGCGAAGGCGGGATCGTCGCCGAGTTGCCGTGCGCGGCGGGGGAGCCGGGCCCGGCGTACCGGCCGGGCCGAGAACTCTCCGTCGTGCGCGCAGCACACGCCGATGCCGTGCCACTCGAAGAAGATCACCTCATCCGGGCGCAGCGCGTCGCGCGCCGCGGCGGTGAGTGTGATCGAGAACATCCCTCACTCCTGTTGCAGGATCATTTTCGACGCTAGCCCCCTGGCACCCCCACGTAAAGCACCGGCCGGATCTTCGCGCGCCGGACGCCGCAGGTCCGCCACCTGAAGGCCGCCCGTGATCACCTGGGCGATCACCCGCGCGAACGCGCGCCGCGTTGCTCTTGTCGCGCGTGGTGACGGAACGGACAATCGTCTGGGTGTTCCTGAGGGGAGGTCTGTTGGAGGGCGGCAATGACGGTGGTGCTGTTCGTGTGGGGGGCACGGTTCGCAGGACGGTCAGGCGTTGGACCCGGACGGTTCACGCGCTGTTGAGACATCTGGAAGGCAAGGGATTCGAGGGGGCGCCGCGCGTCCTGGGAATCGACTCCGAGGGCCGCGAGGTCCTCACGTATCTGGAAGGCGAGACGATGGGCGTGCGCCGGGTCTGGCCCGAGTGGACGCGCACCGAGGACACGCTGCGCCAGGTCGCCTGGTGGCTGCGTGACTACCACGAGGCCGTCGCCGACTTCGTGCCGCCCCCTGACGCCGAATGGCGGACGGGCGTGCGCTGGTCGCCCGGCATGATCATCGCGCACAACGACGCGAGCTCGTTCAACGCCGCCTGGTCGGCGGGACGGCTGGTCGGGTTCTTCGACTGGGACTTCGCCGGCCCGACCACCGTCCAGTCGGACCTGGCGTGGACGGCACTGGGGTGGGTGCCGCTGCACGCCCGCCGCGTGGCCGCGTCGGAGGGCTTCACGGACTTCGCCGCGCGGCCGCACCGGCTGCGGATGTTCCTGGAGTCGTACGGCTGGGCCGGGGAGGCGGGCCCGATCGTCGAGGAGATCCGGGCCAGGATGAGCGCCCGGGCCAGGGAGATCCGCCGCTTCGGCGTCGGCGGCGAGGCCCTGTACAAGCGGCTGCTCAGCCAGGGGGTCGCCGACGACATGGACCAGGCGGTCAGGGAACTGGAGGAGCTTCGGCTGTGACGCGTCACCAGGGCGCCGGTCCAGGGCGTCGGGCGGGGTCGCGAGCCTGACGGCGGTGCTGGAGACGCTGACGACGCGCGGGGCGGCCCAGCGCCCTGACGGCTTGGCAAGTACCGCGCCCAGCCCGCGCCTTCAGGGCGGCGTAGGTGAGATCGTGCTCACCTACGCCCGCGCGGGCCGAACCCGGGGTGCACCGCGGGCAGTTCCTCGCCGCGTCCAAGGGTCGGGCGTTCCTCGATCCTCGGGGCCGTGGGAGCAACATTGCCACTTATGGCAATTCATGGCAACGTTTAGGCAACAACAGGCAAGCATGGAGGGCGGAAGAACGTGATGCTCTATGCCGGAGTCTCCTGGGATTCCGCCGGCTACGAAGTCGAGGTCATGGACCAGACGGGGCGCGCGGCGCGCTCCCCGGCCAGGTTCGCCGCGGACGAGCGCGACGGCATCGTCGCCTACCTGCGCCGCCTGGCCCGGGCGCCGGAGCAGTCCCTCGTGGCCGTGGTGGAAAGCACCAACGGAGTCCTCGACGGCAGCCTCATGGCCGCCGGGCTCGAGGTCTACCGCGCCGACCCCTGGATGCTCGCCCGGCGGCCGGTCCTCGCCTCGGTGCCCGCGCGCGCCCTGGCCGACACCGCCAGGCGCGACCTGACACAGCTGACCAGGCTCGGCATCTCCGGCGGCACGCTCACCGGCCGCCTGGACGAGCTCCAGGCCGGCATCGCGCGCAGCGTCGCCGCCGAGCAGCCGCTCAAGCGGGCCGGCCGCTGGTTCGGCAACGGCTCGCGCGAGCACACCGGCATCGCCCTGACCTTCGACGACGGGCCGCACCCGCCGTACACAGGAGGCGTCCTCGACGTCCTGGACAGGTACGGCGTGCCCGCCACCTTCTTCTGCGTCGGCCTGCACGCCGGGGCGCACTCCGAGGAGATCGCCCGCATGACCGAGGCCGGTCACCTGATCGGCAACCACACCTGGTCGCACGCCTTCCTGCCCGACCTCACCCGATCGCAGCTCGAAGAGCAGATCGAGCGCACCAACGAGGCGATCGACGGCGCGGGCGGCACCCCGACCCGCTACTTCCGCCCGCCGTACGGCGCGCGCAGCCCCGAGGTCGTCGGCTGGCTCGGCGACCACGGCGTCACCACCGTGCTGTGGGACGTCGACGCCGCCGACTGGACGATGCCGGAGCCGGCGAAGATCGCCGCCGACGTGCTGGAGCGCACCCGGCCCGGCTCGGTCATCGTGCTGCACGACGGCGGCGGCGACCGCTCGAACACCGTGGCCGCGCTGCCGGCGCTGATCGAGGGCCTGCTGGAGCGCGGGCACCGCTTCGTGCCGGCAGACGAGCTGGCCCCGCCCGTGACCCGGCCCCTGGCCGAGACCGTGGAGGAACCGGCGTGAGCATCGCGACCGGGGAGAACGAGACGAGCTCGCCCACGGCATCCCTCCTCGGCCGACCCGCTTCGAGGTCGGGGAGGCCGTGCAGCCGGGCATAGGGCCGTATGTCCCGCGGCTTTGCCTTGGCGTCTCCGGCCGGTGCGCGCTGAGGCCCCGGGCGCGTGTCAGCCGGGTTTCAACGCTTTGGGCATGGCGGTGGGGCGCGCAGGGGCTTCCCCGTGGGCGTGCGGCGGCCCGGGCGGGGCGGAGGCTTTTGGGATGGTGCGAAGACCCGGCGAAAGGGGGATCCGCCGCTGACCCGGTGAGGCGAGGACCGGGAGAGCGGGGTTCCGGGTGGGGCGCGGTCTGGCGTGAGACGCGGACCGGGCCTCGGATGGGCTAGGGGTCGGAGCGGAGGACGCCGCGTTCTGTGGCGCGGACGCCGGCCTGGAAGCGGCTGCGGGCCCCCAGGAGTGTCATGAGCTCGGCGGTGATCCGGCGCGTGGTCCGGATGGAGACGCCGAGGCGGCGGGCGATGGTCTCGTCGGTGTGGCCGTCTGCCAGCAGGCGCAGTACGGCCAGTTGCTGCGCGGTCAGCTCCTCTCCTTGGCGGCGCGGCTGCCCGGCCCCGAGTTCGGCGGAGTTCTCCCACACCGACTCGAAGTGCTCGCACAGCGCGTTGACGATCCCCGTCCCCCTGATCAGGACGGCCCCCATGGTCTCCTCCTCCGGGTTGACCGGCACCAGCGCGCTCTCCCTGTCGTAGATGAGCAGCCGCTGGGAGAGCGCCCCGTAGGTGCGCACGAGCGCGCCGGCCTCGGTCAGCCAGTGGGCGTACTCAAGGGTCAAGCTGTCGTTGTAGATGCTCTGCACGTAGATCGTCCGCATGAGGACGCCGCGGTCAAGGATGGCCTGATCGAGCGGGCGGCTGGCTTCCATGGCCTCCCTGGTCTGCGCGCCGCGGGGCGCGAAGGCCATCAGCTCGGTCTGGCAGGTGTTGGCGAGTTCTTCGATGCGGGTGCGGATCTCGTCGAGGCCGGTCAAATGGTCGACCTCGGGGTGCTGGGCCGCACGCTGTCTCGAATGTTGCTCGATGAGCTCCATCACCGCCCGCCGGTTGGCGGCCAGTTCCTGCTGGCGCTGGAGAAGCTCCTGCTCCTGGCGGGCCAGGAGAGTGGAGAACCCCACCGCGGGGGTCACCGCCAGCAGGGTTTCCGGATGTTCCCACGACGGGCGTACCAGCGATAACTCGGCAAGCTCGTCGAGGATGTGGCGTACTCGTCTCGGCGGCCAGCCGAGGAGGTTCGCCAGGTCGTTCACTCCGTACTGGGGGTTGTCAAGGATTGCGCTGTACAACGTAGCTGCGTCTGGGCCCAAACCTATGGACTCGAACACGCCGCCTCCCGAAGCTGCCAACGGGCATCGTTGGACGTTGAGTCTCCCGTGGGGATTCTACTTTGGCAATCTTGACATGGCCCTTTCCTTTGGCCACTTTTTCTCAGTTTGGCGAGCCCGGCTCGTGCTTTACCGCGGTGAGAAATAGGAGGTCCAGATAAGCGGGCGGCCGCGGGCTCCGTTTGCGCTGGTAAGCCGTTGATCCACCGCCCGCCCGGCGTGCTGCGCGCCGGGCCCGTCAGACCCGCCGTGGGTGCTGATGTCGTCCTCTACCCGCTCACCCTCACAGAGTGTGTTCGTGCGAGTACGGCAGGCCGGTCGGGGCAGGGGAGGCTGGCAGCACCCTGCCACCGCAGCTTCATGACACGGCAGCATGCTGCCCTTCAATTATTTGCCGCCATATACTTATGGAGATCGATTGGGAGAAAGTGCTGCGGTTTTAATCAGGGATTGATGAATAGTGTACATCGTCACGGCCCGATTGAGCGGGCGGTCACCTGGAGCGAACGCAGAACGGTTCGAACTCTCCCTTCGGAGCTTCGTCGGCCGCGCCAGCGGCCTGGAGCATTTCCACGTAAGAGCCGAGCCAGACGGCATGAACGTGGTCTTTTTCCTCCTGCAGGCGACGCTTCTGGAAGCGGAGGCCAAGGCCGTCGAGATCTGCCAGCAGGCGCTGGACGCGGCCGGGCGCGGCGATTGGGTCATAACGCAGTGCATGGCCACGATCGTCGACCAGGCGGAGGACATCATCATTTCCGACTGGGCGGCGGTGCCGGTCCCGCAGTTCCCGGAAAACGGCGCCGCTGAGCGTCCTTCGACCAGGGTGCGGGGCGTCGGTCCCACCGTGATCGGCCAGATGAACGAGCGCTACGTCCTCGACCTGATCCGCCACCTCGGCCGGGTTTCGCGGGCCGAACTGGCCAGGGTGTCCGGATTGTCGAAGCCGACGGTCTCCTCGGCGGTCATGAACCTGGAGAACAACGGCCTGGTCGAGCGCCACGGCAAGCAGGACGGCGGTCCCGGGCGGGCCGCCACCCTCTTCCGCGTGCGGCGCGAGGCCGGCTGGGTCATGGGCGTCGACGTCCGCGACGGCGTCGCGAAGTGGGCGGTCTCCCGGCTGGACGGCGACACGCGGGTCACCCGCGTCTCCGCGCTGCGCGGCGAGAACGAGGCCGAGTGCTTCGACGACCTCATACGCACCGTCGACCTGGTCTGCAAGCAGGCCGGCATCGCCCGCGAGGACCTCACGTGGGTGGTGGCGGGCTTCTCCGCGCCGCCGTGCGAGGTGGCGCCCAGCCCGCAGGGCACCAGTTGCCACGCCGCCGTCGACCGCGCGCTCGGCCGCCTGTTCGGGCCGAACTACCTGGCCAGGCGGGCGGTGGAGATGGAGATGCTCTACAAGTACCGCAACAGCGACCGGCGGGCGGCCAGGGACATGGTTTACGTCGCGGTCGGCCGTTCCATCGAGATCGGCCTGGTCGTGGACGGCCGGCTTCAGGCCTCGCCCGTGCCCGTCTGCGTCCCCGAGGCGCTGACGCTCGCCGGCCGCATGTCGGGCGCCGCCGAACCCCGGGTGTGCGAACGGCCGGCCGACGGCCCCGTCCAGACGGACCTGGAACACATTCTGGCCACCCGTGGCCTGGGCGAACTGTCGCTGGACGACCTGCTCGAAGACGCCGAGCGGGGACACGAGGACGCGCTGCGGATCGTGGCGGAGATGGCGGTGCTGACCGCCAGGCTCCTCGTCGCGGTCTCGGCGATCACCCGGCCGGAACTGGTGGTGTTCATCGGCAGGCTGGCCGGCCTGCCGGGCTTTCCCGGCCGGGTGAGCGCCGAGCTGGCCGCCATGGCCGCCTGGATGTCGCCCGAGATGGAGG
The DNA here is from genome assembly GCF_042740555.1 of Nonomuraea sp. NPDC059007. NCBI lineage: Bacteria > Bacillati > Actinomycetota > Actinomycetes > Streptosporangiales > Streptosporangiaceae > Nonomuraea > Nonomuraea sp. NPDC059007. Next base: position 92,298 of record NZ_JBHYJD010000029.1, on the reverse strand, counting down.
TCGGCACGGGACGGGGCGAGGCCGTCCTGGACGGATGCCTGGCCGAGGGCTTCGACCTCGCGTGGAATTCCATACTCGACGACCTCGGTCGTGGATAGCGATTTCCGAACCTCATTCGGCCCGCCGGGGTGGCGGGACGTTCCCGGACCATTGGGCGCGCTTTCGCCTTGCGTTAAGTGCGCGTTCAATCGGCCCGGCATATTCGCATGTCCTTTTATCGGGCTCTTTGACACGGTCCTGCCATTGCAGGGTGCTGACACCTGAAATCCTCGATTTCGGCATTGCGGCGGTCAAGAATCAAAAGCGAAGCAAGCGCTTCAGGAAATACCAGAAGGAGGAAGAACAATGATCAGCACGATGGCCAAGCGAATCGCCCTTCCGATCATCATCAGCGCCGCCGCTTTCTCTTCTGTCGCCGCCGTGTCCTCCGCCGCCTACGCCGCGGCGCCGCCCAACACGACCACGGCCGACAAGGACACGAATGGCTGGGGCTGACCTTTCTGAATCGCCGGCAGAACGCCGTCGCATTCGGGAAAAGGCCCGGGACGATGCACATCGCTGATCGGATCCCGGGCCCGCGCGCCGGGGGCGCGAGAAAACTGAACTTTTCCTGTGAAATTCGGGTGCAGTTGCCATTCGGGGGTTCCGATGGAAGGTCCGCACAAGCCGCGTTCCGCGACCGGGATCCGTGTCCAGGACCCCTGCGCCTTCCCCGCCGCCGCGGCAGGTAGCCGTACCCGGGAGCATCGCGTGTCCTCAGGGGGATACTTCGGTATCGCGATGGCCACCGCCCTCATGGCGCTCCTCACAGGTGTCTTCGCCCGAGGGAGCAGGGACATGAAGACCAGGATCACTCCGGCCGACACGCACGCCGACCCGTCGCGGGAGCCGGGCGCCTCCAGGGTGCCCGCCGCACAACCCGACCTCTCGCGGGTCGCCGCCACGCTGCCAGAAGGCGTGGAGATCGACTGGCCGTAAGCCCCACCCGGCCGTGTACCTCCCCGGCCGGCCGCGAATCACCGCCACACCCGAATCGCCGCCACTCCTGGATCGCCACTCCTGGATCGCTTTCGCAGGCCGACGCCGCACGCGCGCGTCGACCCGCCCACGCGCTCGCGCAGGCAGTCCTGCGGAGCCATCCACCCAGCGCCCGCGCCGCCACCCCCAGGCCGCGCGGGCGCTGTCTTGGCCAAGACCACCGCCGAACCCCGCCGGGCTCCAAGGGCACCCACGTGGCAAGGTCCTGGGCACACATGGCAAGGCCGGCGCACGGCAGAACGGGCCACGACCACAGCGCGGCGCCGGGGGTGCTGTGAGAGCTCCCAAGCCCACGTGACCTCCCATGTGAGGGCCAGGCGCCGGAGTACCGGTCACGGGCCCGCCGCGGCCACGGGCTCCGCCAGCAGGTCGAGCACGATGGTGGTCTGCCGCCCGAGCGTACGGCCGGCCAGCATCGACCGGATCGGCACCCGGATCCCGAGCTCCTGGTTGACCTTCCTGGCCAGGCTCGTGATGAGCAGCGAGTCGCCGCCGAGCTGGAAGAAGTCGGACTCGGCCGTCAGATCCGACCGGCCGAGCAACTCCGTCCAGAGCCCGGCCAGCACCGCGGGCGCGTCGCCGGCCCGATCCACCGGGACGCCGTCCCAGGAGGGACTCTCGACAACAGGCAGGGCGAGGTCGAGCTCCTTGGCGGTGGCTTCCGGAGCCACCCATCGAGGCCCGGCGAACGGATAGGTGGGCAGGTGAACGCGCCGCCCGGCCCCGCACAGCGCGCGCGGATCGACGGGCTGGCCGAGGGTCCAGAGCCGGCCCAGCGCGTTCAGCACCTCGTCGGCCGCGTGGGAAGAGGCATGGCCGGGGGAGAGCGGTACGGTGACCAGGTTCGCGGCCAGGGCCGACAGCGTGGTTCCGGGGCCGATCTCGATCGCGACCGCGCCGGGCAGCGCCAGGGCGGTGGAGGCCATGGCCTCGGCGTAGCGTACGGGGTGGCGGGCCTGTTCGATGAACGCCTCCGGGCTCACCACCACCCCGGCGGGAATCACCCGCCCCGTGCTGTTGGCCGCGTAAGGCAGCACGGGCCGCCGCAGCCGGATGTCGGTCAGCTCCATCGCCAGCTCCGGCACCGCGGGCTGGACCAGACGCGTGTGGAAGGCGTGGCTGGTACGCAGCCTGCGATGGAAGACCTTGTCGCCCAGGGCCAGCTCGAAGCGTTCGACCGCGGCGACGGTGCCGCCCAGCACGCAGGAGTCGGCCGAGTTGACCGCGGCCAGTTCCAGGTCCACCCCGGCTTCGGCGGCCAGCTTCGTGGCCTGCGCCTCCGGGCAGCCGAGCGCGATCATGGCCCCGGGCGGGCAGCCCTGCATCGCGCTGCCCCGCACGGCCACGAACCGGGCCGCGTCGGGCAGCGTGAACACCCCGGCCAGGCAGGCGGCGGTGATCTCGCCGAGGCTGTGGCCGATCAGGGACGCTGGCCGTACCCCCAAGGCCATGAGGGCGGTGGCGGCGGCGTGCTCCAGCGCGAACAGCGACGGCTGCGCCAGCTCGGTCTCCCGCAGGCCGGCGGCGGGGAAGGCGGGGTCGAGCAGCGCCCGCTCGACCCGCTCGGCGAGTTCCGGTGAGAAGCAGTCCAGGCAGGCGGCCAGCGCGGCGGGGAAGCCCGGCAGCGACCGCGCGAACGGCACCGCCATCCCCGGACGCTGGCTGCCCTGGCCGGGAAAGAGGAAGACGACCGGAGCGGGGCCGTCCGCCGGACGGCGCCCCCGGGCCGCGCCGTCCGGCAGGGCCGCGGCCACCTCGGCGGCCGTGCGCCCCGACACCGCCAGCCGCTCCTGCAGCTCCGCCCGGCCGGTGGCCAGCGTGAAGGACACGTCGGCCAGATCGGGCGCGCGCGTGGCGAGGTGGCTCGCGAGCCGGCGCGCCGACCGGTCCAGCGCCTCTCGGTCGGCCGCCGACACCAGCACGAGGTGCGCGGTCTCTCCGCCCGAGCCGTCGAGGGGGGAGAGGGCGGGGGGTTGTTCGATGACCACGTGGGCGTTGGTGCCGCCGATGCCGAAGGCGCTGACCCCCGCGCGGCGCGGCAGCGGCCCGGTCCAGGCGGCGAGCTCCGCCGGCACCCGCAGGGGCGAGTCACCGGTCTCCAGCAGCGGGCTGAGCCTGGTGAACCCGGCCACCGGCGGTACGACGCCCTCGCGCACCACCAGCAACGCCTTGACCAGGGCGGCGAGCCCGGCGGCCGCGTCGAGGTGGCCGATGTTGGCCTTGAGCGCCCCCACCGCCACCTGCCCCGGCCCGGCGCCCATGCCCTTGAGCGCCGCCGAGGCCGCCGACCACTCGATGGGGTCGCCGACCCGGGTACCGGTCGCGTGCGCCTCCAGGTAGCCGATGGACTCGGCGCCGACGCCGGCCGCGCGCAGCGCGGACCTGATCACGGACTCCTGCCCGGCCACGGAGGGGGCGTGGTAGCCGGCCTTGGCCGCGCCGTCGTTGTTGATCGCCGTGCCGAGGATGATCCCGTACGGCGAAGGCCCGTCCTCCAAGGCGTCGGCCAGCCGCCGCAGCACCACGCAGACCACCCCGGACCCGGCGACCACGCCGTCGGCCCGCGCGTCGAACGGCCGGCAGGAACCGGCGGCCGACTGGATCCCGCCCGGCACGCACAGGTACCCGGCCTGCGGGAACCCGAGCCCGGCCGCCACGACGACGGCCTGGTCGCAGTCGCCGGCGACCAGCGCCTGCACGGCCAGGTGGACGCCGACCAGCGAGGACGAGCAGGCGGTCTGCACGGCCATGGCGGGCCCGGTCAGGCCGAGCTTGTAGGCGATGCGGCCGGCCATGAAGTCGGGCTCGGTGCCGTGGATGACCTGGTCGAGCGTGGCCGGGTCGAGCGTACGGCCGGTGACCAGGCTGCGCAGGTAGCCGCTGCCGCTGCTGGAGGCGTACACGCCGGTGCGGGAGTCCTCGCCCGGCCGCCCGGCCCCGGCGTCCTCCAGCGCCGCCCATGCCGCTTCCAGCATGAGGCGGTGCTGCGGGTCCATGAGCTGCGCCTCGCGGGCGCTGACCCGGAAGAGCGTGTTGTCGAAGCGGTCGGCGCCGTCGAGGTGGCCGCGCACGGGCACGTAGCCGGGGTCGTCGGCCAGCGCGGCCGGCACTCCGGCGGCCAGCAGCGCGGCCCTGTCGTAGCGCGTAGTGAGCACCTTCCCCGACGTCAGCGCGGCCCACCACGCGTCGAGGTCCTTCGAGCCGGGGAACCTGGCGGAGATTCCCGTCACGGCGATGTCGGGCGATCGGTCGCGGGCCATGAGCACACCTCCCGGAACTGTCGGGCAACAGCTTGCCTGATTTGCCAATCATGTGGCAATCTTTTGACAAGAATGGTGAGGGGAGTGGAAACCGTGCAGCCAGATCCGAGCTGGACGACGGGGCGCCCGTGCGCCTCGCTCAGCGAAGGCCTGCACGAGGTGCTCGCGCGGACGGCACTGTCACGACCGGACGCGCCCGCCTTGGTGTCGGGACACACCACCGTGACGTACGGCGAGCTCAACCGGACCGCCGACGCGTGGGCGGCCCGGCTGGCGGAGGCCGGAGTGACCAGGGGCGCCCGCGTGCCCATCCTGCTGCCGAGAAGCATCGAGCTGGTGACCGCGCTGCTGGCCGTACTGAAGACGGGGGCCGCCTACGCGCTGCTCGACCCCGCCTGGCCCGCGCGCCGCCTCGCCGAGGTGACCGAGGACCTGGCCGCCGGGCTGGTGGTGTGCTGGCCGGACGCCGGCTGCCCCGACCTCGGGTTGCCGGTGTGGTCGCCGCCGGACGGGCCGGTCACCGTACCGGACGGGTACCGGCCCGCCGCCGTCGGCGGCGGCGACCCCGCGTGCGTCTTCTTCACCTCGGGCACGACGGGGCGGCCCAAGGGCGTGCTCACCCCGCACTGGGCCACGGCCCGGCTCTTCCAGCACGACGGGTTCGCCCGCTTCGGCGCCCACACGGTGATGCCGCTGGCCGCGCCGGCCCCATGGGACGCCTTCTCGCTGGAACTGTGGTCGGTGCTGCTGAACGGCGGCACCTCGCTGATCATCGAGGAGCCCTACCTGTCGGCGGCCTGCCTGCGCGCGGCCGTCGAGACCCACGGCACGGACACGGTCTGGCTCACCAGCAGCCTGTTCAACATGATCGTCGACGAGGACGTCGACGCCTTCCACGGCCTGCGCCAGGTCATGATCGGCGGCGAGCGGCTGTCGGCCGGGCACGTGGCCAGGTTCGTCGGCAGGCACCCGGTGATCGTGCTGCTCAACGGCTACGGTCCCGTCGAGAGCACCGTCTTCGCCACCACCCATCGCGTCACCGCCGCCGACTGCGAACGCCCCGGCGGCATCCCGCTCGGCCGCCCGGTCCCCGGCACCCAGGTGCACGTCCTGGACGGCATCCGCCCCTGCGCCGTGGGGGAGACCGGCGAGATCTGCATCGCCGGGGAGGGCCTGGCCCTCGGCTACCTCGGCGACGAGGAGCTCACCCGCGCGAGGTTCACCCACGTGCGGGTCGGCGGCCGCCGCACCCGCGTCTACCGCACCGGCGACCTCGGCGTCTGGAGCCCCGACGGCCTGCTGCACTTCCGCGGCCGCGCCGACCGCCAGGTCAAGATCCGCGGCCACCGTATCGAGCCCGCCGAGATCGAGCGCCAGATCGAACGCCTCCTCCCCGCGGTACGGCACTGCCGCGTGCTGCCCCGGCCCGGCGACGGTGGCGCCGCCCGCGACCTGGTGGCGTTCTGCGTGCCGGAAACCCCCGGCGACCCGCTCGACGCGGCACTCGGCGCCCTGAACCTGGTCCTTGCCCCCTACCACCGCCCCGCCGCCGTGGTGAGCGTGCCCGCCTTCCCGGTGACCGAACGCGGCAAGCTCGACGAGCGCGCCCTCCTCTCCATGGCGCCGGACAGCGCGGCCCAAGCCGGACCCGGCATCGAGGCGGCCTCCGACGATCCCGTCGACCGGCTCGTGGCCGCCGTCTTCGGCGAGGTCCTCGGCAGGCAGGACGTCCCCCGCGACGTCCCCCTGGTCGAGCTGGGCGGTGACTCGCTGGCCGCCGGGCGGATCTGCGCCCGGCTGTCGGCCCGCCTGGAGCGGCCCGTCCCCGTCTCGCGCGTCTACCGCCACCCCACCGCCGCCGCCCTGGCCGCCTGGCTGCGCTCCACCGAGGGCCAGGACGGCCGGGACGGCGCCCCGGCCGCCTGCGACGTCGTCCCCCTGACCCCCGTGCAGGCCGGCTACCTGACCAGGCACCTGGACTCGCCCGGCGACCGCACCGCCCACTGCCTGCTCACCTGGATCGTCGAGGGCGAGCTGGACCGCGCCGCCCTGGAGGCGGCCGTGGCCGCCGTGCACCGCAGGCACGAGCCGCTGCGCGCCGTCTACCTGCCCGACCCGAGGCCCGCCGCCTGGACCTCGCCCGACATCCCGCCCCCACCCCTGGAGGTGCTCCCGGCGCGGCCGGACGCCGAGAGCGCCGTCCGCGCGTTACGCGCCGCCCTGGCCGGCCCGCTGGAGCTGACCGGCGGCGAGGTGTGGCGCACCGCGCTGGTCCCCGTGGCGCCGGACCTGGCCGTCTTCGGCGCCGCCGTCCACCACATCGCCTTCGACGGCTGGTCGGAGTCCGTCCTGGCCGCCGACCTGGCCGACGCCTACAACCACGGCCACTGCGGCCCCGCGCCGCGCCAACGCCGCCACCCGGTCCCCGCCGGCCTCGACGAGCACAGCGACTACCTGCTCGAAGAACTCTCCGCGGTCCCCGAACTGCGCTGGCCCGCCGACGAGGTGGACCCGCTGGCCCGCGGCCCCCGCCACCTGGAGAGCCCGCTGGCCCCCGCCGTCGTGGCCGGGGTCGACGAACTGGCCGCCCGGCTCGGCGTCACGCGCTTCGCCGCGCTGCTCGCGCTGTGCGCGAGCAGCCTGGCCGAGGTGACCGGCCAGCGCGACTTCGCCGTCGGCGTCCCCATCGCCCAGAGGTACGGCGCGGCGCTCGACCGGGCCGTCGGCTGCCACATCAACATGCTCTGCGTCCGCCTGCGCGGCAGCGCGCTGGACGGCGGCACGGCCGCGGTGAGGGAGACCGGGAACGCCGTCGCCCGCGCGTTCGCCGCCCAGGACGTGCCCTTCCCCGAGGTGCTGCGGCTGGTGAATCCGCCGCGCACCGGCCGCCCGCCTATCTACCAGACGCTCTTCGCCCTGCAGGACAACGCGCCCGCCGGGCTCGCGCTGAGCGGGCTCAGGACGGCGTTCGTGCGGCAGCCGTACCTGGAACTGCCGGTTGAGCTGCATACGGAGCTGTGGCCGCGCGAGGACGGCGGCCTGCGGATGGTCGTCTCCTACCGGCCGCGGACCGTCGCGGAGAGCACCGCCGAGGAGTTCGCCAAGCGCTTCACCGACCGCCTCCACACCATCCCCTCAGCAGCCCGGCCCTAACGCGCCGCGGCGGGGCCGGTCGGGCTGGGCGCTTTCGCCGGAGTCAACGGTCAGGCCTTGCTGTAGAGCGTGGTGGCCAGGATCTTCCAGATCTCGGCCGCCAGTTCGACGTTGAGCGCCTCCTGTGCCTGCGTGGCCAGGGTACGCAGCGCGGTGTTGCCCTCCTCGACCTGGCCGTCGAGGATGAGCAACTGGCTGCGCAACGCCTGGAACCGGATGCGGTCGCGGAAGGACAGCAGCAGCTCGCCCGCCTCGCCGATCCGCTCGACCAGCTCGCGGGCCTGCTCGATCCGGCCGTCCTCGAAGGCCAGGTGGGCGCGGAGCGTGAGCAGCTGCTGCTGGTGCAGGTCGGTGCCGACCAGGGCGAGCACCGGGCCGACCTCGTCCAGCCTGGCCGCGGCCCGGTCGGTCAGCGGCGGGGTGATCTGCAGGTAGAGCGAGGCGGCGGCCAGCCGCAGCCGCATCCACAGCTGCAGGTCGCCCCGGCTGTCGAGGCCCTGCAACGCGCGCTCCAGGGCCTGCTGTGCGCCGGAGTAGTCGCCCTGCCGGATGCGTACGGTGGCCGAGGCCCACAGCGCCTTGATGAACAGTGTGCCGCCGGCCTGCTCCGTCACCTCGCACAACTCGTCGGCGTGGGCTCTGGCCTCGGCCAGCCGGCCGGCCTCCGCCTCGGCCGAGACCAGCGCCTGGAGCGCGCCGGCCCGGTCGGCGGTGGACAGGTCGGGGGAGAGCGTGTAGGCCTCGTGGGCGTAGTCGCGAGCCCGGGTGTTGTCGCCGAGGGCCTGCACACACCGCGACAGCTCGGTGCGCGAGCGGGCGCGCAGCTCGGGCGAGCCCAGGCTGTCGCTCAGCGCGACCAGCTCACCCAGGAGCTCCAGCTCCTCGTCGTGGTGGCCCTGGCCGCCGCGGATGCGGGCGAGCAGCCACATCGCCTGCCAGGTCAGGGCCGGGTTGAGACGGTCGTCGGCGCGCAGGGCGTCGGCCAGGGCCTCGCCCGGGTCGCCGGTCTCCTCCGCTGAGGTCACCGAGGCCAGCACCTGGGCCAGCGACTGCGGTTCGTGCGCGGCGTCGAAGGCCGACACCGGCACGCCGAGGCGCACGGCCAGGTGCTCGACGACGCGGGCGGTGGGCGGGCGGGCGCCGGACTCCAGCCGGGAGAGATAGCCGGTGGACAGCCCGCCGGCGGCGAGCGCGGCCTGAGACAGCCCGCGTTCGAGACGGAGCGCCCTGAGGCGATGGCCGAAGGCCGGTTGAGCGAGCATTCCTTCTCTCAGCAGACATTATGAGGCGTGTGCATTGTGTCAGAAACTAATCACATTGTGCCAGAAATGGCAACGTGATGTCGGTCATCGATGACGGGATGTGACCTTGGCAACACGCTGCAATGGGCGCATGCTGCCGCACACGGATGCTGCAGGGGTGGTGGTATGCCGGTAAATGTGTAAGTCATGACACTCGCGGGGATAGCAGGGGCTTCGCTGGCGATTGCCGGTCTTTGTGGAGTACGCGCGGTCGCCTTCGACTTTAACGGCACCATCACCAGCGACGGCGAACTGCAATATCTCGTCTACGCCGAAACCGCCGCCGCCGAGCTGGGGGTGGAGCTCGACCGGCCCTTTCCTCCGCGCCCGGCTCGGCGGCCTGAGCGACCGGGACCTGTTCCATGAGATCCATCGGGCCTTCCGCCTGCGGCCACCGGCGCCCGAACAGCTCGAACGGCTCGGCCGGGCCCGCCTGGCGCGTTACCTGGCTCGCCTGCGCACGGTGTCGCCGGTCCGGCCCGACGCGGCCGTCCTGATCCGGCGCCTATCCGTCCACGTGCCGCCGGCCCCTCGTCGCCGGCGGCCCGCGCGCCGAGGTGGAGCCCGTGCCGGCGCTCGCGGGACTCACGCACCTGTTCGCGACCGTGTTGACGCGCGAGGACGTCACGCACGGAAAACCACACCCGGAGGGATATATCACGGCGATGGAGCGCCTCGCCGAAATAGTCCCGAGGTTGCGCCCCGAAGACATCGTTGTCTTCGAGGATTCGGCGCTTGGAATTTCGGCCGCCGGAGCCGCCGGAATGCGCACCGTGTCCGTTCACCCCGCTGCCGGAAAGCACGCCGACCTGATGTGCACGGCCATGGACGAAATGGAGTTGGCACGAGAGGGACGGACAATTGGCTGACCTGAAGCAGAGCGTCGCGGTCATCTATCACCCGAGCCGGGAAACGGCCGCCAAGGCGCTCGCCGCGCAGTGCGCGGAGCTCTCACCCCGGCTCGTCGCCGGCCCCGGCCCCACCGGCCCGCCCAGCCCTCCGCACGCCACCGTCCGAGCCTGGGCCGCCTGCCCCGCCGAGGCCACCCACCACCTGGTCCTGCGGGACGACGTGGTGCTCGCCAAGGACTTCGCCGCGCACCTGAAGGCGGCCGTACGGCAGCGCCCCGGCCACGGCATCGCCCTCCACGTCAACCGCGACAGCCCGCGCAACTCCTACCTGTTCGCCCGCATCACGGCCGTGCGGGCGGCACTGACCACCCAGGACCGCATCGCCTACGCGGTCTGACCCCAGCCCCGGCCACCCTGGGTGTCCCGCGCCACCCGGAAACCCGCTGGCATCCGCGCAAACTCGGGGAAAGCATGTGGCGGCCTCGAACGCGCCGAACCTTCAGAGGGCTCGGCAGCGCTGCGGATGGGCGCGACGGTTTCGGAGGTGCCGCCGCCGGGAGCGGGTTCGGTGGCGGGGATCCGGGGAGCGGGAGCGGTTGCCGGGCCGTAGGAAGGGCGGCGGCTTTCAAGGGTCGTGAAGGGGGATCAGGTGGGGGTGTCGGGGGCGAGGGAGGCGGTGATGCCGTCCAGGACGAGGGTGAGTTTGCGGTCGAACCAGATCGCCGCCGGTTCGTTGAGGGCGGCGCGCATCAGGGCCTCGATCTCGGGCCCCACCCCCTCCGCCCACGCGTCCGCCGTCGCCACCCGTACCGGCCCGTCCGCCGCGGGCCGGTCCATCTGCTGGCCCCGCCCGAACACGTCCACCGTCAGGTCGAAGACCGTGTCCACCGCGAGGAAGGCCCGCTCCGGCGTGAACCCGCACGACACGAGCAGCCGCACCGCCGCCCCGAACCGCACCATGATCTGCGAGGGAAAGCGTGTCAGCCGCAGGAACTCCTGGATGAGCCCCGGGTGCGCGTCCAGCAGCCGCCAGATCGCCCACGCCTGCTCGCGCAGGTCGGCCCGCCAGTCGCCGGTGGGCCGCGGCCACTCGGCCCGCTGCATGGCCCGGTCGATGGCCAGGATGACGAGCTCCTGCCGGTCGGTCACGTGCCGGTAGAGGGCGGAGTGGCTGACGTGCAGGCGCTCGCCCACGGTGGCCAGCGTCAGGTTGTCGAAGCCGACGGCCAGGGCGGCGTCGGCGATGGCCGGGCGCGTGATGCGGGGCGGCCGCCCGCGGGGGCGGCCGAGTACTCGCCACTGGGGTCGTTCCTCGGCCATGGCCCCATTGTCCCTTACGCGCGCCCGGCCAGCCTCCAGCCCTGTGCCCGCGAGCGTTCCCGCCAGAACGCCGCGTAGCGCCCGTCGCGCGCGAGCAGTTCGCCGTGGGTGCCGAGCTCGGCCACCCGCCCGGCCTCCAGGACCACGATCTGGTCGGCGCGCGCGATCGTCTGCAGCCGGTGCGCGATGACCAGCAGCGTGCGCTCGCGGGCCAGCGCCGACAGGGCGTCCACGAGCGCCGCCTCGTTCTCGGGGTCGAGCGCGGCGGTGGCCTCGTCGAGCAGCACGATCGGGGCGTCCTTGAGCAGGGCGCGGGCGATGGAGACGCGCTGGCGTTCGCCTCCGGACAGGGTGGCGCCGCCCTCGCCGACCCGCGTCTGCCAGCCGCCGGGCAGCCGCTCGACGATCTCGTCCACGCGCGCCGCGCGCCCGGCCGCGCGTACCTCCTCGTCGGTGGCGGCGGGGCGGCCGAGGCGGATGTTGTCCTCGACGCTGCCCTCGAAGAGGTAGACGTCCTGGAACACCATGGAGACCATGCCCATCAGCCGCTCGGTGGACAGCTCGCGCACGTCCTGGCCGCCGACGCGTACGGTTCCCGAGCCGGTGTCCCAGAAGCGGGCGATGAGCCGGGTGAGCGTGGTCTTGCCCGAGCCGGACGGGCCGACGAGGGCGGTCATGGTGCCGGGGGCGACGGTGAAGGAGACCTCGTGCAGGACGGGCGCGTCGCCGTAGGAGAAGCCGACGTCCTCCAGCTCGACCGACGGTACGGCGGGCTCCTTCGGCGCGCCGGGCTCGGGCAGCGCGGGCGTGTCCAGGAGCTCGTTGACACGCGCGAGGCTGCCCCGCGCCAGCCGCAGTTCGGCGCCCACGTCCGCGGCGGCCAGCAGCGGTTCGGTGAAGCGCACGGCGAGGACGAGCACCCCGGCCAGTTCCGGCACGTCCACCGAGCCGCCGAGCGCGAGTGCGCACCCGGCGATCAGCGTGACGGTGAAGGCGAGCTGCACCGACAGCGCGACCGCGCCGAGGCCGGGCAGCGCGGTGCCGAGCAGCCTGCGCAGGGCGGTGCGCTGCTGGGAGAGCGCCTGGTCCAGCAGTTCGAAGCCCTCGCTGGTACGGCCGAAGGCGCGCAGCACCGCCTGCTGCTGGGCGAACTCCACGACCCGGTCCCCGGCCTCGGCGGCGGCGTCGTGCATGGCGGCGTCGTTGCGCTGCACGAGTGTGGCGGTCCAGCGGAAGGCCAGCCAGATCAGCGGCGCCGTGGCCAGCGCGGCCAGGGCCAGCCGCCAGTCGAAGAAGAGCATGCAGACCAGGACGGTCGCCGGCGTCACGACCGCGGTCACGAGCACCTGCATGAGGTGGGCGGGCACGCTCATGACGTCCATGACGCCCTTGCCCGCCAGTTGCCCGAGCCGGCCCACGCGGTCGCCGCTGAACCAGCCGACGGGCAGCGTGGCCACGTGGTCGCCGATGCGGTGGAACAGGCCGCGCATGGCCGACAGGCCGACGGCGTAGCCGTACCGTGACTGGATGTAGTGCGCGACGGCGGTGGCGGCGACGACGGCGGCGAAGACGGCCAGCCAGCCCGTCGCGGGCTGCCCGCCGAGCAGCGCCCGCAGGACCGGCACGAGCAGCGCGAACGTCAGCCCTTGCAGGACGGCGTAGACGGCGGTGATGACGAGCTGCCGCCGGAAGCTCGCGCCCAGGAGGGCGGTGAGGCTGCGGATCATCGGACGACCTCCTCGTCGTGGGTCCAGTCGCGTTCGCTCGCGCGGGCGTAGGCGGCCCACTGGCGGGCGTAGGGTCCGTCCTGGGCCAGCAGGTCCGCGTGCACCCCGCGCTCGCCCACGGCGCCGCCGTCGAGCACGAGGATCTGGCCGGCCCCGGTGATCGTGGACAGCCGGTGCGCGATGACCAGGAGCGTGCGCCCGGCGACCAGGGTCGACAGGGCGTCCTGGATGGCCGACTCCGACTCGGGGTCGGCGAACGCGGTGGCCTCGTCGAGCACCAGGATGGGCGCGTCGGCCAGCAGCGCGCGGGCGATCGAGACCCGCTGGGCCTCGCCGCCGGACAGGTGGGCGTCCTCGCCGATCACCGAGTCGTAGCCGCGCGGCAGGGCCACGATGCGATCGTGGATCTGCGCCGCCCTGGCCGCCCGCTCGATCTCCTCCGCGCTCGCGCCGGGGCGGCCGAGCGCGATGTTGGCGGTGACGGGGGCGCGCAGCAGCTGCACGTCCTGGAAGACGAAGCCCACGTGCCGGTAGAGCTGGTCGGAGCCGATCGCCCGCACGTCCTGCCCGCCGATGAGGACGGCGCCCTCGGTGACGTCGTGGAAGCGGGGCAGCAGCTTGGCCAGCGTCGACTTGCCCGACCCCGACGGGCCGACCAGCGCGGTGACCGTGCCCGGCTCCATGACCAGGTCGATCCCGCGCAGCACCTGGGTCTCGCCGTCGTAGGAGAAGCCCACACCGCGGAACTCCACCCGGTGGCCCTCCGGCGCGACCGGCTCCTCCGGCTCGGGCAGGACCGGGCTGTCCAGCAGCGCGGCGACCTTCCCGGCCGACTCCGCCGCCCTGCGCAGCCGCATCGAGCCCATGTCGAGCGTCAGGAACGGCGCGGTCAGCCCCACGCCGACCAGCGCGAACGGCAGCACGTCCGGCGCGGCCAGCCAGCCCTGCGAGACGAACAGCGCGCCGCCGGCCAGCACGACGAGCAGCATCGTCGGCGGCGAGATCAGCGCCATGCTGAGCCCGCTGAGCCGCAGCATCGGCCGTACCCAGGCGCCGAAGAAGTCGGCGAAGTCGTCCACCGCCTCGGCGAAGCGCCGGTAGGAGCGCTGGGTCTGCCCGAACGTCTTGATCACCGCGATGCCGCGCACGAACTCGACGACCGCCGCGTTGATCCGTTCGTTCGCCTCCGCCCAGCGGGTCATCTGCTCGCCGAACCCGCGCATCATCACCGCGAAGGCCACCGCGAACAGCGGCACCGGCAGCAGCGTGACCAGCGTGAGCCGCCAGTCCACGGTCAGCAGGTACGCCAGCGCCGCCAGCGGCGTCACCACGGCCGCAAGCAGGTCGAGCAGCGCGTGCGCGACCAGGTGGTGCATCTCCCTGACATCGTCCTGCACGGCCTTCTTGACCTGGCCGGAGTTGCGGTCGGTGAACCAGCCGAGCGGCACCCTGGCCAGGTGCGCGGCCATCCGCCTGCGCAGGTGCAGCTGCAGGTCGGCGTCGGCGAAGTGCATGATCGCGCCGGCCGCGCCGAAGGCGAGGAAGCGCACCAGCAGGCCGCCGATCGCCACCGCCGCGATGGCCCAGACCCGCCCTCCGTCGGGCGGGCCCGGCGCCAGCAGTTCCCTGGCCAGCTCCGCCACGCACACGAACGGCACCAGCGCCGACACCGCGTACACCACCTGCAGCGCCGACGCCGCCACCACCCGGCCGCGGATCGGCGCCATGAGCTCCATCAGCGCCGCGCGATCGCTCATCGGGGGCCTCCCTGGTCGTTGAGGAGTGCGGACAGCATGGGGCGGAACTTCAGCCACGTCTCGGCCAGCTCCCGCTCCGGGTCGGAGCCGGCGACGATGCCGCAGCCGGCGAAGAGGGTCGCGACGGCACCGTCGAGCAGCGCCGAGCGCAGCGCGACCGCGAAGTCGCCCTCGTGGTCGGCGTTCACCCAGCCGATCGGGCCGGCGTACCAGCCCCGGTCGAACCGCTCGGCCGCGCGCAGCCAGCCGAGCGCCTGCTCGCGGGGGTGGCCGCCGACGGCGGGCGTCGGATGCAGCCGCTCCACGAGGTCGAGCACGCCGGTCGTCTCCGGGTCGGCGATCCGGCCGCGCACCCGGCTGTGCAGGTGCCGTACGTGCGGCAGGTCGAGCACCTCCGGCTCGTCCGGCGCCTCCACCTCATGGCACACCTCGGCCAGCGCGCCGCGCAGCATGTCGGTGACGATGGCCTGCTCGCGCCGGCACTTGGCGTCGCCGAGCAACTCCGCGCGCAGCCGGGCGTCGTCGCCGCCGGTGCTCCCGCGCGGCAGCGTGGCGGCCAGGCTCATCGTCTCGGCCTGCCCGCCGCGCACCGCCACCAGCCGCTCGGGGGTGGCGCCGGCGAAGGTCCGCGTGCCGGTCCCGGCCGCGAAGACGGTGGTGCCGGGCTGGGCGCCGACGAGCGTGTGCAGCAGCCCGCCCAGGTCCGGCGGGTACGGCAGGCCTACCCGCAGCCGGCGGGCGAGCACGACCTTGCTGAACCGGCCCGCCTCGATCTGGCCGACGGCCCGCGCCACCATGGCCTTCCACTCCTCGGCCGTGGGCACCTCCTCGATCGCGGCGCCGGTGACCGGGAGCGGCGGGCAGGGCCGTACGACGGGGCCGGCCAGCCAGCTGACGGCGCGCCAGGTCGTACGGGCGGCATCGTCCTCGACGCCGTGGACCGGATCGGCGCGGGCGGCCAGGCACAGCGTGGCCGGGCCGTGGGCGCGCTGCGCGACCAGCACGCGCGGCACCCACATGAGCGAGCCGGGGCCCTCGTCGAAGGAGAACGCGCCCACCAGCGCGGGCGTGGCGCGCGCGCCGGGGCCGCCGCCGACCATCGTGCGCGCGGTCCGCTCCCACGCCTGGCGCACCTCGGCGAAGCGGTTCCTGCCCTCGGCGGGGAAGGCGATCGCGCGGTCCATGCCCAGGATCGTGAGGTCCCCCGATGACCAGAAGAACGTGCTGCGCGACGGCGCGGACGGCAGCAGCGGCTCCACCCGCTCGATCTCCTCGCGCCACAGCGCCAGGACGGGGTGCCCGGCGTTCCTGGCCTCGGCCGCGGCCTTGGCGCAGATCTCCTCGAACCCTGTCTCCTTGAATTCGGCGTGCATCAGCCGACCATGGCGGTCAGGGCCTTCTTACTGACCTTGCCGAGAGGGGTGAGGGGGAACTCCGCCATGATCCACAGCCGGTCGGGCACCTTGAAGGCGGCCAAACCGCGCTCGTGCAGGAACGCGGCCAGCTCGGCCAGCGTCGGCGGCTCGCCGCGCGGCACCACGCAGGCGCAGCCGCGCTCGCCGAGCACCTCGTCGGGGACGCCGACCAGCGCGACCTGGCGGACCTTCGGGTGGGCGAGCAGGTGGTTCTCGACCTCCTCTGCCGCGATCTTGTCGCCGCCCCGGTTGATCTGGTCCTTCACCCGGCCCTCGAAGACCACGTGGCCGGTCGGCAGCAGGCGGACCAGGTCGCCGGTGCGGTAGAAGCCGTCGGAGGTGAAGGACTGCGCGTTGTGCTCGGGGGAGCGGTAGTAGCCGCGGATCGTGTAGGGGCCGCGGGCCAGCAGCTGCCCGATCTCGCCCGGCGGCACGTCCGCGTCATCCTCGTCGACCACGCGCATCTCGTCGGCCGGTGAGACCGGCAGCCCCTGGCTGACCAGCACCACGTCGGGCGGATCGGCGGGCCGGTGGAAGCCGCACAACCCCTCGGCCATGCCGAACGCCTGCTGCAGGCGGCAGCCGAGCGCGGGCTCGACCCGGGTGGCCAGCTCGTCGCTCAGCTTGGAGCCGCCGATCGTGACCCGCCGCAGGCTCGACAGGTCGTGCTCGCCCCACTCGGCGGCCTCCATCCAGAGCAGCGCGACGCCGGGCACGAGCCCGGTCTCGGTGACGCCCTCCCGCTCGACCAGCGGGAACGTCTCGTCGGGGCTCGGCCCGGAGGCCAGCACGAGCGTGCCGCCGGCGTGGATGGTGGCCAGCAGGCCGTGGGTCAGCGGCCAGTTGTGGCCCAGCGGCAGGCTCACCAGGTGAACCGTGCTCGCGTCGTAGTCACAGGCCTCGGCCACGGCCCGCCCGCTGTAGGCCCACTCCTGGTGGGTGCGGGGGACCAGCTTGGGCACGCCCGTGGTGCCGCCCGACAGCAGGAACAGCGCCACGTCCGCCGGGTCGGGCCGGGGCAGCTCGACCGGCTCGGCCTCCGGGATCGCGGTCAGCACGTGCCTGAGCGCGCGCAGGTCCGCGCGGACCTCCTCGGCGAGGTCCCGGTACTCGGGCTCGTCGGGGATGACGTACGCGGCCGCGCCGGTGAACGCGCAGAAGTACCCGATCTCGCTGGAGCGATGGGCGGGCAGCGCGAACACCGGCAGCGCGCCGAGCCGGAACAGCCCGAAGATCAGCGCGACGAAGCCAGCGGTGTTGGGGAGCTGGACCACGACCCGGTCGCCAGGCCCGATGCCCAGCGCGAGCAGTCCGGCCGCGACCCGGTCGGCGCGGGCGTCCAGTTCCGCGTAGGTGTATCTCTCCTGTCCCACGACCAGGGCGGGCCGCTCGCCGCGCTCGCGCGCACGGGCGCGCAACATCTCGCCCAGCGTCTCGTCTTTCCAGTACCCGGCGGCGCGGTATCGCTCCGCGAACTCCTCCGGCCAGGGCACGCACCCGTCCAGCACAGAACCCGTCCTCTCGCCCGATGTCTACGGGGTTCCCGATTTTGTTACAGGGAGTCTTGATTAGGCAAGGGTTACCTAACTATTGTCGCGGTGGCCCCGGCAAGCTGACCGATAAGGGAAATCTGTGCTGTCTTTGGAGTCCATGCGTGCCGACATCGCGGCGCAGCTCGACATCTCCCCCTCCGTCATCTCCGACGACGCCGACCTGATCGGCCTCGGCCTGGACTCGCTGCGCGCCATGCGGCTGGCCGGCCGATGGCGGCGGGCCGGCGCCCGCATCGCCTTCGCCGACCTGGCCGGGGAGACCACGCTGGCCGCCTGGTGGGCCCTGGTCTCCACCCGCCTGAGCGCGCCGCCTGCCACCGCCGCCCCGCCCGTCGACGAGGGCGCGCCGTTCCCGCTGACGCCCGTCCAGCTCGCGTACGCGATCGGGCGGGCCGACGGGCAGGTGCTCGGCGGCGTGGGCTGCCACGCCTACCTCGAGTTCGACGGCCGCGACGTCGAGCCGGAGCGGCTGGAGGCGGCCGTGCGCGCGCTCGTGCGCCGCCACGGGATGCTGCGCGCGGTCTTCCACGACGACGGCACCCAGCGGATCACCGAGACCGGCGCCTGGCCGGGACTGACCGTCTACTCCTCCGGGGCCGAGAGCGTGCGCGCCGAGCTGTCGCACCGCCGCTTCGACGCCGCCCGCGGCGAGCTGTTCGACGTACGGCTGTCGCTGCTGCCCGGCGGAGCCACGCGGGTCCACGTCGAGGTCGACTTCCTGGCCGCCGACGTGCTCGGCCTGCAGATCTTCCTGCGCGACCTGGCCAGGCTCTACCTCGGCCGCGACCTGCCCGGCCTGGACTGCTCCTTCCCCCGATACCTGGCCGCCAGGCCGGCGCCGCCGGAGCCCGACCGGCTCTACTGGGAGGGCCGCCTGGCCGAGCTGCCCGGCCCGCCCCAGCTCCCGCTCGCCACCGACCCGGCCGCGATCACCGCGCCGCGCTTCGTACGCCGCGAGCGCTGGCTCGACCTCGACACCTGGAAGCTGCTCAAGGAGCAGGCCCGCGAGCACGGCCTGACCCCGGCCATGGTCCTGGCCACCGCCTACAGCGAGGTGCTGGCCGCCTGGAGCGCCGAGCCGCGCTTCCTGCTGAACGTGCCGCTGTTCGACCGCGACGAGACCGTGCACCCGTCCGTGCCGCACCTGGTGGCCGACTTCACCAACCTCATCCTGCTGGAGGCCGACCTCACCGAGGGGGAGTCGTTCGCCGGCCGCGCGCGGGCCCTGCAGCGGCGCTTCCGCGCCGACGCCCGCCACACCGGGCACTCCGGCGTGGACGTGCTGCGGGAGCTGGCCAAGCGGGGCAGCCCGGCGGCGGCGCCCGTCGTCTTCGCCTGCAACCTGGGCACCGAGCTGATCGCGCCCGAGGTGCGCGAGGCGTTCGGCGAGCCCGGCTGGATGATCACCCAGACGCCGCAGGTCTGGCTCGACCACCAGATCAACGAGTACGACCACGGGCTCCACCTGGCCTGGGACGCCGTCGAGGAGCTGTTCGCGCCCGGCGTGCTCGACGCCATGTTCGCCGCCTATGGGGCGTTGCTTGAGCATCTGGCGCGGGCCGACTGGTCGGTTCCTTCGCCCCTGCCGCTGCCGGAGGACCAGCGCAGGGTGCGGCAGGTGGTCAACGACACGGCGGGAGCCGTACCGGAGGGGCTGCTTCACGACGCGTTCTTCGAGCGGGCCGCCGGCGAGCCCGCCCGCACGGCCCTCGCCGGCGACTTCGGCACCACCACCTACGGCGAGCTGGCCGCCGACGCCCTGCTGGTGGCCGGACGGCTGCGCGCGCAGGGGGTACGGCCGGGCGACGCGGTGGCCGTGACCCTGCCCAAGGGGCCGGGGCAGGTGGCGGCGGTGCTCGGCGTGCTGGCCGCGGGCGGCGTGTACGTGCCGGTCGGCGTCGAGCAGCCGCCCGCCCGGCGCGAGCGCATCCTCACCCGGTCGGCCGCCGCGCACGTCATCGACGCCGCCTGGCCGCAGACGCCCGCCGATCCCCTGCCCGCGCCCGTGCGGGTGGATCCGGGTTCGTCGGCGTACGTCATCTTCACCTCCGGCTCCACCGGCGAGCCCAAGGGCGTGGAGGTCGCCCACCGGGCGGCCCTGAACACGGTCACCGACATCGGCGAGCGCTACGGCGTCGGCCCCGGCGACCGGGTGCTCGCCCTGTCCGCCCTCGACTTCGACCTGTCGGTCTACGACCTGTTCGGTGTCCTCGGCGCGGGCGGCACGCTCGTGCTCGTCGAGGAGGACCAGCGCCGCGACGCCCAGGCCTGGGCCCGCCTGTGCGCCGAGCACGGCGTCACCCTCTGGAACACCGTGCCGACCCTCCTGGACATGCTGCTCGTCACCGCCGCCGAGCTGCCGCCGTCGCTGCGCCTGGCGCTGGTCTCCGGCGACTGGGTCGGACTCGACCTGCCCGGCCGCCTCGCCGCCCAGAGCGGCGGACGCTGCCGCCTGGTCGCCCTCGGCGGCGCCACCGAGGCCGCCATCTGGTCGAACGCGCACGACGTCACCGGCGTACCGCCCCACTGGACCTCCATCCCGTACGGCCGGCCGCTGCGCAACCAGCGCTACCGCGTCGCGGGCCCCGCCGGCGCCGACCGCCCCGACTGGGTGCCCGGCGAGCTGTGGATCGGCGGCGTCGGCCTGGCCACCGCCTACCGCGGCGACCCCGAGACCACGGCCGCCCGCTTCGTCGAGCACGACGGCGAGCGCTGGTACCGCACCGGCGACCTCGGCCGCTACTGGCCCGACGGCACCCTGGAGTTCCTGGGCCGGACCGACCAGCAGGTCAAGATCCGCGGCCACCGCATCGAGCTGGGCGAGGTCGAGGCGGCGCTGGAGTCGCACCAGGGGGTCGCCCGCGCCGTCGCGGTCGCCACCGGCCCCCGCACCCACCGCCACCTCCACGCCTTCGCCCTGGCGACCGGCACCGGGCTGACGGAGGAGGACCTGCGCGCCCACGCGGCGGACCTGCTGCCCGGCCACTCCGTCCCGTCGGCCGTCACCCTGGTGGAGAGCCTCCCGCTGACCGCCAACGGCAAGGTCGACAGAGGAGCCCTGGCGGCCCTCGCGCGCCGGCCCGTACCGGATGGGAAGGCGGACGGGCAGGCTCCGGAGGGTCCGGTGGAGGAGACGGTCGCCGCGATCTGGGCCGACCTCCTGGAGGTGCCCGAGGTGAGCAGGGACTCCGGGTTCTTCGCCCTGGGCGGCGACTCCCTGCTGGCCACCCGCCTGATCGCCCGCCTGCGCGCGGCCGGGATCGCCGACGCCAAGCTCAGCGTCCTGTTCCAGCGCCCCACCCTGAGCGCCTTCGCGGCCACCCTCACCCTCGGCGACGCGGCGGGGCTCGCCCCCGAGATCCGCGCGGACGAGGAGCACCGCCACACCCCGTTCCCGCCCACCGAGGTCCAGCGCGCCTACTGGCTGGGCCGGGCCGGGCACTTCACCCTGGGCGGCGTCGGCTGCCACTTCTACACCGAGTACGACGGCGACATCGACCTCGACCGCCTGGAAGAGGCCTGGAACCGCCTGATCGCCCGCCACCCGATGCTGCGCGTCGTCTTCGACGCCGACGGCCTGCAGCGGGTCCTGCCCGAGGTGCCGCGCTTCACGATCAGGCGCGAGGACTCCGTGGACGACCTGCGCGAGCGCATGTCCCACCAGGTCCTCGACCCCGCCGTCTGGCCGCTGTTCGACGCCCGCGCCGTCACCCACGAGCAGGGTGTACGGCTCGGCGTCAGCTTCGACAACATCGCCATGGACGCCCTCAGCACCATGGTCTTCCTCAGCGAGCTCGACCGCCTCTACCACGACCCCGACGCCCCGCTGCCCCCGGTCGAGGTCACCTTCCGCGACTACCTCCTCGCCCAGCACCCCGACCCCGCCGTCTTCGAACGGGCCAAGGACTACTGGTCGGCCCGCCTGCCCGGCCTGCCGCCCGCGCCGCGCCTGCCGCTGGCGACGCGGCCGGAGGAGGTGGAGCGGCCGAGGTTCGCGCGCCGCGAGGCCAGGCTGCCCGCCCGGCTGTGGCGGCTGGTCGGCGGGCTGGCGCGGGGACACGACCTGACGCCGTCCACGGTGCTGGCGGCGGCGTTCGGCGAGGTGCTGGGGGCGTGGAGCGGGCAGCGCGAGCTGACGCTGAACCTGACCCTGTTCGACCGGCGCGAGGCGCACCCGCACATCCACCGGGTCCTCGGCGACTTCACCTCGCTCATGCTGGTCGCCCACCGCGCGGGCGGCGGCTGGCTGGAGGGGGCGCGCGGGCTGCAGGAGGAGGTGTGGCGCGGGCTTGAGCACGGCGAGGTGTCGGCCGTGTGGGTCATGCGCGAACTGGCCCGCCGGGCCGCCGCCGCGGCCATGACCATGCCCGTGGTGTTCACCAGCACGCTCGGCGTCGCCGACCCGTCGCTGACCGCGGGGCCGTCCTTCGCCCGCCCGGTGTGGGGCGTCTCGCAGACGCCGCAGGTGTGGCTCGACTGCCAGGTGGGCGAGGTGGACGGCGAGCTCCTGGTCCGCTGGGACGCCGTCGAGTCCCTCTTCCCGCCCGGCGCCCTGGACACCGCCTTCACCACCTATCTGCGGGTGCTGGAGTGGCTGGCCACCGCCGACTGGACCACCCCACCGGACCCCCTCTCCCACTACGCCACCGGCACGGCCGACACGCTTCCGGCGGGCGGCGACGCGCCGCCGGAGGCGGCCGGGCACGAGGCGGGGGCGCCGCGCGGCGGGCTGGAGGCGGAGCTGGCCGCCGTCTGGGCGGAACTGCTGGGCACGCCCGTCACGGACCGGGCGGACAACTTCTTCGCGCTGGGCGGCGACTCGCTGCTGGCCACGCGGATGGCGGCGATCGCCGCCGAGCGGCTGGGCGTGGAGGTGCCGCTGCGGCGCTTCTTCGCCGACCCGACGCTCGCCGGGTGCGCGCGGGCCATGGACGACATCGAGGAGGGGACGTTGTGAGAGGAGGGGACGCCGTGAGAGGAGGGGACGCTGTGAGAGGAGGGGACGCCGTGAACGGGGCGCCTGCCGTACAGGAGCTGATCGCCGAGCTGGAGACGGCGGGGATCAGGCTGTGGGAGGACGACGGGCGGCTGCGGTTCCGCGCGCCGAAGGGCGCGCTGACGCCCGAGCGGCGCGCGGCGGTGCAGGCCGTCAAGGGGGAGATCCTGGAGGTCCTGCGGCGCGAGGCCGCGGCGGAGGTGCTGACGGAAGATCCGGCGGGGCGCTTCGAGCCGTTCCCGCTGACGGACGTGCAGCAGGCCTACCTGCTGGGGCGCAACGACGCGTTCGGGTTCGGCGGGGTCGCCTGTCACGGGTACGTGGAGGTGACCTTCGCCGAGCTGGACCCGGTGCGGGCGCAGGCGGCGTGGCGGGCGCTGATCGAGCGGCACGACATGCTGCGGGCCGTGGTGCACGCCGACGGCTACCAGCAGGTGCTGCCGGAGGTGCCCGATTACGAGATCCGGGTGACGGATCTGCGCGGGGTGGATCCCGGGGCGGCGATCGCGGCGATCCGCGAGGAGATGGGGCACACCGTCTACCCGGCGGGGGCGTGGCCGCTGTTCGAGCTGCGGATCACGCTGACCGACGAGGGTGCGGTCCTGCACGCCTCCATTGATCTTCTTATTTCTGACTATGTCAGCATTCAGGTGCTTTTGAGGGAGTTCCAGGGGCTGCATGATGATCCGGAGGCGGGGCTGCCCGCCGTACCGGTGAGTTTCCGTGACTGTGTGCTGGCGCTGCGGGCGCGGCGGGAGAGCACCCGCTACGAGCGTGACCGCGCCTACTGGCAGGCCCGGCTGGACGACCTGCCCGCCGCGCCCGAGCTGCCCGCGCTGAGCGGTGCGCCGGGGCGGTTCCGGCGCTGGGAGAGCGTGGTCGGGGCCGAGGTCTGGGCGGCGGTGCGGGAGCGCGCCTCCGGGCAGGGGGTTACGGCGTCGCAGGCCGTACTGGCCGCCTATGCCGAGGTCGTCGGCCGGTGGAGCCGCCGTCCGCGCTTCACGCTCAACCTCACCCTGCTCGACCGGCCCGAGCTGCACCCCGGCATCGGCGGAGTGGTCGGCGACTTCACCTCGCTCAACCTCCTGGCCGTCGACACCACGCCCGGCGCCACGTTCGGCGAGCGCGCCAGGGCCGTCGGGCAGCAGCTCTTCGACGACCTGGAGCACCGGCGGCACACCGGCATCGAGGTCATCAGGGAGCTGGCCAGGCGGCGGGGACGGGCCGCCAGCCTGATGCCGGTCGTGTTCACCAGCGCCATCGGGCTCGGCCAGGACGAGGCGGAGCGCGGGCGGCCCGGCTACGGCATCAGCCAGACGCCTCAGGTGTGGATCGACTGCCAGGTCAAGGAGCACCAAGGCGAACTGCTGGTCAACTGGGACGTCCGCGAGGGAATCCTGCCGGACGGGGTGGTGGACGACATGTTCGCCGCGTTCACCGGCCTGCTGCCGCGGCTGGCCGCGCCGGAGACCTGGGCGGCGTACTCGCCCGTGGACCTGCCCCCGGCCCAGCGCCGGCGGCGGGACGAGGCGAACGCCACCGCGGCCCCGCTGCCCGAGGGCCTGCTCCACGAGCCGTTCCTCCGCCAGGCCGCGCGGGCGCCCGGTCGCATCGCCGTGATCACCCCGGCGGAGCGGGTGACCTATGGTGAGCTGCTGCGCAGGGCCACCGAGGTGGCCGGGGCGCTGAAGGAGCGCGGCCTGACGCCGGGCGAGACCGTGGCGGTGGCCATGGACAAGGGCGTCGAGCAGGTGGCCGCCGTCATCGGCACGCTGCTGGCGGGCGGCGTCTACCTGCCCCTCGACACCACCCAGCCCCAGGCCCGCCGCGACCGGATCCTCGCCGACGCCGGAGCCCGCCTGGTCCTGCTCCCCACCGCCCCGGCCGCGGCCACCGGGAACATCGGCGCCGTCGCCAACACCCCGCGCGAACCCGACGACGCCGCCTACGTGATCTACACCTCCGGCTCCACCGGCACGCCCAAGGGCGTCGTGGTCAGCCACCGGGCCGCCCGCAACACCCTCGACGACATCACCGCCCGCTTCGGCGTCCACGAGGAGGACCGCGTCCTGGGCCTGGCCGCCCTCGGCTTCGATCTGTCCGTCTACGACGTCTTCGGCACGCTGGCCACCGGCGCCGCCCTCGTGCTGCCCGACCCGGCCCGCAGGGGCGACCCCGCCCACTGGGCCGCCTGCGTCGCCGAGCACGATGTCACCGTGTGGAACTCGGTGCCCGCCCAGCTCCAGATGCTTCAGCACTACCTGGACGCCGAGCCCGCGCTCGACCTGCCGTCCCTGCGGCTCGGGCTGCTGTCCGGCGACTGGATCCCGCTCACCCTGCCCGGCCTCGTACGCGGCAGGCTGCCCGGATTCCGCCTCATCAGCCTGGGCGGCGCCACCGAGGCGGCCGTCTGGTCGATCTTCCACCCGATCGACGGCGAACCGCCGGGCTGGCCCAGCGTCCCGTACGGCAGGCCGCTGGCCAACCAGAGCTTCCACGTCCTCGACCCGGCGATGCGCCCGTGCCCCGACTGGGTGCCGGGCGAGCTGTACATCGGCGGCGCCGGGCTCGCGCTCGGCTACCGGGCCGACGAGGAGAGAACGGCCGAGCGGTTCGTCCACCACGGCGGCGAGCGCCTCTACCGGACCGGCGACCTGGGCCGCTACCGGCCCGACGGGAACATCGAGTTCCTGGGCCGCGAGGACCTCCAGGTCAAGGTGCGCGGCCACCGCATCGAGCTGGCCGAGGTGGAGGCGGCGCTGCTGGCCCACCCGTCGCTGGCCGCCGCTGCCGTCATCGCCGACGGCGACGGGCCGATGGAGCGCCGCCTGCTGGGGTTCACGCAGGCCGTACGGAAGCAGGACGACGAGCAGGCCCCGTTGCCCGCCCCGCCCGCCGCCGAGCGCGTGGACACCGGCGCGGTGGTCGAGGTGGCCGCCACGCTGGAGGAGATCGCCATGACCGCGATGGCCGCCGCGCTGCGCGCGGCCGGCCTGTTCGGCGACACAGACCACGACACAGGCGTTCAGGAGACGGGCGGGCAGGAGACGGGTGGGCGGGGCGCGGGCCATGACGTGAAGGAGGTGCTGGAGCGGGCCGGGGTCGTGCCCCGCCACCACGGGCTGATCCGGCGCTGGCTGGCCGCGCTGCACGAGCGCGGACGCCTGGACCTGGACCCGGTGACCGGCCGCTACCACCGCCTGCGCGAAGGGCCCGCCCTGGACGCGGCCTGGCGGCGGGTCGAGGAGCTCACCAAGGACCTCGACTACGGCGACGAGCTGATCGCCTTCCTCAAGCAGGGCACCGCCAGCCTGCCCGAGCTGATGCGGGGCGAGCTGGAGGCCAGGGACCTGCTCTTCCCCGAGGCCGCCACCCGCACCGCCGAGGGCGCCTACCGCGACAACGTCCTGAGCCGCTACGTCAACGGCGTGGCCAGGCACGTCCTCGGCCACCTCGCCGGCGAGCACGCGCAGCGCGGGAGGGGAGCGCTGCGCGTGCTCGAGGTGGGCGCGGGCGTGGGCGGCACCAGCGCCGAGCTCATCCCGGAGCTGGCGGGACACGACGTGGACTACCTGTTCACCGACCTGTCCCGCTTCTTCCTGGACGAGGCGGCCGAGCGCTTCGCCGCGCACCCGTGGGTCCGCTACGGGATCTTCGACCTGAACGCCGGCCACCGCGCGCAGGGGCTGGAGCCGAACACGTTCGAGGTCGTGGTGGCGGCGAACGTCCTGCACAACGCGCACGACCGGGCGGCTGTCCTGGCCCGCTTCCGCGAGCTGCTCACGCCGGGCGGCTGGCTGGTGTTCATCGAGACCACGCGCGACCACGCGCAGATCATGGCCTCGATGGAGTTCCTCATGGACCCGCACGACCGGCCCAGGACGTTCACCACCCGCGAGGAGTGGCTGGCGCTGATCGAGGAGGCCGGCGCCACCGCCTACGCCTGCCTGCCCGGCCAGGACGAGCCGCTGGCGGCGCTCGGGCAGTGCGTGTTCGCCGCCCGCTTCCCGGCCGACCGCGCCGTGGTCGACCCGGCGGAGCTGCGCGCCTTCCTGGCCGAGCGGCTGCCCGAGTACATGATCCCGGCCACCGTCCAGGTCGTGGACACGCTGCCGCTGACCGGAAACGGCAAGCTCGACCGGGCCGCGCTGGCCGCCCTCGTACCCGGCCGCGCCGGACCGGCGGCCACCGCGGGCGAGGCGCCGCGCGACGAGCTGGAGCGCGGCCTCGCCGCCCTGTGGGCGGAGGTGCTCGGCCTGCCCGAGGTCGGCCGCGACCAGGACTTCTTCCTGCTCGGCGGTGACTCGCTGCTGGTCACCAAGCTGGCCGGGCGGATCAGGGAGACGCTGGCGCCCGGCCTCTACTGGGACAGCCTGGTCAGGCGGCTCATCAACCAGCCGACCGTGGCGGCGCTGGCCGTACACCTGAGGGAGGAGCAGGAGGATCGGGAGCGCGGCACGACGACGGCCTCGCCGCTGGTCAGGCTGGCCGAGGGGAGCGGCGCGACCCGGGTGCTGGTCCACGACGGCTCCGGCACGCTGGCCCCCTACCGCGCGCTGATCCGCGAACTCGACGACGGCGCGCCCCTCGTCGGCCTCGCCGTCGCCGACCTCGCCGGATACCTGGAGCTGGACCCGGCCACCGCGGTCGGGACGCTCGCCGCCGCCTACGCCCGCCACCTGCTCAAGGACGGCGCCACCCGCTTCGAGGTGATCGGCTACTGCATGGGCGGCCTGATCGCCACCGAGCTGGCCCGCCACCTCACCGAGAGCGGCGCGCGCGTCGAGCGGCTCACCGTGATCAGCAGCTCCCGCTTCCCCTACCGCGTCGAGGACGATCTCATGATCGAGTACGGCTTCGCGCAGGCCAGTGGCATCGACCCGGCCCGCCTGGGCTACCCGCCGCTCGACCTGGCCGGGGCCCTGCGCGAGGTGCTGGCCGGCTCGCCCGGCCTGGTCGGGCAGGGCGCGCTGGCCCGGCTGGACGGGGAGACCGGCCGCGCCTTCTCCACCCTGGCCGACACGCCGCGCGAGGAGCGCGTGGCCGCCCTGTCCCGCGAGGCGGGCACGGACGTGGACGGCGCGCTGCGCGTCTTCAGCCAGAGCTTCGCCGCCGTCACCCGCTACGACCCCGAGCCTTACGCGGGCGACCTGACCTTCCTGCGCCAGCGCGGCGTCACGAACCTGGTGCCGACCCTGCAGGACGACATGACCGCCTTCTGGCGCGAGCTGTGCCTGGGCCGCCTGACCGTCGAGGACGTCGACGGCGACCACTTCACCTGCCTCGACCCCGCGCACGCCGCCGCCGTCGCCCGCAGGATCGCCCGGTGATCGGCGTGCTGGGCGCGTCGGGCGCCGTCGGCCGTACCGTCGCCGCCCTGCTGGATGACCACGAGGTCCGCCGGGGCAGCAGGTCGGGCGGCACCGATGCCTTCGACCCGGACGCGCTGGCCGCCTTCTGCGCGGGCTGCCGCGTCGTGGTCAACTGCGCGGGCCCCTCGCACCGGCTGGGCGACCGCGTCGCGCGCGCCGCCTTCGCGGCGGGCGCGGACTACGTCGACGCCGCCGGCGACGACCCGTTACACGACCTGCTCACCCGATCCGGTACGGCCGGCCGCACCGCGATCGTCTCGGCCGGTATGCTGCCCGGCCTGTCCGGCCTGCTCCCGCGCCTGCTGGCCGAGCCGGGCACGGCCGCCCGCCTGGACGTCTTCACCGGCGGCCGTGACCGGCTCACCCCGGCCGCGGCGGAGGACGTCCTGCTGTCCGGCGGGTACGGGGAGGCGCTGGCCGCCTGGCGCGGCGGCGTACGGGTCTCGCGGGCGCTGAGCCCGGCCGAGCAGGTGGAGCTGCCGTACTTCCCCGAGCGGGTGAACCTGCACCCCTACCTGACCACCGAGGCGGAGCGGGTGGCACGCCGGCTCGGGGTGGGGGAGTCGCGCTGGTACACGGTGACCTCGCGGGAGCGGGTGCTGGCGCTCGCGCAGGGATCGGCCGCCGACCTGGAGCGGGCCGCGGCTCTCGAACTTGCGGGACGTACACCGTACTATGTCATGCTTTTTCAAGGGAGTGATGCTCAGGGGGGCATCCGCACTCTCGCCCTGCGCACCACGGACACCTCCGCGCTCACCGCGGCCGTCGCCGCACACACGGCGCGCACGGTCCTGGCCGGCGGGCCGGGAGCGGGCACGCACTACGCGGCGGACGTGCTCGATCCCGCGGCCGTGCTGAGCGCGATCGCGCCCGTGGCCCAGGCCGAGCTGAGCACGACGGTCGCGCCCCTGGACCCGCACGCTCCGCCGATCGAGGAGGGCGAGCTGTGAAGCGGATCGTGGTCTGCGGCACCACGTTCGGCCAGGTCTACCTGGACGCGCTGCGCGAGGGGCCGTTCGAGCTGACCGGCATCCTGGCCAAGGGCGGCGCCAGGTCGGCCGCCCGCGCCCGCGAGCACGGCGTCCCGCTGCTCACCCGCCCCGATCAGGTGCCCGAGGTGGCCGACGCCGCCTGCGTCGTCGTGCGCTCGGGCGTCGTCGGCGGCGACGGCACGGAACTGACCGCGGCGCTGCTGGAACAGGGCGTGCACGTGCTCCAGGAGCACCCCGTGCACCCCGACGAGCTGGCCCGCGTATTGCGCACCGCCAGGTCGGCCGGGGTCGTGCACCACCTCAACACCCTCTACCCGCACCTGGAACCGGTCCGCCGCTTCGTCGAGGCCGCTCGCAGGCTGCGCGCCCTCCAGCAGCCGCTGTACGTGGACGCCGCCTGCAGCGTGCACGTCGCCTACGCCCTGCTCGACATCCTC
The DNA here is from genome assembly GCF_042740555.1 of Nonomuraea sp. NPDC059007. Classification (NCBI taxonomy): domain Bacteria; kingdom Bacillati; phylum Actinomycetota; class Actinomycetes; order Streptosporangiales; family Streptosporangiaceae; genus Nonomuraea; species Nonomuraea sp. NPDC059007. The sequence continues at coordinate 63,126 of NZ_JBHYJD010000029.1, read as the reverse complement.
GGGCAGGCGCTCGGCTCGCCGCGTCCCTGGTCGTTCGCCGCGGCCACGCCCGGCGCGCCGTTCACCAGCGTCAGCGGCGGCTTCGGCGGCGTGCCGCTCACGCTGCGCGTGCAGAACCAGGTCGCCCCCAACGACCCCGACGCACACCTGCACCTGCTGCACCGCATTACGCTCGGCACGGAGGGCGGCAGCCTCACGCTGGTCAACACCCACGGCCCGCTGGTGTGGAGCCCCCGCATGTACGTCGGCCGCGAGGACGACGGCCGCTTCGCCACCGGCGGCCCCGGCCTGGAGCTGCCCAGCGCCACCGTGCTCGGGCCCGCCGAGGCGCCCGCCTTCCGCGACATCGTCACCCGCCTGTGGCCGGAAGGGGTTCGGCGGGCGCTGACCGGCCTGCACGACGCCGTCACCGGCGACGGCGACCCCCTGAGCCAGGGCCAGTACCACCTGGCGCTGGGCCGAGCCTGGCTCGACCTGACCCGGACCATCGGCCGCCCCGACCTGCTCACGCAGGAACCGCCCAGGCCGCTGGCCGCCGAGGAGATCGTATGAACCCCTTCCACTGCTACGACGTCCGCCCCGGCGCCGCGCTGCGCGTGTTCTGCTTTCCGCACGCCGGAGGCAGCGCCGCTTTCTTCCGCCTGTGGCATCGCGGCACGCCCGGGGCCGAGGTGCGCGCCGTGCAGTACCCGGGCCGGGCCGACCGCTCCGGCGAGCCGTTCGCCGAGAGCGTCGCCCTGCTGGCCAAGCAGGTCGCCGAGGCGATGACGCCGCTGCTCGACCGGCCCGCCGTGCTCTTCGGGCACAGCCTCGGCGCGCTCGTCGCCTACGAGAGCGCCCGCGAGCTGCGCGCCCGCGGGCGGGGCGTCGCCGCCCTCGTCGTGTCCGGACGGCACGCCGCCCACGAACGGCTGGCCGTCAGCGCCCACCTGGGCACCGACGACGAGCTGGCCGCCGAGCTGGGCAGGCTCGGCGGCTCCGACCCGGAACTGCTGGAGGATCCGGTGATCAGGGAGCTGGTGTTGCCGGCCGTACGGAGCGACTACCGGCTGGAGGAGACCTACCGGCACCGCCACGACGCCCCGCTCGACTGCCCCGTCCTCGCCCTCGTCGGCGCGGACGACCCCGAGGTGAGCGCCGAGCAGGCCGCGCGCTGGGCCGAGCTGACCAGCGGCGGCTTCACCCTGCGCACCCTGCCCGGCGACCACTTCTACCTGCAGGACCGGCGGGAGGACGTCATGCGGGCCGTGCTCGCCGCCGCGCCGCCGTCCACTCCTTGAGGAGCACCACCATGATCGAGAACGAGCTCATGCGCATTCTCACCGGCGGGTGGGTGGCGCAGGCGACCAACGTCGCGGCCAGGCTCGGCATCCCCGACGCGCTGACCGACGGCCCGCGCACCGCCGCGGACCTGGCCGAGGCCCTGAAGGTGCACCCGGGCGCCCTCACCCGGCTGCTGCGCCTGCTGGCGGCGGCCGGGATCCTGGAGGGGCGCGGCGAGCGCTTCGCGCTGACCGAGATGGGCGCCCTGCTGCGCCGCGACCAGCTTGGCCCGCTGGCCGCCCTGTACGCCTCGGACTACTTCACCGCCTCCTGGGCCGCGCTGGAGAGCAACGTCACCACCGGCGAGCAGGGCTTCCACCACGTGTACGGCCGGTCCGTCTTCGACTACCTGGCGGACGAGCCGGACAGGGCGGCCGAGTTCAACGCCGGCATGGCGGCCGGGACCCTGTACTTCCGCCGTGTCCCGGAGAAACACGACTTCACCGGCGCCCGCACCGTGGTCGACCTGGCGGGAGGCACCGGCGCCCTGCTGGCCGAGGTCCTGCGCGCCGTACCGGAGGCCCGCGGCGTGCTGTTCGACGTGCCCGAGGTGATCGCCACGGCCGGGCCGCACCTGGAGGGCCTGCTGGAACGCTGCGAACTGGTGGCCGGCGACCTGTTCGCCGCCGTGCCCGACGGCGGCGACGTCTACATGCTCTCCCGCGTCCTGCACGACTGGGACGACGAGCAGTGCGCCGCCATCCTCGCCAACTGCGCCAAGGCCATGCCGCCCGGCGCCCGGCTGCTCGTCATCGAGCGCGTGGCCGGCGCCGACGCCCTGCTGCCCGCCGCCTTCGACCTCCACATGATGGTCATGACCGACGGCCGCGAACGCACCCTGCCCGAGTACCGCGCCCTGCTCGGCCAGGCCGGGCTGACCATCGAGTACGTCACCGAGCTGCCCCTGGGCATGAGCCTGCTGAACGCCGTCATGGAGACCACGTGAACCGACTGCTGCCCGTCCTGGCCGGCCTCTACTTCGCCCAGGGCGTGCCCGTGGGCTTCTCCCTCGTCGCCCTGCCCGCGATCCTCTACGGCGCCGGCGTCGGGCTCGGCCAGTTGGGCATGCTGGGCGTGCTCATCATGCCGTGGGCGCTGAAGTTCCTGTGGGCGCCGCAGATCGACAACCGCACGCCGCCGGTGCGGTTAGGCGCGGGCCGCCGGGCGGGCTGGGTGCTGACCTGCCAGCTGGCCGCCGTCCCCGCCGCCGCCATCCTGCTCGCGGTCGACCCGGTGCGCGACTTCACCTGGCTGCTGGCCGTCCTGTTCGTGCTGAACATCCTGTTCGCCACCCAGGACATCGCCACCGACGCCCTCGCCGTCACCCGGCTGGCCGGACGCGGGTGGCTGAGCGCCAACGCCGTCCAGGGCGGCGCGTTCTCCGTCGGCCTGGTGGCGGGCGGCAGCGGAACTCTGCTGGCCTACGCGCTGCTCGGCTGGCCCGGCACGGTCGCCTGCCTGGTGGTGCTGCTCGTGGCCGGCCTCGCGCCGCTGTGGCTGTCGCGCGCCCACTTCAGCGCCGACGCGGGGGAGCCCGCCGCCGAGCGCGCCTCCATCCGCCGCTTCCTGCGCCGCAAGGGCTCCTGGGGGCTGCTGGCCCTGTCGGCGGCCTACAAGCTGCCGCTCATGATGGGTTACGGGCTGGTCAGCAGCCTCCTGGTGCACCAGGGCGCCTCCTACACCACGATCTCGGTGACCGCCGCGACCGCGGTCACGGCCGTGTCGATCGCCGGGGCCGTGGTCGCGCCCAGGCTGACGGTGAAGCTCGGCTTCCACCGGTATCTGTTCACCGCGCTGGCGCTGTCGGCGGTGGTGTGGCTGGGGCTGGGCGCGTGGCTCCTGCTGGCCGGGGACGGCATCGTGGTCCCGATCGTCGCCCAGGCGCTCGGCTACCTGTTCGTGACGTCCGCCGCGGTCACCGTGTACGCCCTGTTCATGGCCCTGTCCAACCAGGGCCAGGCCGGGACCGACTACACGCTGCTCTACTGCGCCGAGGCCTTCGGCAACGCCGCGGCCGGCGGCCTGGCGGGGGCGATCGCGGGAGCGCTCGGCTTCGGGCCCACCTTCATGATCGCCGGAGCGCTGGGGCTGCTGCTCCTGCCGGTCCTCGTCCCCGCCTTCCGCCGCCTGCGCCGGCCCGCCGAGGAGCTCACCACCGCCACCCCATAAGGCGCCTATGCCGCAAGGCACGTCACACCCCAGCATGGACGACATGACCGACATCAGGCTCGTCCAGCGGCGAACCCTCATTGTCCTGCTCTTCTCCCAGGTCATCGGCACCATCGTCATGGGCGTCCTCAGCCCCGTCCTGCCGCTGCTCGCCGAGCAGATGACCGGATCGCAGACGCTCGCGGGACTCTCGCAGGCGCTCATCACCTTCGGGGCGATGGTGTTCACGATCGTGCTGGCCGCCCTCGCGGTACGGCACGGCCGCCGCGCCGGCATCGCCACCGGCTCCCTGCTGAGCGGGGCCGGGGTGCTGCTGATCGTGCCCGGCCACCACCTCGACGCCTTCCCCCTGGTCCTGGCCGGCTGCCTGCTGGCCGGCGGCGGCATCGCGGCCGGGCTGCAGGCCCGCTTCGCCGCCACCGACCTGGCGGAACGGCCGGGCCGGGCGCTCGGCCTGCTGCAGTGGGCCGCGCTGGCCGGGGGAGTGGCCGGGCCGCTGCTCATCCCGCTGGCCGACCGCGTCATCCCGGGACTGCCGCCGATGACCGGGATGTTCGTCGTGACCGCCGTGCTGCTCGTCCTCGGGGCCCTGGTCGTCGCGCTGGGGCTGCGCCCTGACCCGCTCAGCCTGGTCGCCGCGCCCGAGCGGGTTCCCCTGCGGACCGCGGTGCGCACCGTCCTCGCCATCCCGGCCGCCCGGCACGGCCTGGTGGGCATGGTGACCGTGCACGCCGTCATGATCGCGCTCATGAACATGGCCGGCATCCACCTGCACCACCACGGCGCCACCCTCCAGGTGATCGGCGTCGTCGTGAGCTTCCACGTGGCCGCGATGTTCCTGCCGGGACCGCTGGCCGGCCTGCTGGCCGACCGCATCGGGCCCGGGCGGCTGCTGGTGGCGGGACTGCTGCTGCAGGTGGCCGCGGCCGTCGTGCTGCAGTCGGGCGACGGGCCGGTCGTGGTCGGGACCGGGCTCGTGCTGCTGGGCGCGGGCTGGTCGGCCGGGTTCATCGCCGGGTCGATCGTGCTGACCACGGCCATCCCCGTGCCGCGCCGCCCGATGGCCCAGGGCGCCTCCGACTTCCTCATGCAGCTGACCGCCGCCGCCGGGGCGCTGGCCGCCGGGACGATCGTGTCGTGGCTCGGGTACGCCGGGCTGGCCAGGGCCGCCGGGGTGATCGTGCTGGCGGTGCTGGCCGGGCCGTACGTGGTCAGGCTGGTGCGCCGCGGCGGCACGGGCGGCGCCGGTGCGGACAAGCCCGAGAGCAGCCTCACCCAGCGGTAGGGGACGGCCGGGAAGTGGCTAGGATCGGCGCCATGGTGGCGACGGGAGGCCGGCCGGGCGTACGCGGGGCGAGAAGCCGGCCGTGATGGCGTTCAGCAGGCGTGCCCGCTGGACGGCCGCCGTCCTTTCCCGCTTCCATCACCCGGCCCAGGTCGTGGTGACCTCCTTCGGCCTGCTCGTGCTCGCCGGGACGTTCCTGCTCATGCAGCCGATCTCCACCGTCGGCCCCGACGCCACCGTGGTCGAGGCGCTGTTCACCGCCACCTCCGCGGTCACCGTCACCGGCCTGGCCATCGTGGACACCCAGTCGCACTGGTCGGTCTTCGGCGAGGTGGTCATCGCCGGGCTCGTGCAGGTGGGCGGCCTCGGCATCATGACGTTCGCGACCCTGTTCGCGGTGCTCGTCGGCCGCCGCGTGGGCGTGCGCTTCCGGCTGCTCGCCCAGGCCGAGACCAGCATGCTGAGCGTCGCCGACGTGCGCTCGATCGCGCGCCGCGTGGTCGTGTTCAGCCTCACCTGCGAGGCGGTCTTCGCCGCCGTCCTCGCCGGGCGCTGGATGATCGGGTACGGCGAGCCGTTCGGCCAGGCCGCCTACTACGGCGTCTTCCACAGCATCATGGCCTTCAACCACGCCGGGTTCGCCCTGTGGCCCGACAGCCTGACCAGGTTCGTCGCCGACCCGTGGATCAGCCTGACCGCCTCCTCCGCCGTCATCGTCGGCGGGCTCGGCTTCCCGGTGGTCTTCGAGCTCATGCGCACCTGGCGGCGTCCCGGCTCGTGGTCCATCATGACCAGGCTGACCGTCTGGATCTCGCTGGCGCTGCTGGCGATCGGCACGCTGTTCCTGCTGGTGGCCGAGTGGGACAACCCGAAGACGTTCGGCCCGCTGGACGACGGCGGCAAGCTGCTGGCCGCCTTCTTCGCCTCGACCATGACCCGCTCGGCCGGGCTCAACTCCGTCGACATCGGCCAGATGCACACCTCCAGCCTGCTGGTCAGCGACGTCCTCATGTTCATCGGCGGCGCCAGCGCCAGCACCGCGGGCGGCATCAGGGTCACCACGTTCGGCGTGCTCGCGTTCGTCATCTGGGCCGAGCTGCGCGGCGAGCCGAGGGTCAACATCGGCCACCGCAGGGTGGCCGACTCCGTGCAGCGCCAGGCCATCGCGATCAGCCTGCTCAGCGTCGCCGTCGTCGTGGTCGCCACGTACGTGCTGCTGGTGATCAGCCCGTTCGCCCTCGACCAGGTGCTCTTCGAGGTGATCTCGGCCTTCACCACGACGGGCCTGTCGACCGGCATCACCGCGCAGTTCTCGCCCGCCGGACAGATCGTCCTGACCGTGCTCATGTTCATGGGCAGGACGGGCACGCTCACCCTGGGGACCGCCCTGGCCATGCAGGAGCGCACCCGCCGTTACGAACTCCCGGAGGAGAGGGTTCTCGTTGGCTGACAAGAACAGCGACCCGGTGGTGGTCATCGGCCTCGGCCGCTTCGGCACCGCCATCGCGCTGGAGCTCACCCGGCGCGGCACCGAGGTGCTGGCCATCGACAGCCGGCCCAAGGTCGGGCAGTCGCTGGCCGGGCGCATCACGCACATCGCCACCGCCGACGCCACCGACATGGAGACGCTGAACCAGCTCGGCGTCCCCGACTTCTACCGCGCGGTCGTGGCCATCGGCGGCGACCTGGAGGCCAGCATCCTCACCACCTCGCTGCTGGCCGAGCTGGAGATCGACGACATCTGGGCCAAGGCCGTCAGCGAGCAGCACGGCCAGATCCTGCGCCGCATCGGAGCCCACCACGTGGTCTTCCCCGAGCACGACATGGGCGAGCGCGTCGCCCACCTGGTCAGCGGCCGGATGCTCGACTACATGCAGGTCGACGAGAACTTCGCGCTCATCAAGAGCAGGCCGCCCAAGGAGTACACCGGCGTCCCGCTCGGCCGCTCCAGCCTGCGCAAGAAGTACGGCGTGACCGTCGTCGCGGTCAAGAGCGAGAACGAGGAGTTCACCTACGCCACCGCCGAGACCGAACTCGTCTACAGCGACGTGGTGCTGGTGTCGGGCCGCACCGAGGACGTCGAACGGTTCGCCGAACTACCGTAAACGCCAGTATCCCTCCCCGCTGCCGCGACGGAACATGAGTCGGCCGACCACCGGGCGTCAGACGTAGGGGGATCACGTGCGCGCAGACGGATCGCTGCCCAGTTATGCCCAGCTCTTCGGACAGCTCGACTTCCGGGAGGGGGAGGAGGCGCGGACCGTCAGCTCGCCCGCGGCCTACCTGGTCGAGCTCTTCCGGCTCATGGAAGGCGCCTTCGGCCGCGTCCCGATCCTGGACCGGCGGCCCGACCTGGGCGAGATCCCGCTGGACGCGGGCAACACCTTCACCCCGGTCCCGTACCTCGACATCGTCAACCGGGTGCTGGAGCGCCTGGTCGAGGGCAAGCCTCCGGACGAGGAACTGCTGGACCGGCGCCACCCGCTGGCGCTGCCGTTCTCGATCGGCCACGAACGGGTGAAGAACCACCTGCGCCACCTCGGGGTGGACCCGGTCGCGTTCGCGCGGCTGTTCACCGGCGCCGGCGGCCACGCTCTGGCCGCCCGGCTCCACCTCGGCCTGTCCGCCGAGGACGTCGAGGTCATCATCACGCCGGTCACCGGCGCGAACGGGGTCAAGGGGCTGTACGGGCTGGGGAACCGGGAGCCGGTCGCGAACCTGCACGAGCCCGAGCGTTTCCGGCGCGCGCTCGGGCTGGGCACCGCCGAGCTCGGGGAACTGCTGGGGCTGCCAGGGACGCGGGTCTCGGTCGACGCCACCAGGACCCGGCTGCTGTGGGACGGGGCGGAAGGGGCCCTGCCGGTCGAGTGGCTGGATCTGGTGAACCGGTTCGTGCGGCTGGCCCGCCGTACCGGATGGACGCTGACGGACCTCGACCTGGCGCTGCGGACCTGCAACGAGGCGCGGGTGGACGCGGCGGCGGTGCGCGTCGTCGCGGCGCTCGCCCGCCTGCGCGAGGCGTTCGGGCTCAGCGTCGAGGAGCTCTGCGTGCTGGTGTCGCCCGCCGCCATCCGCACGGAACCCCGCGAGGAGTACGGCGCGGGCGCGGCGCTGGCCGGGCTCGGAGCATGGACCGGAGACCTGCTGGGCGCGCACAACAAGCAGTACCGGCACGACCTCGCGCACGCCGCCGGCCTGCCGGAGAGCGACCTCGCCGAGATCGTCACCCGCTACCGCGCCCGCCACGGCGAAGCCGATCCCAGTCCCTTCGACCGGCCGCAGGACACCTGGCGGGCGCTGACGCTGCCGCACCGGGCCGGTCTGCTGGCCGGCGCGCTGGGCGTCTCCGTCGCCGAGCTCTTCGACCTGCTGGACGCACTCGAAAGCGACCCCGCCCTCGACCGGCACACCGCCTTCCCCGTGCTGAGCGGCCGGGGACCCGGCACCCAGGACCTCCACCGCGTCCTGGAGGGCGGCGCGCCCGCCGACGCGCTCTGGCTGGTCGAGACGCTCCACGCGCTCGCGACCTGGATGCGGGAGACCGGCTTCGGCGGCCGGGAGCTGAAAGCCGTGCTCGACGGGCCGCCGGAGGAGGCGGCCGAGCGGGAGGCGCTGCTCGCGGCGCTCGCCCAGCGCTTCGACCGGGTCGCGCTGGAGCCCAAGGTCTTCGCCGGCGAGCGCTTCGGCGAGCGGGCCGCGCAGGTCGTGCACGACGTGCTCGCCGCCTACGACGACGGCGTGGTCTCCCGCCGCGACCCCCGCCTGCTCAAGCTCGACCCGGCCACGGTACGCGCCGCCGCCTACGACGCCGTGCACGACCTCGCGGTGATCACCAAGGAGGACTTCGCCGGGCTCGGCCTGGGCGAGCGGCTGGCCGGGAAGATCTTCACGAACCTGGTCCTGACCGGCCGCCTGGCCGACGGCGGCCTGCTGGCCGAGCCCGCCGGCGACCGGCCCCTGGCCCGCGACTTCGGCGCGCACGCCGAGGCCGTCGCCGCGCTGGCCGAGGCGGGCGAGGGGCGGCTGTACCCGTCGGACCTGGCGGGCCTGCCCGGCCTGTCCGAGGCGGAGCGGGCGGAGCTGTACGACAACCTGCTGTTCAACGGCGTCGTCGACACCGAGGGGAGCGTGCTGGGACCGGTCGAGGTCAACGCCGGGCTCGGCGACGTGGAGGCGGCCGTGCTCGGGGTCCTGCGCGAGCGCGCCGAACGGTTCGCCACCGAGCCCCTGGCCGCCGAACTCGGCCTGTACGGCGGGCAGGACCCCCTCCCGAGCCTGCGCTTCAACGGCTACCTGGACGCGGACGGCGTCTACGCGGACAAGGCGGCGCTGGCCCGGCTCCGACCGGCGGACTTCACGCTGGCGCTGGAGTTCTACCCGCACCGGCGGGCCATCCTCGACGCCGTGCAGGGGCAGATCGCGGCGTTCCGGGCGGAGCTGTTCACCTTCACGGCCGACGACTTCGCCCAGGTCGCCGACGAGGCCGCCGCCCAGCGCGTGCTGGACGCCCTGACCGCCGCGCTGCGCGAGCCTCCCGCCCCCGGCGACGGCCTGCCCCTGTGGGTCCTGGACGCCGAGAGCACGGCTCCGGCGGACGAGCCGCCGGGGCTGACGGTGGGGTTCACCGCGGCCGAGGTGGCGACGGCCCGGACCCGGCTGGAGGAGATCAGGGCCGGGCAGCGGCCCTACCGGCTCGATCCGGCCGCGCTGGCGGAGCTGGGGTTCGACGAAGGCGAGCGCGACGGGCTGATCGGGCTGCTCGTCGAGCGGGGCGACGTGGACGACGGGCTGGCCGTACCGCTGGAGCGGCTGGACTTCTTCGGCAACGTGGCCGCGGCGCTCGACTTCACGCTCGAAGGCCTGGAGGACTACGCCAAGGACGTGTTCTTCCTGCTGCACACGGCGGCGACGGAAACGGCGGCGGCGATGGCCGAGGTCGGCGCGGCGCTGGCCAGGCAGGCCGGGCGGCAGCGGGCGGCGCTGGCTGACGTGCTCCAGGACGCGCTCGGCGTCCCGGCGGACACCGCGCAGGCGATCTGCGCCGCCGTCGCCGGCGGCATGGACGAGGCGCTCGACATCCTGGTCCCGCCCGCGCTGGAGGGCGCGGCCGACACCCGGTTCCGGCTGACGCACCGGCGCGTCAGGCGCTTCGCGCTGCTGGCGGCCAAGCTCGGCCTGGACCCGGCCGAGGTGGCCGTCGCCTTCCACGACCAGGACCTGGTCGGCAAGTTCCCCGAGCCGCTGGTGCTGCCGCCGGGCACCGAGCGCTTCGACGCGCTCCTGGAAAGCTCCGACGGCCACGTCTACGTCTTCGCCGGCGACCACTACCTGCTCTACTCCGCGGCCACCCTGGCCAGGACCGACGAGGTGACGCACCCGCTGAGCGAGCTGTCACCCCGCTTCGCCGGGCTGGAGGCGGTGGACGCCGCCTTCGCGCTGCCGGACGGCGAGGAGTGGATCGTCGCGCACGGCCCCGACCGGGTCTCCCGCTCCTTCACCCGCCGGCCCGGCAGCACCCGCTGGGTGCCGAGGGAGCAGCACTGGGGCAAGGTCGCGAACGCCTTCGACGACCCCGCCAGGATCGACAGCGCCCACGTGGACGCGGCGGGCCGGGTGCACCTGGTCGCGGGCGGCCAGCGGGTGCGCTACTCGGACCAGGACTACGGCTTCGCCGACGAGGGTTTCCCCCGTGCCGCCGGTGCGGGCATCGACGCCCAGTTCTACGGCGGCGACGGCCGTACCTTCACCTTCACCGGCGGCACCTGGCACGTCACGACCGGAGACGCCGAGCCCACGGGCCAGGAAGACCACGCCGAGGGCACGCCGGTGGCCGGGACGTGGGGCCGGGTGCGCAACGCCTTCGACGGCGCCACCCGCGTCGACGCCGCCTACACCGACCGCGGCAAGGTCTACCTGTTCAGCGGCGACCAGGTGGTGCGCTACACCGACAGCATCGAGAACGACGGCGTCCACGTGGACGACGGCTACCCGCGCCGCGCCGGGGAGCAGTTCGACGCCGCCTTCGCCGACGCCTCCGGCACCCTGCACCGGTTCAAGGACGGCATGGCCGTCTCGGGCGACGACCGGCCCGTCCCGGCGGCCCAGCGATGGGGCGTGATCGAGCCCGCGCTGCGCGACGGCAAGGTCGACGCGGCCTTCGTCGGCCTGGACGGCAAGACGTACCTGTTCGGCGGCGAGAGGTACATCCGCTACTCCGGCGCCGACTACACCACGATCGACCTCGGCTACCCCCGGCGCGTCGCGGGCGACTGGGGCGGGCTGACGCGGGTCGGCGCCGCGTTCGTCCTGGACGGCAAGACCTACCTGTTCGGCGATGGCCAGTACGTCCGCTACTCCGGGCGCGACTACACCGTCCCCGACGAGGGCTTCCCCAAGCCGGTTTCTGACAACTGGTGGAACCTGCCCCAGCCGATGGCCGTGGACGCGGTGTTCACCGGCCGCGACAACCTCACCTACCTGTTCTCCGGCGGCCGGTTCGTGGTCCACGACAACAAGCGGCGCTGGTGGTCGGAGCCGCGCGAGCTGCGGGAGCATTGGGACAGCCTGCCGTTCGGCCAGGTCGACGCGGCCTTCGTCGGCATGGACGGCCGCACCTACGTCTTCGGCGAGCGGAGTTACGTGCGCTATTCGAGCGCCGACTACACCAAGGCGGACGACGGCTACCCGGCGCCGGTCGCCTCCTTCTGGGGCAACGTGGACTGCACCCTGGCCAGGACCGGGCGGGTGGACGCGACGCTGGTCACGCAGGTCGTCGAACGGGCCGGCGACGTCGAGACGCCGCGCCGCCACACCTACCTGTTCTCCGGCGGGCAGTACGTCCGCTACACCGACGACCGCTTCGACGTCGTGGACGACGGCTACCCGCGCGCCCTGTCGGCGTTGTCCGGCGAGCCGCGCCTGTCCGGCCTGCGCACGCCGCTCGACGGCCTGGACGCCGCCTTCGCCGACCGGCGCAACGTCTACCTCTTCCGCGGCGACCGGTGCCACGTCGTCTCGGACACCCTCTACCGCCGCTACGACGGCGTCCCCGTGACCTGCGCCTTCCTGGAGGACGGCGCGATCATGGCCGAGCGGGACGGCGCGTGGCGCCACCTCCCGGCGATCGAGGCGGGGCCGCCGGGAGACGGGGATCTCGCCCGCCCGAGAACGCTGCGCACGGTCCCCGACGCCTTCCGCGGCGGCCTCGACGCGGTGCTGACCGGCGCCGACGGCACCACGTACCTGTTCAAGGGGACCGCGTGCCTCAACGTCCGGCTGGGCAAGGAGTACCCGCTGGCGGAGGAGTGGGGCCACCCCCACAACCGCATTTATCACGACAACACGGTCGATGCGGCCTTCGTCGGCCGGGACGGGAAGACGTACCTCTTCAGCGGCGACCAGTTCGTCTCCTACACCGGCGCCGCCACCGTCACCGACGCCGACCCCCAGCCCATCGCCGCCCACTGGGGCGGCCTGACCGGCGTCGCCCTCGCCTACGTCAGGAACGGCACCACCTACCTGTTCGAGAAGCCCGACCCGGGCGGCAAGACGCGCTACCTCGCCTACTCGGGCACCAGCTACGCCGAACCCGACCTCGGTTACCCGGTCACCGCCGACTCCGGCTTCTGGGACGTCCCCGATCACTACCGCGTCGAGGGCCACCCGATCCCCGACGCCGTCCTGTTCCAGGGCCAGACCATGCTCCTGCTGTACGGCGAGCAGTGCGTCCAGTACGACGAGCGCGCCGCCCACTGGTCCTACCCGCGCCCCGTCGAACGCATCTGGCCCGGCTACGACCGCGACCTCGAACCCGGCGACGCCCTGCGCACCGCCTTCACCGCCGCCGACGGCGCCACGTACTTCTTCTTCAAGGAGCACTACACCCGCTACGGCGAGCCGCCCGCTCCCATCCGCGAGCGGTGGGGCAGGTCCCGCAACCCGTTCGTGGCCGGGGGCGGCACGATCGACGCCGCCGTGGTGACCGGCCGCCACACGTACCTGTTCTCCGGGCCCCGCTACGTCCGCTACACCGGCCCGGAGTACCGCTACGCCGACCCCGGCTACCCCAGGCCGATCGCCGGGAACCTGCGCGGCGAGGAGGCCTTCGCCGCCCTGCCCGAGGCGTTCGACGACACCGAGCGCGTGGACGCGGTGCTGGCGAACCCGCGCAACGTCTACGTCTTCGCCGGCGGCGCCTGCCACGTGGCCGCCAGGACGGCCGCGGCCAGCGACGGCCTCGGGCAGCTCGGCCGGGTCCGCAACGTCCTGGCCGAGCGGGGCCGGGTGGACGCGGCCCTGGTCAGCGGCGGGCGTACCTTCCTGTTCTCCGGCGACCAGTACGTCCGCTACACCGGCACCGCCTTTGCCCACGTGGACGACGGCTATCCGCGCACGATCGCCGCCGGGCTCCCGGGCGAGCTGCCCGGCCTGCGCGACCTGCCGCCGGACTTCCAGGACGGGATCGACGCCGCCTTCGCCGCGCCGACCGGCGTCTACCTGTTCAAGGGCAAGAACTACCTGGACAAGGGCCGGGTCCGCCCGGTCGCCGGGACGTGGGGCCGGGTGCGCAACGCCTTCGCCGGCGCGATCGACGCCGCCTTCGCCACCCCGGCGGGTGAGATCTACGCCTTCCGCGCCGGGCAGTACGTCCGCTACCGTCCCGGCGTGCTCGACCAGGTGGAGGCGGGCTATCCGCGCACGGTCCAGGACGACTGGGGCGACCTGCCCGGCACCTTCGAGCGTGGCCCCGACGCCGCCTTCACCTTCCACGAGCGCACCTACCTGCTCCAGCAGGACCGGTTCGTCCGCTACTCCGGGCCCGGCTTCGCCAGGATCGACCGCACCTTCCCGCAGGAGGTACGCCACCGCTGGGCCGACGCGGCCGACTACCGGCTGAGCGACCTGCACACGATCGCCGCCTTCGCCCGGATGGCCGGCTCCCGCCCCGGCCTGGCGGACTTCCTGGAGAAGGGCGGGGCCGACCCCTACACGTTCCTGTCCGGCCTGTTCGGCTGGGACCTCGACGAGGTGCGCTGGGCCCGGCGCAACACCGCGCTCCTGCACGCGGTCACGGCCGAGGAGTCGCGCTTCGAGATCGAGTTCCTGCTGCGCCTGGACACGCTGTTCACCGTCGCCGGGCGCATGGGCACGCCGCCGTCGCGGCTGCACGCCGAGATCTGGGAGCCTATGCGCACAGGAAAGCTCGGCGCCGCGGGCGACGCGCTGGAACGGCTGCTGGCCCGGGGGCCCGGCTGGGCCACGCTGTCGGCGACGGTGCGCGACGAGCTCAACGTGCTCAGGCGGGACGCGCTCCTGGCCTGCGTGGCGGCGGGCCGTACCCCGAAGGAGCTGTTCGAGCGGCTGCTCATCGACGTCGAGATGGGCGCGGCGGGCCGGACCTCGCCCGTGCGCGAGGCGATCGCGGCCACCCAGCTCTACCTGCATCGTTACCTGCTCGACCTGGAACAGGTGAGCCTGCCCGCCGGGCGCGAGCCCGAGACCGTCAGGCGGCGGATCAGGACGTGGTGGGCCTGGATGCGCAACTACCGGCTCTGGGAGGCCAACCGCAAGGTCTTCCTGCACCCGGAGAACTACCTGCGGCCCGAGCTGCGCGGCGGCAAGACCCCCGCCTTCCGCGTGCTGGAGGACGAGCTGCTCCAGGGCGAGATCACCGACGACGGGGTACGGCGCGCCTACAAGCGCTACCTGGACGAGTACACCGAGGTCTCGCGGCTGGCCATCGCCGGCGGCTACGTCTACACCGCGGACGGCGCGCTGCCCGGCGAGCGGCGGCTGGTCCTGTTCGGCCGCACCAGGACCGCGCCGATGCGCTACTACTGCCGGACCGCGGAGTTCAGGGACCGCGACCGGCTGTCGGCCACCTGGCAGCCCTGGCAGAAGGCCGGCGTGCAGATCGACGTCGAGAAGGTCTACCCCGTGCACGCCTTCGGCCGGATCTTCGTCTTCTGGCCGGTCGTCGAGACCGTCTCCCCGCCGGTCACCGCGACGACCACCATCTCCGAGGAGCCGAAGGACGGCAAGCGGGAGGTGAGCGCGCCGCCGCCGTCCTACCGGATCAGGATCCGCTACTCCTTCTCCAACCTCACCGAGGAATGGGTCGCGGCCCAGGAACTGCCGGTCGAGGAGCTGCGGGACGAGCCGGTCACCGGGGTCTCCCTGTCCGTGCAGGCCTCGCGCACGGTGCCGGGACAGGCGGCGGGCGAACACGACACGATCGTGATCACCTGCTTCTACCAGGCCGGGGACGAGGCCACGAGCTCGTCGTTCGTGCTCACGCCCGAGCTGTACGCCAGCCGCGCCACCGTGGCGGTCGCCCCGCCCCCGAAGGCGGCGGAACCGGTGAACATCTTCGACGAGCGGGTCGCCGCCGAGGGCGTCGTGCCGTTCGGCATGCCCGTCGGGTCGCAGGACGGCCCGTGGCTGAGCGTCGACCACAAGGGCGGCAGCTTCCTGTGCCGGCCGATCACCGCGGTGCCCGGCGACGAGCCGCGGCTGCGGCCGATCAACTCCGCCCCCGGCGAGCTGCCCGCCTGGAACCGGATCGACGCCGGCTTCGTGACCTCCTCCGGCGACCGCTACTTCTTCGACAACGGCGCCAAGCGCTACACGGTCCTGTCCCGGAACGGCGAGGCGGGCCCCGAGCCCACCTCCGGCCGATGGGGCGTCGTCGCCACCAACCTGCTCAGAACCGGCGTCGTCGACGCCGTGCTGGTGCGCGGCGAGCAGGTCTTCCTCTTCTCCGGTGACCAGTACTACCGCTACACCGGCCGCACGTTCGGCACCCTCGACCCCCGCTACCCCCTGCCGCTGGCGGGCAACACCGAGAACCTCCCGCAGTGGCGCAAGGTCGAAGCCGCCTTCAGCGGCCCCGGCGACACCGAGCACTTCCTGGCGCAGGACGGGTACGCCCGATCCGGCGCGCTCGGCACGCTCATCCCGCTGCCGGGCCGCCGCTCGGAGCCGCCGGTGAAGCGCTTCCTGCGCGCGGTGAGCGGCCGTGACGACGCCGACGACCGCGTCGCCTTCTCCTTCGGCGGACGCACGTACGTCTTCGACAACGCGGCCGGCACCTACACCGACGGCGACCGGACCCGCCCGACCCGCGAGCTCGGCCGCGTCGTGACCGCCGTCGACTCGAGCGGCACGGTCGAATCCGCCTACGTCGAGGGCGACTTCCTCTACCTCACCTCCCAGCTCGAGGTCGTCCGCTACACGCTGCCCGCGGGCGGCGGCGTCCCCGAGTACGTCGACGCCGGCTACCCCAAGCCGATCCCGTCGCGGGTCAACGCCGTCTTCCGCCGCTACGTCTTCTCCGGCCCCCTCTACGGACGGCTCCGCCCCGGCCAGGACCTCGGCACGCTCCGGCCCCTGCTGCCCGTCAGCGAGAACTGGCGCTCGCTGCCCCCCGGCCCGATCTCCGGCGTGCTCGACGCCGAGGACCTGCTCTACGTCTTCACCGGCGAGTCCTACGCCGCCTACCCGAAGGGCGTGCCGATCCCGCGCCCGTACGAGTGGGCGGCACTGCCGCACGAGATCGTCCGCCTGACCTCCAGCACCGCCTACGAACTCAACCGGCGGCTGCTGACCGGCGGCGTCCCGGCCCTGCTCGACCCCGAGACCCAGGAGACCGACGAGCTGCCCGCCTTCAGCGCCGACCCGGACGACGCCTCCACCCCGACCACGATCAAGGTCAAGGGCGAGATGTTCCCCTCCGGGGTGCCGGCCGGCACACACCTCGACTTCCAGAGCGCCAACGGCCTGTACTACTGGGAGATCTTCTTCCACGCGCCCATGCTCATCGCGCAGGCGCTCAACGGCGCCCAGAACTTCGAGGAGGCCCGCCGCTGGTACGAGTACGTCTTCGACCCCACCGAGCCCGGCGGGCACTGGCGCTTCGTGCCGTTCCTGGCCGCCGACGTGCGCGCGCTCGTCGACGGCTGCCGCGCCGACCTGCGCGAACTCGGCGCCCCGGCGGACGCGGTGGCCGCCGAGCTGGAACCGCACCTACTCCGCCTGGAACCGCTGCACGAGGCCTTCCTGCAGCACCGCGAGCTCGACGGCCGCGAGCTCGCCTTCCTCGCCACCCTGTCCACGGTACGGCCGGCCGTACCGGAGGGCACCACGCCGCGGACCCGTGAGGCGGCGCGGCGGCTGCGCGAGCGGATCGGCATGCTGGGCCGCCTCGGCCGCCAGTACGCGCTCATGGGCGACCGGGGCGCGCTGATGAAGGCCTACATGGACGACCCGCGCGACCCCCACGCGATCGCCGAGCTGCGGCCCTCCGCCTATCGGCGATGGGTCGTGATGGCCTACGTCGACAACCTGCTCGACTGGGGCGACCTGCTGTTCGGCCAGCACACGGCGGAGAGCGTCGACGAGGCCAGGATGCTCTACGTCTTCGCCCACGACCTGCTCGGCGAGCGCGACCTCGGCTACGGGCCGAAGGCGCTGTCGCCGGCGCTGCCGTACGCGCGGCTGCCGGTGGCCGGGAACGGCACCGCGCCCGCCGAGCTCACCGCCGGCGGCAGCCTGCTGAAGGAGGCGGGGGAGGTGCACGCGGGCGTGGCGGAGCCGTACTTCCACGTGCCGGAGAACGCCGAGTTCGGCGCGTACTGGACACGGGTGGAGGACCGGCTGCGCAAGATCAGGCGGTCGCTGAACATCCACGGGATCGCCCAGCCGCTGCCGCTGTTCGAGCCGCCCGCCGACGTCATGGCGCTGGTGCGCGGCACCGCCGCGAACGGCGCGGCCGCGGGGGCCGGGGCGGCGGCGCTCACGGCGCCGGTGCCGCACCACCGCTTCCCCGTGGTGTTCAGGAAGGCGCAGGAGCTGGCCGACAAGTTGCGCCAGTTCGGCGCCGACCTGCTCGGCGCGTTCGAACGGCGTGACGCCGAGGAGCTGGCGCTGCTGCACAACCGGCAGCAGGGCACGATCCTCGACCTCACCCGCGCGATCAAGGAGGCGGAGGTCGGCATCGCCGCCGAGACCCTGAACGAGCTGGAGGCGGGCAGGGCCTCCGCCAAGGACCGGGCCACTCACTACGAGCGGCTGCTCACCACCGGGCTCACGCCTACGCAGCGGGCGCAGCTCGACGTCATGGCCGCGGCGGCGGCGATGCACTTCGCCGGCAGCGGGCTGAAGATCGCCGCCGCGCTGGTCACCGGGGCGCCGCAGACGCTCGTGGGCCCGTTCATCATGGGCTTGGAGTACGGCGGCGACCAGCTCGGCGGCGCACTTGAGCAGACCGCCGAGATCTCCACGACGCTCGGCGAGGGGCTCAGTGTGGTCGGCGAGCTGCTCGGGGTCCGCGCGGAGCACGAGAGCGCGAGCGACGACTGGCGCCTGCAGCTCGGCCTGGCCAAGAGCGACCTGACCCAGCTCGGGCACCAGATCGCCGCGGAGAAGCTCAGGCTCGGCGCCGCCCGGCGCGAGCTGGAGATCCTCGAACAGGACCTCGCCCACCAGCGGGCCGTGGCCTCCTTCCTCACCGGGAAGTTCGCCGGGGCGCAGCTGTACCAGTGGATGTCCGGGCAACTGGCCGGCATGTACTTCCAGGCCTACCACCTGGCCCACGAGCTGGCCCGCGCCGCCGAGCGCGCCTACCGGTACGAGCGGGGCGGGGAGGGCGAGCCGTACATCCGGCCGGTCTACTGGGACAGCAGGCGCGGCGGCCTGATGGCGGGCGACAGCCTCGCCTTCGACCTGGACCGGCTCGGCAAGGCCTACCTGGACGGCGCCGGCCGCGACCTGGAGATCACCAGGCAGGTCTCCCTGCTCGACCTCGACCCGCTGGCGCTGCTCAGCCTGCGCGACACCGGCAGGTGCGAGTTCTCGCTCGGTGAGGCGATGTTCGACCGAGACTTCCCCGGACACTACCGGCGGCGCGTGCGCACGATCGCGCTCGCCTTCGACGCGGCGGAGCCGGTCAACGCCACCCTCGCCCAGCTGTCCGGGCGTACCGTGCAGGAGCCCGACCCGAAGGCGGTCGCGTACCTGCTCGATCCCAAGGGCGCGCCGCCCGCCACGCTGCGCGCGGACTGGCGGCCCGGCCAGCAGGTCGCGCTGTCGCACGTGCAGGCGGGGATGGAGAACAACGGCCTGTTCGAGCTGCGCTACGACGACGACCGCTACCTGCCCTTCGAGGGTTGTGGCGCGGTGTCCACCTGGCGGCTGGAGCTGTCCGGCCGGCGTCCGGCCGACCTGGCCGACGTCATGATCACTCTGCGCTACACGGCCCTGCCCGGCGGGGAGGTCTTCGCCAACGCGGTCAGGGGCATGCTGCGCCCGTACCCGGCCGCCCGGTTCTTCGACGTGCCCGCCGACTTCCCCGCCTCGTGGGAGGACTTCATGGCCGGCGAGGAGACGCGCGGGCTGACGCTGCCGCTGACGCCGGAGCTGTTCCCCGGCATGAGCGGCCGTCAGATCACCGGCGTCTACGCCCGCTACGACCTCGACGGCGGCGCCGCCCGCTTCCTGGTCAACGGCGATCCGCGCTTCGCGCTGGAGCACGGCAAACCGGTGCGCACCCCGGGCCTCGGCCTCGGCGCCCCCTGGGCGCTGGTGCTGGAGGGCGACAAGACCGCGCTCGCCGGCCTCGGCCTCGTCCTGACCTACCGGGCACTGTAAATCTTTCGGGCACCGTAGAAGGAGGCGCGCCATGCCCGCCCACGGCAACGCCGGGAACCGGCGGAACAACAACACGCGTACCCGCCGCCGCAGCACGGGCACCACCCCGGCCGCGAACCTGCGCCGCCCGCGCGGCGGCGTGACCAAGAACAGGCGGCTCACCTCGGTGCCCGCCTGGACCGACACCGAGCGCCAGACGCTCAGCTCCGACGCCGACAAGCGGGCGCTGCGCGCCGTCTACAACCGCTTCTACCAGGGCCAGGACCGCCGTCTCTCCACGGCGGCCGCGGACACCGTCAGCACGACGAAGGTCTACAACTTCGTCACCATGGCCGACAACGGCTATCTGAACCGCGGCGTCGACAAGGCCGCGATGCGCCGGTTCAGGGACGACGGCGGCAGAGTCTACGAGGTCAAGCCCCAGAGCCGCGGCGCCTTCGACGCCGTGCTCGACTCCGGGGGCGGCTACTTCCGCGTCAGGAACCTCGGCGCCGACCGCGACGACGCCACGCTGGACGGCAAGGCCCGGCGCATCGTCGTCAACGTCAACAACCAGGAGGCCGCGCTGCGCATAGGCCGGAACCTCACGCGCCTCTACTCCGACCCCCAGATCTCACGATATTTCCGCCAGTTCAAGATGTACGCCTCAGGCAAGGACCAGCAGGGCGTCCCCGCCAAACACGACAAGATCGTGATTTATTACGCCATGCGGGACAACAACGCGCCCCAAGACCAGGTCGGCAACCGCATCGTCGAGGTGCTGGAGGAGTCCGTCGGCCCCGAGGACCTCGACGACACGCTCGCGCCCTTCTACCGTCGCCTCGCCCCGGGCATCGGCTGGTCGCACGAGCCCGCCCGCTACCTGAAGAGCCTGAAGAAGGACAACCCCAGCTTCACCGAGGCACGCTCGGAGGTCATCGCCAACGCCATGCTCGCCCACCCGCAGGTCAAGACCGCGCAGGAGTTCTACGACATGATCAACGCCGCGCTGCTCAACGCCAAGGTCGACCCGAGCCGGCCCCACCGCCAGGGCAGCTAGTCGGGCGCCCAGTACTTCTCCAGGACCTTCTCCAGGTCCCTGACCACCGGGGACCAGGTCTTGGTGAGCTGGTACTTGACGACGCGGTGGCCGCGGTACTTCAAGGTGTACTTCAGGAAGTCGGCCCCCTGCGGGCGGGCCTGCGACCTGCCCAGCTTCAACCGCTTCAGGTGGGCCTTGAGCGTGCGCCACTCCGCCCTGGTCAGGCATTTGTCGACGGTCGGGCCGGTGCGGCGGCTGAGCCGTACGCAGGAGTTGGTGTAGACCCTCACGCGGTCGTTGAACCCCGCGAAGCCGCCCTCCCTGCGCAGCTCCACGAGCAGCTTCTTCTGCTGTACGGCCACCGCCTGCGCGGGCAGGCCGAGCCCGGCGACCAGGCCCAGCAGCAGCACCGGCAAGAGGATGAGGCGCCAGATCTTCATACTCCTTAGACGCGCGGCGGCGCCGCCCGGCTCACGTGTTCCTCGATCCGTTCGCGTTCCCACGCGCCGTTGCCGACGACCAGGGCGTAGGCGAGGTCGAGGGTGGCCTCCGGCGGGAGCCGTACCTCGTCGTGGAAGGCGATCGACGGGTTGACCGCCGGGAACCACGCGTTCCTGGCGAACCACGTCTGGCCCGGCTCGCTCAGGAACAGCAGCGTCGAGGCGCGGTCCACCTCGTCGTGCCTGCCGGTGTAGGCCAGCCAGGGGGCGTTCTGGCCCATCATGTCCTCGCCCGACCTGCCGTCCGATGACAGGATCGTGCCGCCGGTGAGGTCGCGCGGGCCGCGCCAGAACAGGCCGCTGTAGCCGGCGAGGGGGCGGCCGTGCGTCGTCGGGCTGCCGAACATCAGGTCCGCGCCGCGCACGTTGCGCAGCGAGGTGGCGAAGTCGAGCCGCCACCACGACTCCTCCACCGTGACGCGGAAGCGGCGGGTCTCCTCGACCCACCGCTCGCCGGCCCGCGTCCACCAGGTCAGCCGTTCGACGCCGGGGGAGAGCCACTCCTCGTGGCGCATGGTGCCGTTGTTGTCCCGCTGGATGTAGCGGGCCTGGTCGTGGACGTACGTGCCGCCGCCCCAGAAGTTCTGCCCGGACAGGTGGGAGGCGGTCATCTGCAGGCCCTTGTGCCAGCGGTGGTCGTGCGGGCGGTAACCCGTGACCACGTCGCCGTCCAGGGTGCGCAGCGGGTGGAAGTACGGCTTGGGGGACTCCTCGACGGGCATGTCGGGACGGTAGACGTAGCGGAGGATCTCAACGCCGCCCGCCTCATGGATCAGCTCGGAACCGGTGTCCTTCACGGCGGTGATGCTATCCGCTGGGAAAGCGGTTTCCAAGGTGTCTAGAGCCCGTACTCCTCCAGCAGGCGCAGCCACACCTCGCTGACCGCGGGGAAGGACGGGACCGCGTGCCACAGCTTCTCCATCGGCACCTCGGCCGTCACCGCGATCGTCGCCGCGTGCAGCAGCTCGCCCACGCCGGGGCCGACGAACGTCACGCCGACCGGCACCTTGCGCGACTCGTCCACGACCATCCTGGCCCGCCCGGCATAGCCGTCGCCGAGCAGGTACGCCCCCGCCACCGAGGCCATGTCGTAGTCCACCACCCGCACGTCCATCCCCTGGCGCCGGGCCGCCTGCGCGGTCAGGCCCACCGAAGCGGCCTGCGGGTCGGTGAAGACCACCTGCGGCGCCCCGCGCCCGTCCGCGCTGTCGCGCAGCGCCGGGCCGTCGTCCGGCTCGCCCGCCGCGCGCGCCGCGATGACGTCGCCGCACACCCGCGCCTGGTACTTGCCCATGTGGGTGAGCAGGCTGCGCCCGTTGACGTCGCCGACCGCGTACAGCCAGTCGAAGCCCGGCACCCGCATGCTGTCGTCCACCTCGATGGGCCCCTCGGCCGCCAGGCCCACGCTCTCCAGCCCCACGTCGCCGACGGCCGCCTCGCGCCCGGTCGCCACCAGCAGCTCGTCGGCCTCCACCGCCGAGCCGTCCGCCAGGTGCACGGTGACCGGCCCGCCGTCCACCGGCCGTTCCACCCGCTCCACCGACACGCCGGTACGCAGGTCGATGCCCGACTTCCGCAGCGAATCGGCCAGCAGTTCCCCGGCGAACGGCTCCATCCTGCCCAGCAGCCCGCCGCGTACCAGGAGCGTCGTCTCGCGTGCGCCCAGCGCGTGCAGCGCCTGTGCCATCTCGCAGGCCACCACGCCGCCGCCCAGCACGACCAGGCGCTCGGGCACCTGCCGTACCGTGGTCGCCTCCCGGTTGAACCACGGGCGCGCCTGCGCCAGGCCCGGGATGCCGGGTACGACCGGGACGCTCCCGGTCGCCAGCACCACCGCGTGCCGGGCACGCAGGCGGGTCACCGTACCGTCTGCCGCGGTGACCTCCACCTCGCGCGGGCCCGTCAGCCGCCCGCGGCCGCGCACCAGCGCGGCGGGAAGCTTCTCCACCCACTCCACCTGACCGCTGTCGTCCAGGCCGGAGATCGCCTCGTCGCGCCGGGCCAGCACCGCGGCGACGTCCACCGGGCCCGTGCTCAAACCCGGCACCCGCGACACCTCGGCCGCCAGCTCCATCGGGCGCAGCAGCGCCTTGCTCGGAATGCAGGCGTAGTAGGAGCATTCGCCTCCGGCCAGGTGCTCCTCCACGACCGCGGCGCTCAGCCCGCCGCGTACCGCCCGCCCGGCCACGTTCTCCCCCGCCGGTCCGGCGCCGATGACCACCACGTCCACGTCCACACGCGGCTCCCTTCTCGTCGGCCACCCACGCTAGCCTGAAACGCACGATGAACCGTTTGACCACGTCACGCGGCGAGCTTGAGCTCACCCGCCACCCAGAGGACCCTCGCGACCCGCTGCGCGCGTGGGACGCCGCCGACGCCTACCTGCTGCGCCACCTCGGCGAGCCCTCCGATCCCGGCCAGGTGGTGATCGCCTTCGACCGGTGGGGCGCCCTGGCGACCGCGCTGGCCGCCTACCGGCCCACCCAGATCTCCGACTCCCACCTCGCCCAGGAGGCCACGCGCGCCAACCTCAAACGCAACGGCGTGGACGCCGACGCGGTCCGGCTGCTGTCCACCCAGGACGATCCGCCGCCGCACGTCGGCACGCTGCTCGTGCGGGTGCCCAAGAGCCTGGCCGTGCTGGAGGACCAGCTCCACCGGCTGGCGCCGTCGCTGCGTCCGGGCGCGGTCGTCGTGGGGGCCGGGATGGTCAAGGAGATCCACACCTCGACGCTGCGGCTGTTCGAGACCATCATCGGGCCCACGCGGACGTCGCTGGCCGAGCAGAAGGCCCGGCTGATCTTCAGCACGCCTTCTTCCCCCGCGGGTGGCGGGAATCCCTGGCCGCTGACCTACGCCCTGCCGGACGGGATCGGGCCCGCCTCCGGGCGTACCGTGGTCAACCACGCCGGAGTCTTCTGCGCCGACCGGCTCGACGTCGGCACCCGCTTCTTCCTCGCCCACCTGCCCCGCACCACCGGCCCGGTCACCATCGCCGACCTGGGCTGCGGCAACGGCGTCGTCGGCATGTCGGCGGCCCTGGACAACCCCGAGGCCACGATCGTCTACGCCGACGAGTCACACCAGGCCATCGCGTCGGCCCGGGTCAACGCCCCACAGGGGGCCGCGCGCTTCCTGCTCGCCGACGGCCTGACCGGTGTGGATCCGGGCTCGGTCGACCTCGTACTCAACAATCCGCCCTTCCACACCCACCAGGCCGTCGGCGACGCGACCGCCTGGCGGATGTTCACGGGGGCGCGGCGGGCCTTGCGGACCGGGGGAGAGCTGTGGGTGATCGGCAACCGGCACCTCGGCTACCACGTCAAGCTGCGCCGGATCTTCGGCAACTGCGATGTGATGGCCAGCGATCCGAAGTTCGTGGTGCTGCGCGCACGAAAGGGCCGGCCTTCCCACTCGACGCCGTAGCGGGCCGTAGGGAACTTCCCGGCTACGACGGATGCCCCAACGGCGGGACCTCTACCACGCACAGTCCACCCACGCCGTCCGCCTCACCGCGTCGTCGTGTGGTCACCGGCATCGCACGCCCGGGCGTACATCATGGTGAATCTCCCTTCGGCGTGTCGGTCTGGGTGCCTTCGGGATGGCGGAGCCCCGGTGCCTTCTTCCTTCCGCCGTCCTTCCGCCGCCTGCGGCTGCGCCGGGCGGGGGCGCGGTGGGAGCCGGTGCCGGTCAGCGAGCGTACCGACAGCTCCTGGTAGCGCTCCGGATCCACCTTCTCGTCGCTGAGCAGCGTCCCCAGCACCGCGCACAGGAACCCGAACGGGATCGAGACCAGCCCCGGGTTCTCCAGCGGGAACACGTGGAAGTCCACCCCGGCGGGCAGCAGCGACAGCGACCGTCCCGACACCGGGTCCACCTTGCCGGAGACCACCGGCGACAGCACGACCAGGAGCACCGACGCCCCGAGCCCGCCGTAGATCCCGGCCACCACCCCGCTCGAGTTGAACCGCCGCCAGAACAGCGACAGCACGATCGCGGGCAGGTTCGCCGAAGCGGCCATCGCGAACGCCAGCGCCACCAGGAACGCCACGTTCTGGTGCCGGGCGATCACCGCCAGCCCGATCGCCAGCAGCCCGATCACACACGAGGAGAACCGGGCCACCGCCACCTCCTGCGACTCCCTCGGCCGCCCGAACATCAGCACGTGCCCGAAGTAGTCGTGCGCCAGCGAGGTCGAGGAGGCCAGCACCAGCCCCGACACCACCGCCAGGATCGTCGCGAACGCCACCGCGCCGATGAACGCCAGCAGCACGTCACCGCCCAGCGCCCGCGCGAGCTGCAACGCGGCGGCGTTGCCCGCCGGGTCCTGGGCGGTGATGGCGTCCTGCCCCACCAGCGCGGTCGCGCCGAACCCCAGCGCCAGCGTCATCAGGTAGAAGACGCCGACCAGGCCGATCGCCCAGTTCACCGAGGTACGCGCCGCCCGCGCGTCCGGCACCGTGAAGAAGCGGCTGACGATGTGGGGGAGCCCGGCGGTGCCCAGCACCAGCGCGAGCGCCAGGCTGATGAAGTCGAGCTTGTTGACCAGCGTCCGCAGCGGATCGCCGGCGACCTCCTTGCCGAACCGGCCGCCGGGCTGCAGGAATCCGGCGTGGCCGCTGTTGCGGGCGGCGGCGCCGAGCATGTCGCTGAGGTTGAAGCCGAACCGGCTGAGGATCATGACCGTCAGCACCGTGGTGCCGCCCATGAGCAGCACCGCCTTGATGATCTGGACCCAGGTGGTGCCCTTCATGCCGCCGAACATGACGTAGACGATCATCATGGCGCCGACCGCGACGATCGTCACGATCTTGGCGGTGTCGGTGGAAACGCCGAGCAGCAGGGATACGAGCGCGCCCGCGCCGACCATCTGGGCGAGCAGGTAGAAGACGGACACGGTGACGGTCGAGGTCACGGCCGCCGTTCTGACGCGGGGCTGGCGCCGTACCCGATAGGACAGGACGTCGGCCATGGTGAAGCGGCCCGCGTTGCGCATCAGCTCCACCAGCAGGAGCGTGAGCAGCCAGGCGACGAGGAAACCGATCGAGTACAGGAAGCCGTCGTAGCCCGACAGCGCGATGATGCCCGCGATGCCGAGGAAGGAGGCGGCCGACATGTAGTCGCCGGCCAGCGCGAGGCCGTTCTGGGCGCCGGAGAAGGCTCTGCCCCCGGCGTAGTAGTCGTCGGTGCCGCGGGTGTTGGCCCTGGCCCAGAACGTGATGACCAGCGTGATCGCGATGAACAGGACGAACAGTGTGAACGTCAGCGCCGGTCCCATCATGGGCGGCCTCCCCGTGTCCTGCGATGGGCGGCGGTACGGCGCGGCGGCGCCCAGCTCTCGATCCGCCGGCGCTCGGCCGCCAGCCGTTCGGCGTGCTCGCGCTCCGCTTCCATGGCGGCGGCCTCTTCCCGGAGCTGCTCGGACAGGGGGTCGAGCATGCGGCGGGCATAGCGTGAATACCGCCAGGCCAGGGCGAAAGTGGACACGAACTGCAGGACTCCCAGCAGCAGGGCCACGTTGATGTTGCCGACCACCGGCCGGGCCATGAACTCCCGGGCGAAGGCCGACAGCCAGATGTAGAGGAAGTACCAGCCCAGGAACGAGGCGACGATCCCGATGGCCAGCCGATAGAACCTCGTCCGTAGTAACCGGAACCTCCGGTCTTGCGCCAGGCCCGCGTACCACCCCCGCGGAGCCCCGGCGCTGCGATGCCGCGCCTCCCCCACCATCACTCCTACCTGGTTGTGACATTCTGTGGCGAGTTGACTCCACAGTGATACGAACGATAGGGGCCCCAGGCTGGTAATTCCGGCGATTGGCGGGATTGCCCAAGAGCGCGGACTTCGCGCTTCGGGGGCTCAGGCTGTGTTCCCGCCCGAAGGGCATGGTCTTCGCAATAGGGCGCTTCGCGCTTCGGGCTCAGGTTGCGTCCCATTGGGGCTCCGCCCCAAGCCCCGCCCGAAGGGCATGGGCTTCGCAGAGAGGGCGCTTCGCGCCTTGGAGCTCAGGCTCCGTCGCCTTGGGGCTCCGCCCCAAACCCCGGTCAACCGCTCGCGCCCAAGGGCACCGGGAACGGTTGATGACCAGGCGCGGCAGGTGGTCATGAACCGTGCTTCTACTCGACGAGTTTCCCCTCGCTGGAGACCTCGCGCATGAGCGCGGCGATCTCCGTGGGAATCGCGGGGATGGCCTCCCTCTCCACCGATCCGGGGCCGGACCACACGAGGTTGACCTGCAGGGCCGGGTCGAGCTCGGGGTAGTCGGAGCGGTTGTGGCAGCC
Source organism: Nonomuraea sp. NPDC059007 (assembly GCF_042740555.1). Classification (NCBI taxonomy): domain Bacteria; kingdom Bacillati; phylum Actinomycetota; class Actinomycetes; order Streptosporangiales; family Streptosporangiaceae; genus Nonomuraea; species Nonomuraea sp. NPDC059007. Next base: position 35,901 of record NZ_JBHYJD010000029.1, on the reverse strand, counting down.
GCGGGTCTCGCGGCGTTCGAGCGCGGTCTCGATCGTCGCGCGGGCGGACAGGGCGGCGGACTTCAGGTCGAACGCGTGCGCCAGATCCTGGAATCCGGCGATGTCCGGGTGCACGCCGACCTCGCCGATGCGCGTCTCCAGCGCGGCGAGTTCGTCCAGGCCCTTCAGCAGCCCGGCTTCGTCGCGGACCACGCCGGCGTGCTCCGTCATGATGTCCCGCAGGGCGCGCTGCAGGGCCCGCACGTTCTCGGGCCCGTCGGCGGCCAGGAGTTCGTCCACCTCTGCCCGCGCTTCGCCGAGCGCCTCGGCCGAACGGCGCTGCGCGGCCAGACCGGCGGAGTAGGCGGCCGCCTCCTGGCCGACGATGCGGCCGAAGACGAGCAGCTCGATGAGCGAGTTGCCGCCGAGGCGGTTGGCGCCGTGCAGGCCGCTGGCGGCCTCGCCGATCGCGTACAGGCCGTCGACCCCGGTGCCGTGGTCCTCGGGCCGCACCCAGACGCCGCCCATCGAGTAGTGCGCGGTGGGCGCGATCTCGATCGGGTCCTTGGTGATGTCGAGCATCTGCAGCTCCATGAGCGTCTGGTAGACGCGCGGCAGCCGTTCCATGATCGTCTGCCGGGGGAGGTGCGACACATCCAGCCAGACGCCGCCGTCCGGGGTGCCGCGCCCTTCCTTGATCTCCGTGTACGCGGCCAGCGCGATCCTGTCACGTGTCGACAACTCCATGCGGTCCGGGTCGTAGCGCGACATGAAGCGCTCACCGAGGTGGTTGCGCAGGATGCCGCCTTCGCCGCGGGCGGCTTCGGAGACGAGGGTGCCGGCGGCGTTCTCGGGGGCGATGAGGCCGGACGGGTGGAACTGCACCAGTTCGGGATCGCGGATACGGCAGCCGGCGAGGCTGGCCAGGCGGAAGGAGTCGCCGGTGTTCTCGTCGCGGCGCGAGGAGGTGCGCCGCCAGATGCGGGTGTGGCCGCCGGCCGCCAGGATGACCGCGTCGGCGTGGATGACGTAGCGGCGGCCGTCGTTCAGGTCGAAGCCGTACGCGCCGAAGACCGCGTTGTCCTTGACCAGGATGCGGGTGATGTAGGCGGTGTCGAGGACGGGGATGTCGAGCTGCGCCGCCCGGTTGATCAGGGTGCGCTGGATCTCCAGCCCGGTGTAGTCGCCGGCGTAGGCGGTGCGCCGGAAGGTGTGGGCGCCGAAGAAGCGTTGCGAGATGCGTCCATCCTGCTCGCGGGCGAACGGCATGCCGTACCGCTGAAGATCTTCGATGCCCCGCGCGGCCCCTTCCGTGACAATCTGGACGGTGTGCGGGTTGGCGAGAAGGTAGCTCTCCTTGAGGGTGTCGGCGGCGTGCTGCTGCCAGCTGTCCTCGGGGTCCATCGTGGCCAGTGCCGCGTTGATGCCGCCGGCCGCGAGCGAGGTGTGCGCGTCCGCCTTCGGCCGTTTGCCCACCGCCACAACGCTGACGCCGCGCTCGGCGAGCTCGATCGCGGCCCGCAACCCGGCCCCTCCGGTGCCGATGACCAAGACGGATGTGGCGATCCGGTGCTCTGGCGAATACATGGCGCTCCCTTAACCGCATCTGCGAAGAACAGTTCCTAATGTAATGACCTGATGCCGGCGTGATTCGTGACGTTGGCGCTGGTGAGAACGGTCACACTCGGCCACCGGCGCCGGGCGGGGGGAGAAAAGTGGAGGATCTCGACGAGGCCCTGGCGGTATTCGACGGCGTGCGGTCGCGCCTGTTCGGGATCGCCTACCGGATGCTGGCCAGCGTCACCGAAGCCGAGGACCTGGTCCAGGACGTCTGGCTACGCTGGCAGGCCTACGACCGCTCCACGGTGGAGAGCCCCAGCGGGTTCCTGGCGACGATCACCACGCGGCTGGCGATCAACGCCGCCCAGTCCGCCCGCGTACGCCGCGAGACCTACCTCGGCCCCTGGCTGCCCGAACCCGTCGACACCGCCGCCGACCCCTACCTGGGCGCCGAGCGGGGCGAGGCTCTGGAGTTCGCGGTTCTTTTGCTTCTGGAACGGCTCTCGCCGCCCGAACGCGCCGCCTATGTGCTGCGCGAGGCGTTCGACTACCCGTACCGGGAGATCGCCGAGATCGTCGAGCTGAGCGAACCGGCGGTCCGCCAGCACGTCAGCCGCGCCCGCAAACACCTGCGGGCCGGGCGCCGGGCCGCAGTCACCGCGGCCGAACAGCGCAGACTGCTGGAGGCCTTCGTCACCGCCGCCCGCTCCGGAGAGCTGGAGGCGCTGGAGAAACTGCTCGCGGCCGATGTGACCAGTTACTCCGACGGGGGCGGGGCCGCGCGCGCGTCCCGGTTTCCGGTGGAGGGCGCTGTGCGGGTGGCGAAGTACGTCAAGGCGTTCGCCGGCCACTTCTGGGTGGGGGTGGAGGTGGCATGGGCGAACACGAACGGCCAGACCTCGGCCATGCTGACCCGCGACGGCCAGGTGTTCACGGTTCTCACGATCAACGCCACGCCGGACGGTATCGACCAGGTGCTGTGGATGATGAACCCCGCCAAGCTCCGCGGAGTGGAGCCAAAGGCCTGAGCCTCTCATACGGAAGATCATCGCACCTTCCATCCGGCGGACCTCGCCCCGGTCGAGGGGGTCGCCGGGGTGGAGGGAGTCTCGCGGCACCTGTGGTCGCGGTGGGCCGGCGTCGCGCGGGAGGCTCTACGGTGGCCAGCCATGAGAATCATCATCGTCGGCGGTAGCGGCTTCCTCGGCGGTGAGCTCGCCCGGCGGGCCGTGGCCGCCGGGCATCAGGTGGCCGCCACCTATCAGACCCGCCCCGGCCGGGCGGAGGGAGCCGAGTGGCTGGAGCTCGACGTGCGCGACCGTGCCGCCGTCGCCGGCCGGATCGCCGCGTTCGGCCCCGACGTGGTGGTCAACGCCGCCTACCGGCCCGCGGACTGGACGGCGACGGCGGTGGGCGCCGCTCATGTGGCCGGCGCGGTGTCCGGCAGCGGCGGGCAGCTGGTCCATGTGTCCAGCGATGCCGTCTTCTCCGGTAAGGCGGTCGTCTATGCGGAGACGAGCGTCCCCGACCCGATCAGCCCGTACGGGGCGGCGAAGGCGGCGGCGGAGGTGGCCGTGCGGGCGATCGTCCCCGCGGCGGCGATCGTGCGGACGTCCCTGATCATCGGGGACGGCGGTTCGTCGCACGAGGCGTTCGTCCACGCGCTGGCGGCGGGGCGGGAGGGCGTGTTGTTCACCGACGACGTGCGCTGCCCCGTGCACGTCGGAGATCTCGCCGCCGCGCTCCTGGAGCTCGCCGGTCCCGACGCGGTGGGGGTTCACCATGTCGCCGGTGCGGACGCGGTGAGCCGGTACGAGCTGGGGTGCCTGGTCGCGCGGCGGGACGGGCTCGATCCGGCCCGCCTGCCGGCCGGCAGGCGCGCCGCCACGGATCTGGGCGGGCCGCTCGATGTGCGGCTGGACTGCCGGCTCACGCAGGCGCGGCTACGAACCCGGCTGCGCGGTGCGCGCGAGTTCTTGAGACCTTCGCCGGGTCAGGCCGGGAAGCGGAGGTAGACCGGCGGCACGGTCGTGGCGAGCCACACGCCGTTGGCCGTCAGGTGGAAGTCATGACCGGAGGCGTGCATGGCGGCGGCGTCCACGACGAGGATGACCGGACGCCCGCGGCGGGCGCCCACGCGCCGGGCGGTCTCGCGGTCGGGGGAGAGGTGCACGTGGTGGCGGTTCATGGGACGCAGGCCCTCGGTCCTGATGGCCGGCAGGACCCGGGCCACCGTGCCGTGGAACAGGACCCCGGGTGGCGTCGCGACGGGCAGGTCCAGGTCGACGGGGATCGAGTGGCCCTGGTTGGCGCGGATCCGGCCGTCCTCGACGGTGAAGCGGCGCTTGTCGTTCCGGGCGACGGCCTCGTCGAGCTCCTGCCTGGTGATCGGGAAGTCGTGGGCCGCGGCGGCGGCCAGGAACGTGCCGACGTCCGTCCAGCCGTTGGGGTCGAGCTCCAGGCCGATCCGGCCGGGCTCGTGCCGCAGGTGCTTGGACAGGTACTTCGAGACGCGCACCAGCCGCCGCTCGTCCATCAGCGCAGCCCGGCGAACAGGTCGTCCTCATGGTCGGGGGCCTCGACCGTGGAGCTGACGCGGATGAAGGCCTCGTGGGAGAAGGCCATCCTCTGCGCCTCCTCGGGCATCTGCAGGACGAAGATGCTGTCGCCCTGGCTGGCGTGCGCGCGCAGCGCCTTCAGCTTGCGCTCCACCACCGCGGAGCCGTCCACGACGGAGGTGATGAGCTCGTCGGGGGTGCCGAAGCCGGCGTCGGGGTCGAAGTCCTCGCCGAAGTCGACGCCGGCCGCCTTCATCTGCTCGAACATCTCGCGCATCCGCGCGCGGGGGATGGCGGTGTAGTAGAACTTCGCCGGGATGCCCGTGCTCTTGGCCGCGGCGACCGCGACGCGGTGGGCCTGGATGTGGTCGGGGTGGCCGTAGCCGCCGTTCTCGTCGTAGGTGACCACGACCTGCGGGCGGTAGCGCTCGATCAGGGCGCTCAGCTTGGCCGCGGCCTCCTCGACCGGCACGTTGGCGAAGGAGGAGGCGTCATGGTTGGCGTCCCAGCCGTCCATGCCGGAGTCCTGGTAGCCGAGCAGCTCGACGTGGGTGATGCCCAGGTGCCCGGCCGATTCGCGCAGCTCGGCCAGCCGCTGCTGGGCCACGGCGGCGGCGTCATGGCCGTCCTGGCCCGGCTTCACCCCGCCCACGCCGTCGCCCTGCTCCCCGTTGGTGCAGGTCACGAGGACGGTGCGGATGCCCTCGTCGGCATAGCGCGCGAGGATGCCGCCGGTGCTCAGGACCTCGTCGTCGGGGTGGGCGTGTACGGCCATCAGCGTCAGTTGGTCCATGAAGGTGGAGCCTACTCGGCAAGCCCGACAAATCCCGCGCCGGTCTCACACGGCGGCCGGTACGGCAGGCCGGGAAAGTGCACCGCCCATTCCGCCGCGGTGATCCGTGGGAAGGCGGCTTCGCACAACCGGGCGGCCAGCCGTACCGTGCCGGTCTCCCAGACCAGCGCCGTGCGGTCGTGACTGCCGGTCGCCACGGTGTGGCCGTCGGGACCGAACGCGACGGAGGAGACCCCGTCGGCGTGCGCGCTCAGCGAGGCCACCTCCACGGGACGGCGGCGGTCGGCCAGGTCCCACAGACGCAGCGAGCGGTCGTTGCCCGTGGTGGCCAGCGTGCGGCCGTCCGGGCTGAAGGCGACCATGGAGACGCTGCCGGTGTGGCCCTTGAGCGCGGCCAGCGCGCGGGCGCGCGCGGGGTCGGTGACGTCCCACAGGCGCGCGGTGCGGTCGAAGCTCGCCGTGGCGAGGGTGCGGCCGTCGGGGCTGTAGGCGAGGGAGTTGATGCCGTCGGCGTGGCCGGTCAGCGTGGACAGGGGGATGGGGCGGCTCAGGTCGGTGACGTTCCACAGCCGGGCGTCGTGGTCCCAGCCGGCGGTGGCCAGGGTGCGGCCGTCGGGGCTGAAGGCGAGCGTGTTGACGCCTTCGGCGTCGGCCGTGAAGCCGCCCGTACGGCGGGGCCGGCGGGGGTCGCGTACGTCCGTGAACCGCACGGTGGTGTCGAGGCTCGCGCTGGCCAGGGTGGTGCCGTCGGGGGAGAAGGCGACGGCGTTGACGTTGGCGGTGTGGCCGGTGAGCGTCGCGAGCGGCCCGGGGCGGGCGGCGACGTCCCAGAGCCGGACGGTGCGGTCGTAGGCGGCGGTGGCCGCGACGGCGCCGCCCGGGCTGAACGTCACCCCCCAGACGGCGGCGTCGTGGCCTGTCAGGACGGTGCGCTGCCGGGTGCGACCGGGTTCGGAGACGTCCCACAGACGCAGCGCGCGGTCCTCCCCGACGGTGGCGAGCGTGCGGCCGTCGGGGCTGAAGGCCAGCCAGTAGACGCCGCCGGTGTGCGCGGTCAGCGCGGGGTGGGGCAGGTCCCAGAGCCGGACGGTGTAGTCGTCGCTGGCCGAGGCCAGCGTGCGCCCGCCGGGGGCGAACACGGCCGAGACCGCGTTGCCGGTGTGGCCGGTGAACGTGGTCAGGGCCCGGGGCTCGTCCGGGTCGGTGACGTCGGTCAGGCGCACGGCGTCGTCGTGCCCGGCGCTGACGAGCGTGCGGCCGTCGGCGCTGAAGGCGACCGAGCGCACGATCTCCTCGTGGCCGCCGGCGCGCGCCTTAGCCCGCGCGCGGGTCCCGGCGACCTGCCAGAGGCGGACGTCGCCGTCGTTGCCCGCCGTGGCGAGCAGGCGCCCGTCCGGCCGGTACGCCACCCAGGCCACGGGCCCGGTGTGCCCGCGCAGGGAAGCGGGCCAGTCGGGGTCGGCCAGATCCCACAGCCGGGCGGTGTGGTCGAAGCTGCCGGTGGCCAGCGTGCGCCCGTCGGGGCTGAACGCCACCGACACGACGGCGGCCCCGTGACCTCGCAGGCTCGCCGCGACCCGCGGCCCGGCGACGTCCCACACCCGGGCGACGCGGTCGTCGCCCGCCGTGGCCAGGAGCCGGCCGTCGGGGCTGAAGGCGACCGCGTTCACGTTGGCGTCGTGCGGCAGTACGGCCGACGCCGGCCGCCCGGGATCGGCGAGGTTCCACAGGCGTACCGTGTGGTCCCAGCTCGCGGTGGCGGCCAGCCGGCCGTCGGGGCTGAAGGCGGCGGCGTTGACGTTGCCGCGGTGCCCGCTCAGCACGGCCAGCCGGCGTGGCCGGTGCGGATGGGTGATGTCCCAGAGCTGCGCGGTCCGGTCGCGGCTCGCGCTGATCAGGCTGCGGCCGTCCGGGCTCACCGCGACCGAGTTGACCCGGTCGCTGTGGCCGGTGAGCCGGGTGGCGTACGGGGTGGCGAAGACGCGCAGCAGGCTGTTGCGCGCGTCCTCGGTGGGTGACAGGCGGTAGGCGGCCAGGCTGAGCTGCGCGGACAGCGCCGGGTCCGTCTGGCGGAGCCGGTCGGCCGCGGCGGCGACCTTCTGCGAGAGGGCGAGGTCACGCTGGCGGGTGGCGGCCTGTTCGGAGCGGACGGCGTAGATCGTGGTGGCCGTGGTCAGCATCACCAGGACGGCGAGCAGCGCCGTGAGCCGCCGCAGGCGCCGGGCCCGTCGCCGCGCCGCGGCCTGGTCCTCGGCCGCCGCGGTGGCGCTGGCGGCCAGGAAGTCGCGTTCGCGCGGCGACAGCAGCGGACGGTGCGCGGCGGCCCATTCCAGGGCGACGGCCAGCCGGGTGCCGCGGTGCAGCGCGGCGTGGTCCCTGGCCTCTTCCTCCCACGCCTCGGCGGCCTCGGTGATCTGGCGGTGGACGCGCAGGCCGTCGCGGTCCTCGGCCAGCCAGGCGCGCAGGCGGGGCCACGACCTGATCAGCGCTTCGTGCGCGATCTCGACGGCGTCGCCGTGCAGGGTGATGAGCCGGGCGCGGGCCAGCGCCTCGAGCACCCCGGCGGCCCGCGGGTGGTCGAGCTCGCCGCGCGAGATGCGGCGCCTGGTGTCCTCTGTGCCCTCGCCGAGCGCGGTGAGCCGGAGGAAGATCTGCCGGACCAGCGCCTGCCCGTCCGCGCCGAGCGCGTTGTAGACGGCCTCGGAGCTCTGGGCGACGGCGCGTTCGATGCCGCCGGTGGCCTCGTATCCGGTCAGGCTGACGGTGTTGCCGCGGCGCCGCCGCCAGGTCTCCAGCAGCGTGTGGGACAGCAGCGGCAGCACGCCCGCCTGACCGGTGGCGTCGGCGACCAGCCGGGAGACCAGCGCGGTCTCGACCCGGTAGCCCAGGTCGACGGCCGGTTGCGTGATCGCCCGGTGGAGTTCCTCCGCGGTCATCGGGCCGACCAGGACCTGCGCGTCCTGCAGGACCTCGGCCAGATCGGGGTGCTGGGCGCAGTGGTGGTAGAAGTCGGTGCGCACGCCGATGACCACGCGGGTACGGTTGCCCGGATCGCCCGCCGCGGCCACCAGCGCCGCGATGAAGGCGGCACGCTCCGCGGGGTCCTGGCACAGGGTGAACACCTCTTCGAACTGGTCGGCGACCAGCACGAAGTCCTGCTCCGCGCCCTCCATGGCCACGACCTGCCGGGTCAGCGGGCCGAGGCCGGCGGGCCGTTCGGTCAGATCCCCGAGCAGCCCGCCGGGCGCGACGCCGAGCATCGCGCCCAGGCCGGTCGCGTACGCGCGCAGCGGATGGGCGCCCGGGGTCAGCACCAGCGAGGGCCGCCCGGCGAGCGCGGGCAGCAGTCCCGCGCGCAGCAGCGACGACTTGCCCGATCCCGACGCCCCGAGCACCGCGACGAACCGCCGCTCCGACACCATCGTCCGCACCCGCTCCACGAGCCGCTCCCGTCCGTGGAAGCGCTCGGCGTCCTGCTGCCCGAAGGCCGCCAGTCCGAGGTACGGCGCCGCCGCCCCGTCGGCCGGCTCCTCCGGGGCCAGCTCATCGGCCAGCCCGTACCATCGGGCCCGCCATTCCCGGAGGTCCCCGCCGCACGAGGCGACATAAGCCAGCGTTACCGACAAACTCGGAAGTTTACGGCCCCCGGCGGCCTCAGAAAGGGTACTGGCCGAATAATGCGCGCGTTCGGCGAGTTCCCGGTACGACGGCGTCCCGGCCTTTTCCCTGAGTTTCCGCAGATCCGCCGCGAACCGCGATAACCCATCGTCAGCCGGGCCCAGCGGACGCTCCTGGCGAGGTATCGTCGCCCCCCTTGTCGATGGGCCAGCGGCATTCATTGTTCAGCGGTTGATGTTCGGTGTCCAGCGGTGAGACCGGACACCCCCTTTACTCCAATACATCGACATCAACCCCGGCGAGCTCAAGGGATACCGCTGATTACAACGTGCCCGCCGCCCCGCGGTCAGCGGGCGCCGACCGTGGCGGCGAGCACCAGGCAGGCGGCGCCGATGGCGTGGGCGCTGTCGTCCCACGGCCGCACCGAGATCTCCAGGCCCGACAGCACTCCGCCCTCCACCGCGGGGCGGAATCCCGGCTCCAGATAGGGCCACAGCACATGGCTCTCACCGATGACCGTGAGGGCCCGCACCGCCAGCACGTTCACTATCCCGGCCGCCGCCCTGCCGAGCGTGGCTCCCGCCTCGGCCATCAGGTCGCGGATGCCGGGCGTGCCGGCCAGCGCGAGCGCGTGCAGCTCGTCCACGGCCACCGCCCGTGAGGTCAGCCCCCGCTCCAGCGCCCGCGCGGCCAGCGCGTAGTCCGCGGCGTAGGTCTCCACGCAGCCGCGCCGCCCGCACACGCACGGCGGGCCGAGCGGGTCGACGGGCACGTGCCCGAACTCCCCGGCCACGCCGTCCGGTCCCCGGTGCACCCGCCGGCCGAGCACGATGCCCATGCCGACGCCGCCGCCGACGGCCAGCACGAGGAAGTCGTCGTGGTCGCGCCCGGTGCCGAACAGCAGCTCCGCCGTGGTGCTGGCGCGCGTGTCGTTGTCGATCAGCACGGGGACCGGCAGCAGCTCGGCCAGGCGGGGGCGCAGCGCCAGGTCCGACCAGCCGAGGTGGGGCGAGAGCCGTACCACTCCCTTGGCGGGGTCGATCACGCCGGGAACGGCGAGCCCGACGCCGCGCACGCGCTCGCCCGCGCCCGGCTCGCCGAGCACCTCCAGGCACATCTTGGCCAACTGCTCCACGGGTTCGTGGCGCGGGTCGAATGGCTGGGTGAAGCGGCGCACCTCGCTGCCGTTGAGCCGCATGAGCACGCCCACCACGTGCGTGTGGTGCACGCGCAGCCCGAGCGTGTAGGCGGCGTCCGGCAGCACCTCCAGCGGTACACGTGGCCGGCCCCGCCCGCTCACCTGTGGAGCGAGTTCTCGCAGGTAGCCTAGGTCGATGAGCCTCCGCGTGTGCTCGGTGACGGTGGCCGCACCGAGCCCAAGGCGGGCCGCGATCTCCGAGCGGTTGAGCGGCTCCCGCCCGAGCATGGCCAGGATCTCCGCCCTGACCAGATCTTCGCGCAATGTTCCTCCTGCCCCTTGACGTCCTCGGCCGACCAAGCCTAGGGTCCACGACCATAATAATTTCGTCGCCGAAATTAAGGAAACCGCACATGAAGGGCTTTCTGGCAGCGGGGCTCGCGCTCGTCCTCGGAGCCACCGCCTGTGGCGGTGGCGGTGCATCTGGTACGGCGGGCGGCGCCAAGCAGGACGACGGCACGATCACCCTCGACTGGGAGATGTGGGCGGGCAGCGAGGACGAGAAGGCCCAGCTGGACCACCTCGCCAAGCTCGTCACGCAGCAGAACCCCAAGGTCAAGATCGCGCTGCGCACCGCGCCGTTCAACGATTACTTCACCAAGCTCCAGACGGAGTTCGCCGCCGGCAAGCAGGCGTGCATCGTCTCCATGCAGAGCCTGCGCCTCGGCGCCTACGCCGACCTCATGGAGCCGCTGACCGCCCCCGACGGGTTCGCGCCGGCCTCGCTGGAGGCGCTGAAGATGGGCGGCAAGCAGCTCGCCCTGCCGTACGACCTGGCCTCGATGCTCGTCTACTACAACAAGGACGCCTTCGCGAAGGCCGGGCTGCCCGAGCCGAAGGCGGGCTGGACGGTCGCCGACTTCGAGAAGGCCGCGAAGACCCTGTCGAGCGGCGGCAAGGCCGGGTTCGGCATGTCGTTCTCCGACCTGCACACGCTGTCGCTGCTGCTGTCCTACAACGGGGCCGCGCCGGTCACCCAGGACGTCAAGCTGCAGCTGGACAGCCAGCCGATGGTCGACGCCCTCACCTGGTACGCGGGCCTGGCCAAGAGCAAGGCCGGCAGCGTGCCCGCCTCCTCGGCCGAAGGCGGCTGGGGCGAGACGCAGTTCGTCAACGGCAACGCGATGATGGCCGTGGACGGCTCCTGGAACCTCGGCTCCCACATCAAGGACGCCAAGTTCGCCGTCGGCCTCGCGCCGCTGCCCGCCGGGCCGGGCGGCTCCAAGACCTACGTCGCCGGCTCCGGCTTCGGCGTGGCCAAGAGCTGCCCCTACAAGGCCGAGGCGATCAAGGCGGTCGAGACGCTGACCGGCAAGGACGCCCAGGCCTACCTCGCCGGCGTCGGGCGCGGCTTCCCCTCCCGCACCGAGCAGCAGGCCGGCTACGAGGAGTTCCTGGTCAAGCAGGACGCCGGCAAGGCCGCCGACGTCAAGGCGGCCATGGGCGCGGTCAGGGAGGGACTGGACGGCGGCACCCCGCTGTTCACCACCAAGAACTGGGACAACGTCAACAAGCTCATGGCCCAGTACTTCCTGCAGGTCTACACCGGGGCCCAGGCGCCCAAGGACGCCCTGGCCACCATCCAGCAGCAGGGAGCGCGCGGCCAGTGAGGACTCGGGAGACGTGGAGCGCGCTCGGGTTCGCCACCCCGAGCGTGCTCGGCCTCGGGCTGTTCACGCTGTTCCCCGTCGGCATGGCCGTGGTCATGAGCTTCTTCGACTGGCCGATGCTGGGCGGCAGCGAGTTCATCGGGCTCGACAACTTCCGCTACCTGTTCGGCGAGGACCCCGACTTCCTGGCCGCGTTGCGTAACACGTTCGTCTTCACCGGCCTGTACGTGCCGCTGAACATCCTGCTCGCGCTCGGACTGGCCTTCTGGATCAGCAACTCGCGCTGGCAGAACCTGTGGCGGGTGCTGTTCTTCATCCCGGCGATCACCCCGATGGTGGCCAACGCGGTCATCTTCAAGCTGCTCTTCCAGCTCGTCGGCACCGAGCCGAACCTGCTGGCCGACGGCCGTACGGCACTGCTGTCGGTGGTCGCGATGAGCGTGTGGCAGGGCTTCGGCTACAACATGATCGTGTTCTCGGCGGCGATCAACGAGATGCCCAAGCCGGTGCTGGAGGCGGCGTCGCTGGACGGCGCCACCGGCCTGCGCCGCCTGGTGAGCGTGCAGTTGCCGCTGATCTCGCCCGCGCTGTTCTTCGCCACCACGATGACGGTGATCACCGCGCTGCAGGTGTTCACGCAGCCGTACATCCTCACAGCCGGCGGTCCCGGCAACGCCACCGAGACCCTCGTCATGAACGTCTACCAGGCCGGCTTCCAGTCGCGTGACCTGGGCCTGGCCGCCGCGGCGGCATGGGTGCTGTTCGCGATCATCCTGGCCGTCACGTTCGTGCAGTTCCTCGGCCAGAAGCGGTGGGTGCACTATGAAAGTTAAGAGCCCCCTGAAGAGCGCCGTCTCGCACGCCCTGCTGGCCGCGGTCACGCTGGCCTTCCTCTACCCGCTGATCTTCGCCGTCGCCACCGCGCTGAAGCCGGCCGGGGAGACCTTCTCCGACCCCGGCTCGCTCGTGGGCTCCTCGATCCGCTGGCAGAACTTCGCCGACGTCTTCACCTACGTGCCCTTCCAGCGCTACATCCTCAACGGGGTGCTGGTCGCCGGCGTCGGCACGCTCGTGGTGCTGACCGCCTCCGCGCTGTCGGCCTACGCCTTCGCCGCGCTGCGCTGGCGCGGGCGCGACGGCGTCTTCCTGATCTTCCTGGCCACACTGATGGTGCCGCAGGAAGTGCTGGTCGTGCCCATGTTCATCCTCATGCAGTCGCTCGGCTGGGTGGACACCTACCAGGCGCTGATCTTCCCGTGGGCGTTCACCGCGTTCGGCACGTTCCTGCTGCGCCAGTTCTTCCGCTCGGTGCCGCGCGAGATGCAGGAGGCCGCCCGCATCGACAGCGCCGGCGAGTTGCGCATCTTCACCCAGATCATGCTGCCGATGGCCCGGCCGGCGCTCGGCGTGCTCGCCGTCTTCACCTTCATCAACTACTGGAACAGCTTCCTGTGGCCGCTCATCATGATCAACGACGTGAGCGCGCGGGGCACCGTCCCGCTCGGCCTGCAACTGTTCTTCGGGCAGAACGGCAACCAGTGGCACCTGGTCATGGCCGCATCCATCGTCTCCATCCTGCCGACCCTGCTGCTGCTCATCGCCCTGCAGAAGCACCTGGTCAAGGGCATCGCCACCGCCGGCCTGGCCGGCCGCTGAAAGGATCGGTCTTGCTGCAGTTCGACCGCCGTGTCGGGCCCGACCTGGGCGTCACCTACCCGTCGCGGGAGGTCCCCGCGTGGTTCAGGGACGCCAAGTTCGGGGTGTTCGTCCACTGGGGCCTGTACTCGGTGCCCGGATGGGCCAGCCCCCGGCTGCCGGGGCAGAACGTGCCGGCGGAACTCGAATACAGCCACCACCAGTACGCCGAGTGGTACGCCAACACCGTCCGCATCCCCGGCTCGCCCGCGCAGGACTTCCACGAGCGCAGGTACGGCGTGGGCGTCTCCTACGAGGACCTCGCCGACGTCTGGACCACCGAGGCGTTCGATCCGGCCGGATGGATGCGGCTGTTCGCCGAGTGCGGCGCCCGCTACGTCGTGCCCACGGCCAAGCACCACGACGGCTTCTGCCTCTGGGACACCGCCACCACCCCGTTCAACAGTGTCCGCCGCGGCCCGCGCCGCGACCTCATGGCCGCCATGGCCGAGCAGGCCAGGGCGGCCGGGCTGCGGCTCGGCTTCTACTACTCCGGCGCGCTCGACTGGCACGTCTCGCACTTCCCGCCGATCCGCTCGCTCACCGACCTGTTCACGCTGCGGCGCAACGACGAGGCCTTCGCCCGCCACTCCTTCGAGCAGGTGGCGGAGCTGGTCGACCGGCACGCCCCCGACCTGCTGTGGAACGACATCGACTGGCCGGACTCGGCCAAGGCGGGCGGGCCGTACGGGCTGAGCGAGCTTTTCGAGCGCTACTACGCGCGCGTGCCCGACGGCGTGGTCAACGACCGGTGGGGGGTGGCGCACCTCGGCTACCGCACGCGCGAGTACCAGTCGGAGTCGCGCACCTCGCCGTGGGTGTGGGAGGCGACGCGCGGGCTCGGCCAGTCGTTCGGCTACAACCGGGCCGAGGACGAGCGGCACCTGCTCGGGCGCGAGGAGCTCGTGCACCTGCTGGTGGACACCGTCGCCAAGAACGGCAACCTGCTGCTCAACATCGGGCCGCACGCCGACGGGTCGCTGCCGGGGGATCAGGTGGAGCGGCTGCGGTTCCTGGGGGAGTGGCTGCGGGTCTTCGGCGGTGCGGTCTACGGCACCCGTCCCTGGGTACGGCACGCCGAACCGGCCGGTCAGCCGGTGCGCTACACGCTGCGGCCCGACGGCACGCTCAACGTGATCGTGCTGGACCCGGGGGCCGGGGCGTTCACCTTGGCCGGGGACCTGGTGGAGTCGGCGCGGGCCACGGGGTCGTGGGAGGACGGGCCGGTCAAGGTTGACTCGTCCGGAAATATCGAGATTCCCGGGGGTTTGCGGGGGTTGCCGGCGGCCGTTCTCACCGTGCGGGCGCCCTAGCCGCCGCTCTCACCGCGCGGCCCGGCGTCAGGCCTGCCGTACCAGCTGATCGGCTTTGAGGCGGGCGGCGGCCGCGGCGGCGCGCTCGCCGAGCTGCTCGGCCAGCGCGCCCTGCTTGAGCCAGTTGAACGGGCTGCACGGACGCACCCCGATGCGCTCGCTCAGCAGCACCCTGGCCACGTCCCTGCGGCCGCCGCGCAGCGCCGCCTCCAGCAGGGTCTTCTGCACGGCGTCGCGCTGCGCGTGGCTGCCGCCGAACTCGTTGATCCGGTGCCGGATCGGATACAGCAGATCCACCACCGTCTCGTACGCGCCGCGGCCGAAGGCGGCGATCGCCCGGCAGACCGGCAGGCCGACCCGGGCGGTCATCTCCTGGTTGGTGACCCCCGGGCGCGGTTCGGCGAGGTAGCGCTGCCGGTCGGCGATCAGCTTGTCCGCCTCCCGGAAGCGGCCCGAGCCGGTGTAGGCCATGACGGCGTGCATGTCGTTGAAGGCGTAGAAGGCCTCGCCGGCCTTGGGGGTCCAGGCGTCGGCGAGGGCCTGCCAGCGCTCGTGCCGTATGTCGCCTTCGAGGTAGAGCCGCCACAGCAGCGCCGCCGCGTCCAGCAGCTCCATCGCGCCCTGGCCGCCGGCGAGCACGGCGTCGTAGATCTCCAGGGCCCGCCCGGTGTCTCCGGCTTCGAGCGCGTACAGGGAGTAGTGCCACCAGTTGTGCACGTTGAAGAACGTGCCGGTGGACCAGTCGTCCAGCCGGGCGTCCATGTAGCGCACGCCCTGGCCGAAGCGGCCCTGCATCTCGTAGGTGTGCACGACCGCGTGGATGCCCCAGACGTCGCGGGCGTTGAGCTCGACCGCGCGCAGGCCCACCTCCTCCGAGCGGTCGTAGTGGCCCGCCTCCTCCAGCCCGAAGGCGTACATGCCCAGCACGTGCCCGTAGTGCCGGTCGTCCTCCGACCAGCCGGTCAGCGCGCCGCCGATCCGGTCGCGCAGCGAGCGGGCGTCTCCGGTGAAGAAGTCGACCTGATGACCGGCGGCAAGGGCGAGCGCGTCGCGCGGGTGCGCCTCGGTGATCGCCTGCAGCCGGGTCCCGCAGGTGCGGAAGTCACCGTCCAGCAGGGCCTGCACCGCCTCCACGTGTGCCCGCTCCCTCGGCAGCAGGAGGCTCTCGTCGGCGCGGGCGCGGAAGCCCGCGAAGCGCTCGCGGGCCGCCCTGGCGTCGTCCGCCTCGGTGGTGAGCAGCCCGAGGTAGGCCTGGAGCACATGGCCCATCGCGAACGCGGGCTCCGCCTCGACGGCCGCCGCCGCGTGCCCGTCCACCTCGATCTGGAAGTGGAGCAGCGCGTCGACGGCCTGGTCGTAGTGCCGGACGGCGGCGCCGGATCCCGTGGTCGCCAGTCCATGCTGATCCGTGGTCATATCCCCTAAACTAGTGGGTATTACGGCGGGCAGAGTGCCAGGCCCGCGCCGATGTCGGCGATGTCGGCGTCCGGTACGAACCCCGTGCCGGTGGCCGCGGCCAGCAGCCGGTTGGTGACCATCGAGGCGCGCGCGACGGAGGCGGACGGCAGCGCGTCGCGCAGCTCCTCCCACCACAGCGCCGCGACCCCCGCCACGTGCGGAGCCGCCATGCTGGTCCCGTTCTTGGCCGACAGCCCGCCGCCCAGCCGGGCCGAGAACACGTCCTTGCCCGGCGCGCACACGTCGGCGAAGGTGTTGGAGAACCGGGTCACGTCCAGCAGCCCGTCCACCTTCTGCAACGCGCCCACCGCCAGAACCCCGTCGGCCGCCGACGGCAGCTCGGCCCCCACCTCGAACGCCGGGTTCACCTCCCGCATGCTCGAGTTGCCGGAGGCCGCGATGACCAGCGTGCCCTTGTCCACGGCGGAACGCTCGGCCAGCATCCGCATCAGCGAGTCGAACAACCGCAGGTTGGCCCGGTAGGCCTCCAGCGCCCGCGCCGTGGCCAGGAAGACCGGCAGCCCCTCGGCCACGTCCTCCTCGACGGCCTTGGTGAACGCGAACGACACCGACATCGTGATCACGTCCGCGCCCTGCCGCGCGGCCCACAGAATGGCTTCGAGCAGCGCGTCCGTGGTCCCGCCCCCGGAGTCCCTGATGACCTTGCCGATGAGCGCCTTCCCGATGCCCGGGGCGACGCCGATCCTGATGCCCTCCACCGGCCGCCCGAACACGGTGCCCGCCACGTGCGTACCGTGGCCGCGTTTGTCGCCGTTCCCGTCGCCGGTGAAGTCCTTCTGCACGAGCTCCATCCCCGCGAACGCCGTGTGCCCCGCGTCGATGCCCGAGTCCAGCACCGCGACCAGCGATCCCTCGCCGGTCCTGCTGGAGCCCGGGGCCCCGACCGCCGCGACACCCCACGTGACATCGGTGGGGGCGGGCGGCTCGTCGCCGTCCACGTCGATCGGCAGGCCGATCGGCATCGCCGGGGCCAGGGCCGCCACACCCGGTTCCGCCGCCAGCGCGCGGGCCTCCCGCTTGCTGAGGTCGAGCGTCTCCAGATGCGGCTCACCGGGCCCGCCACCGGTCCGCCGCGCCTCCAGCGGACCCGCGGTGAACGTCCGGGTCAGGTCGCGCAGCACCACGTATCTGTCGCCCATCACTTCCGCCTTTCCGAAGGTATGGGCACAGCCTGGGCGAGGGCGGCGGGGACGGCATGAGTAGCCCCTACTCAGCCCACGCCGACGGTGAGCATGTGCCCGGAGACACCGAGCAGCGTCGGCTCCGTCTCCATCGACCGCTGGGCGTCGAGCACGAGCTCCCTGCGCCACGGGTCGTCGAGCCAGTCGTCCATGTCGCCGTAGAGCCAGAACGCCCCTTCCACCCCGTACCTGACCGGATCGCGCAGACCGGCGTCGGCGAACTCCCCTGGCACCTCGTCCGGATCGTGGAAGTAGGCGGTGAACCCGGCTCCCGGGGAGAGCATGACGCCGTCGGCCGCCGCGGCATGGGCCGCCCGCCGTTCCGGCTCGCGCAGGTAGTGGCCGAGGCAGATCGTGCCGAGCACGGCCGCGTGGCGGTTGATGGTGGCGGCGGCCACAGGTCCGCCCGGCTGTACCACGCGGCGGGCCTCGCGCAGCGCCCGCACCCGGTCGGCGCGCTCAGCCAGATGGTAGAGCGGCCCGAGAAGCAGCACCGCGTCCACGGCGGCGTCAGGGTACGGCAGCCGCCGGGCGTCACCGGCCACCGCCGTGACGCCGGGCAGTCGGGCGGCCCGTTCCACATGCAGGGGGATCGGATCGACCACCGTCACCTCGTAGCCGTCACCCGACAGCCACTCGGCGTGGATCCCCGGGCCGCCACCAACGTCCAGGACACGGGCGGGCGGCGGAGGCAGCACGCGGCGCAGCACGTCCTGGGTGCGCCAGAGCTCCAGCCGCTCACGGCCCGCACGCAGCCGCAGATGTTCCTTGTCCCGCTCGTAGTAGGCGTGGAGTTCAGGCGTGACATCCATGTCTGATCATGCGCGGCGGCTCGCGGTGCGAACAACCGGTTTTCGCCCACGATCAGCGGGTGCTGAGGTCGGTGACCAGGTTGGTGACGCCCAGGGAGCCGAGTGCCTCCTCCACCGATCCGGCCGGGCGCAGGTCACCCAGGTGGTCGCGCCACACCCGCAGGTCCTCGCGCCAGGCGTCCAGGTAGCGCACGCACAGCTCCGGTGTGATGCGGGCCAGCCGGCCGAGCGCCGCGCGCAGCGACTCCTCCATCGGCCCCCGCTTGGCCGCGTCCGCCTGGTCCAGGCGACCGTGGATGTGCTCGATGAAGCTTCTGCGCCGGCGCAGGAACGTCCGCCAGTGCTCCAGGTCCGCCTCGCTCACCGGACGCTCGTCGTCCAGGAGCCAGAAGATGCCCTCGGCCAGCACGTCCCCGAACTCCTCGTCGCGGGCGCGCTCCGGGCTCTCGTAAGGATCGTACGGCGCCTGCCACATCTGGCCCGTCACCCCGAGCCGGGCCACTTCGAGGACGAAGAACCAGTCCTCGTTGTACACGTCGGGAAAGAAGGAGCTCGCCCGCGCGGTGTCCACGACCAGCGCGCCGCTGCCGACGAAGGTGTCCTGGTCGCCGCCGACGTCGCGGTAGGCGTGGCAGACCACCGAGTTGTCCGGGTAGCCGGAGACCGACAGCGCCACCGCGCCGTGCTCGTCCAGCAGGGCGGCGGCCGAGCACAGGTCGCCGGGGGAGGAGACCACGATGTCGTCGTCGAGGAAGGCGAGGTTGCGCCAGCCCATCATCCTGGCCAGCAGCAGCCCCGCGTTGCGCTTGGCCGCCAGGTCGCCGGAGCGCTGGAAGGAGTGGGGCAGGACGCGGGAGGTGGCGAAGTCGGGTAACCGGAGCTGCTCCGGCCCGGGGAAGTCGGCGGCGATCACCCAGGGCAGGCGGCGGCGTACCGGGGCGGCGCCGGTGCGAGGGCCGCTGCACAGGGCGACCACGGGACAGCCGAGCCGGCGGGCCAGGTCGGCGGCGTGGTCGAGGAAGGCGGGCGGGCGCGCCGTCGGGATGACGATGGCGTCGATCCGCCCCGTACGCGCGGGAGCGGTTCGGGAGGAGAGCAGCTTGCGATGTGAGCCGTGATGATCAGGTGACAAAGAAGCCTCTTTCCCACGAAGCTCCCATCATCGCAATGATGACGGGAACGGAGAAAGAGTCTTGAAAAGAATGTGACATCTGTCTGGTTTGCGCTCGCTTGTCCCGTCCTCGTGGAGGATCTCTTCGGTCGTCGGCAGCGGGGAGTGCTTCCACTTGCGGTAGCCCAGGCGCAGATACAGCCGGTACGCCTGCTGGTTGTCCGGATCGACGCCGAGCGCGACGGTGGAGTGGCCGCGTTCGATGAGCTTCTGCTCGGCCACGTAGACGAGCATGGTGCCGAACCCGGTGTCGCGGTATTCGGGCAACAGATCGAGGTGCATGAGCAAGGGCGTACCCGGAAGCCGGCGCCGCAGCCGCTTCTCCTCCGCCTTGTCCAGCCAGATGTAGACGGTGCCCACGGCCCGTTCGCGGTCCCAGGCGATCAGCAGGACGCCGTGACCGCTCTCCTGCCTGGCCAGGGCGCGCACGAAGTAGGGCCGCTGCCCGAAGGAGGCCACGAGGGCGGGGATGCCGGCCTCGGTGAGCGGCTCGAACCTGACCAGCCCGCCCTCGGGACGGGGGATGCGGACCGCGTACGGCGCGGCCGTACCGGGTGGGTCGCCGAGCGTGTAGGCGGCCGGACGCCGCTCGTGGTGGTGCACGGTCAGCTCCGGATGGCGCTCCCGCAACCGCTCGCACGCCCGCGCCGTCGTCAGCCCGGCCGGCAGCGTGTCGAGATGGGCCTGCCAGCTCTTCCTGGCGACGGCCCAGTCCTCCACGAAGCGGTGGCACACGCGCGCCTTGATGAGCTTGAGCTGCTCGCGGGCGGCCAGGAGCGCGGCCCGCGCCGCCGCCCTGCGCTCCCTGAGCAGAAGGTCCTCGACGAGCCTGCGGCGCCGCCGCAGCACCTCCCGCCAGTGGTCCACGTCCGCCGCCTGCCAGGAGACACCCGAGTCGAGCAGCCACATCAGGCCCTCGCCGAGCACGTCGCCGAACTCCTCGCGCCTGGCCCGCTCCGGCGTGCCGTAGGGGTCGTACTCCCGCTGCAGCCCGGCGCCGACGCTCGCCGTGGGCCGGAGCATGCCGTCGTCGCCGAGCAGGTCGAACCAGTCCTCGTTGTAGACGGCCGGGTAGTAGGCCGGCGCCTTGGCCGCCGCCACGGCCATCGCGCCCGCCCCGGCGAAGGTGGCCTGGTCGGCGCCGCCGTTGTCGCGGTAGGCGTGGCACACCACCGAGTTGTCGGGAAAGCCGCCGAGCGTCAGCGCCACCCGGTCGTAGGAACCCAGCAGCGCCGCCGCCCCCGACAGGTCGTCAGGATCGGGCACCACGATGTCGTCGTCGAGGAAGACGACGTTCTCCCAGCCGGCCATGGTGGCCAGCACCATGCCGACGTTGCGCTTGGCGGCGGTGTCGGCGCGGCAGTCGAGCGGGGTGGAACGCGGGAACTCCGGGCCGTGGAAGGGCGCGGGCAGCGGCTTGTGCCGCGACAGCTCGATGGCGACCAGCTCCACGCCCAGCTCGCCCAGCCCGCGCATGGTCCGCGCCGCCGAGGTGTAACGCCCGCTCGACAACGTGACCAGCGGGCAGTCGAGCCGCTCCGCCACCGCCGCCGCGTCCCGCAGGTACGCCGGCGGCCGCACGGTCGGCACGATGATCGCATCGACCCGCGCGGTCCCGGCGGGCCGCGGCGCGGACGCCAGGAGGTGCCGGTGTGAGCCGTGGTGGTTCCGGGTCACCCCTGGT
Organism: Nonomuraea sp. NPDC059007; assembly: GCF_042740555.1. Taxonomy (NCBI): domain Bacteria; kingdom Bacillati; phylum Actinomycetota; class Actinomycetes; order Streptosporangiales; family Streptosporangiaceae; genus Nonomuraea; species Nonomuraea sp. NPDC059007. Next base: position 15,250 of record NZ_JBHYJD010000029.1, on the reverse strand, counting down.
TCTCCGGCCACTCGTGGAGCACGTTGCCGGAAAGGCGCCAGTCGGGGGTGAGCACGGCGCCGCCCATGACGAGGACCCGGGTGATCAGGCTGAAGCTCTCCTGCCCGGCGAAGCGGGTGTTGAGGTACTCGCTGTTGGCCTCGGCCAGGGCCGGATCGGTCAGCGCGCGCACGGCGCCGAGGGTGCCGCGCCCGAACATGCCGTTGCACATGGTCAGCGTGCCGCTCTGGTAGAGCGGGTTGGGGCCGCGGTAGAAGTGGGCCACGTCCTCGAGCAGGATCTCCCGCCCGTCGGCTCCCCGCTCCAGCGTCGGCGGGTAGTGCTCCTCGCCGACCTCGAAGTAGACGCGCCCCGCGCCCCACTCGGCCACCTGCTTGACCGGCATCGCGGGGTCGGCCAGCACGTCGGCGGTGCGCGGGTTGAAGTCGACGCCGCCGAGCAGCACGACGTGTCCGGCGAAGTCCTCGGTCGGCGAGACGGTGTCGACCCTGCGGCGGCGGACCGTGCTGGCCGGGTTGAGCGCGCGCAGGTGGCCGTGGAGCTCGAAGAGGGCGTCGATGTCGGCGTAGGTGTAGAGGTCCATGTAGTCGGGGTCGTCGGGGTCGACGTACTTGCTCAGGCTCGCGGTCAGGTCGGCCGGCAGGCTGCCGCAGATGATGGTGATCGGCCGCTCGTCGCGGAAGTCCCACGGGTTGGCGGTCGCGCCGGCCGGCTCGTGCACCGCGTCGTTGCGCAGGCTGAGCAGGTCGGCCCGGATCCGCCCGCGCTCGGCGAGCTCCTCGGCGGTCAGCTCGGAGACCGGCAGCAGGCGCAGTGTGCCGTCCTTGATCGAACGCGGGGTGCAGAACAGGGTGGCGTAGTCGTCGAGGCGCGCGAGCGGGGGCGTCTTCGGCGTCGTGCCGGACTCCCAGGAGCTGATCAGGCCGGAGCTGAGCGGTCTGCCGCCCTTGGCCAGGGCCTCGCCCAGCATCGGCTGCGTGATCCTCACCTCCGGCCAGCGCCGGGTGCGGAGCGACTTCAGCCGTTGCGCCAGAACCCGGACGGCGTCGTCCATCGGTTCCATCAGGAAACACCCTTCATCTGAACTTCAGTCTCCAAGTAAACATCTACTGGCGTCCAGATGCGAGTAGTTCGTTTGGCCAGTTCACTGGCGTGCGCGTCATCCTAGAGCCACAGACCCCGCCCGCGCAGGTTTTTCGCGCCGTCAGCAGGGGAATTCTTCCTTCAGGAGAAGAAGTGAAGATTAGGTAAAGGTTAACCATGAACAGATCCCGCGCACCGCCCCGCATCAGTCAGACGCGGGCACAGCACCCCCTGCGATCACGCAGGCACTCCCGGGTCGGGGCAGACGATCTCCAGGAGTGCCCGCACTCGTAAGGCCCCATCGGCGCGTCAACCACCGGGGAACTCCATGACAACCGTAATCCTCCTCACCACCGCCAGCCCAGAGGGAGTGGCAGCGGCCCGCGGTCTGCTCTCACTCCTCGCGATAGCCTCGCTCTGGGCGATGCTCTTCGCCGTCCGCCAGGTGGCGAAGGCAGTCTCCTTCCTCCTGCGCATCGTTCTCGTCCTGATCGCCACCGTCGCGCTGGGCGCGCTGGCCGTGGTGCTCCTCGCGCAGGTCGCTCTGGCCCTCGGGCCCTGAACCGCGGAGATGGGCGCGACCCCGCAGCGCCCATCTCGGGTGACGCCTACAGGCGCGCCAGCCTCGTATAGGAGTCGAGGCGCTCGTCCAGGTCGTAGGTGTTCATCGTGACCAGCACCTCGTCGGCCCCCGACCGCTCCACCAGGTCGTCGAGGGCCAGCGCCACCTCCCCGGCCGTCCCGTGGATCTGCCCGGCCCGCGCCTCCTCCAGGTACCCCCGCTCCCGTTCGCTCATCTCCGCGGCGAGGATCTCCGCCGCCGGAGAAAGGGGCGGGAACGCGCCGCGCGTCCGTGACACCGCCGTCGCCCAGGCCTCCGGCACCTGCAGGTACGCCGCCGCTGCCGCCGTCTCGCCGACCGCCACGTTCGCCGCCACCATCACGTACGGCCGCGCCGCCCACTCCGACGCCCGGAACGCGGCCCGGTAACGCCCGACCGCCTCCGTCATCCGGGCGCCGTTCCCGATCACCATGGGCAGCCCGTGCTCGGCGGCGATGTCGGCGCCGGCGCCCATCGCCAGCACGAACACCTCCGGCCGCAGCCCCTCCGCCGGATACGCGTGCACGCCCGGATGGACCTGCTGCTTGCCGGTGAAGAAGCCGAGCAGTTCCTCCAGCCGTTCGCCGAAGTCGTCGGCGTCGGCCAGCCCGAAGTCGTCGGCGTCGGCCAGCCCGTGCCCCAGCGCCTTGCGGATGCCGCCGGTGAACCCCACGGAACGGCCGAGCCCCATGTCGACGCGCCCCGGGTACAGCGACTCCAGCACGCCGAACTGCTCGGCCACCACCAGCGGCCGGTGGTTGGGCAGCATGACGCCGCCGGTGCCGACCCTGATGCGCGAGGTGGCCGCCGCGACGGCGGCGGCCAGCACGGTCGGCGCGGAACCGGCCACCCCGGGCACGCTGTGGTGCTCGGAGACCCAGAAACGGTGGTAGCCCAGCTCCTCCGCCCGCCGGGCGAACTCGATTGTGTCCCGCAGCGCCCGCGCCGGATCCTGTCCGGTGCGGACGAGCGAGCGGTCAAGGATCGAGTAACGAGTCACTCTTGCTGTAACACCTGACGGCCGGAAAGATTTCCTACTTCCGGTACAGCCCCACCGACCAGCGGACCGGCCGGTTGGGGTGGCCGCCGCCTTCCATGCGCAGCTTGAGCGTGACGGTCGAGATCTTGCCCTTCGGCAGGGTGTGCAGCCCCATCGCCCAGGGGAAGTCGCCCTGCTTCCAGACGGCGCAACTGCCGCTGACGCCGGTGTCCCTGCCGTTGACGGAGACCTCGAACGACAGCCGCTGGGCCAGTTCGCCGGTGCAGATCTTCTCGATGCCGACCCTGCGGCCGCTCGTGCGGAAGGTGATGGTGTCCTGCTCCGGCCAGGTTCCCGACTCGGTCTTGCTCAGCTTCATCGCGCCCAGGCTTTCCGGCAGGGCGCGCGGCGCTTCGGGAACCACCGGACGCGTGGGCGGGATCCACTCGTAGAAGGCGAGTGACCAGACGCTCCGCTCGAACTTCGGCGGCTCACAGGGCGCGCTCTCCTTCGTCCGGATGCAGCCCTTGCCGCGGAACACGGGATCGATGACGACCTCGGCCGTGCCGGTGCCCTTCGGCATCCGCAGGCCGAGCACCTGCCTCTCCTTCGAGCAGTCTTGCAGGCCGTGTTGCGGCGGCAGCCCGGCGGCGCCGACCGAGGGCGCGATGCTCCCCCGGGCCGTGCCCGTACAACTGGCGGCCAGGTCGATGGGGTTGCCGGTCAGCGGGACCGTCACGGTGACCTTCTTCTTGCCCGGGGTGACCACGGTCGTGGCGGCCACCTTGCGGTACTCGGTGCCGTCGGCGGAGACGAAGGTCTCGGGCAGCTCGGGCTTGGCGGCCACCGCCGGGGCGGGCGGCCGCGCCGTACCGGGGAGAAGGGTGGCGGTGAGCGCGACGGCGGCCGCGATCGCGCCGCCCGCCACCGCGGTCCTGCGCAGCCGCCTGCGGCGGATGCGGGCCTCGACCTGGGTACGGCGGGCCGGGTTGGGCGGCGGCGCGGCGGCGCCGCGCTCCCGCAGCACCTCACGCAGGTCCTGCACGGTCATCGCTGCAACTCCTTCACGATCGATTCGTCCACCCGCAACTTGGCCAGGGCCTTGGCCGTCTGGCTCTTGACCGTGCCCGGTTCGCAGCCGAGGGCCTGGGCCGTCTCCGCGACCGACAGGTCCTCGTAGAAGCGCAGCACGATCACCGCCCGCTGCCTGGCCGGCAGCCGCCGGATCGCCCGCCACAGCGAGTCGTGCTCGTCGAATCCGCCGGTGGCGTCGGGGTGCGCGGTCTCGGGCAGGTCGTGGCTGGGCAGCTCGCGCCGCCAGCGCCGCCGCCACCAGGAGGTGAAGGTGGTGACGATGACCCGGCGCACGTACGGCTCCGGCTCCTCCACCCTCGGCCAGGCGAACCACGCCTTGGCCAGCGCCTCCTGCAGCAGGTCCTCGGCCAGCGCCCAGTCGTGGGTCAGCAGGTAGGCGGTGCGGAGGAGGTGGTCCGACCGCGCGGCCACGAAATCATGAAACATCGATCTGTCTGCCACCTGATGGGCCTCTCGGGTTGTCGCCTGTCGACCGTACTGACGCATCGGACGGCGGGCCGGTTGCCCTGGGGCAGGATGGAGTTCATGGCGATTCCGGCACGGCTGACATGGGCGGTGGACACCCTCGACGTGCGCCCGGGGGAGCGGATCCTCGAGATCGGATGTGGCCGCGGCGTGGCCGCCGAGCTGCTCTGCGACCGGGGCGCGCGGGTGACCGCGCTCGACCGCTCCGCGACCGCGATCAAGGCGGCCGAGCTGCGCAACCGGCGCCACCTCGACGCCGGCCTGGCCGTCTTCCGCCTCGGGGCGCTTGAGGACGGCATCGGCGACGGCGGCTACGACAAGGTGTTCGCGGTCAACGTCAACCTCTTCTGGACCCGCTCACCGGCCGGCGAACTCGCCCTCATCAGGAACGCCCTGACCGGGCGGGGCGCGCTCTACGTCTTCTACGAGCCGCCGGGACGCACGGAGGAACTGGCGGAGAAGGCGGGCGGCGCGCTGGCCGCGGCCGGCTTCCACGTCACGACGCTGCGCGAGGGCAACCTGCTGTGCGTCAAGGGCGAGGTCACAGCGCCCGCTTGACCGTGAACGGCACCAGCTCGCCCAGCCCGCGCACGGTGAGCCGGTCGACCGGGACCAATCGGAAGGCGCGGTCGCCGGTCAGCTCCTCGGCGATGTCCGGGTCGGCGAGGATCGTCCCGGGGTGCGCCAGGGCGGTCAGCCTGCTGGCGAGGTTGACCGTGGTGCCGAACACGTCACCCATGCGGCCGATGACCGGTCCCACCGCCAGGCCCACGCGCAGCTCCGGCATGCCGCGTACCTTGGCGTGGGCGGCCAGCAGCCGCAGCGCGATCTCCGCCGCGTCGTGCGCCTTGCCCGAGACGAACAGCACCGAGTCGCCCAGCGTCTTGATCACCCGGCCGCCGGTCGAGGTGACCACGTCGGCCGACCTGCCCTCGAACTCGTCGACCAGCGCGGCCAGCTCGATCTCGGAGATCTGCCTGCTCAGCCGGGTGAACCCGACGAGGTCGGCGAAGCCCACGGCCAGGCGTACCGCGGTCTTCTCCTGCTCGACCATGCGGCCGGCCGCGGCGGCGAGCTGCCTGCGCCAGGCGTAGACCAGCAGTTTCTCCAGGTCGGGCACCACCCGCCTGGCCCGGCGCGTCCACGCGCGCGGCCGGTCGGCCAGCGGTACGCCCGCCTGGTCGAGTTCCTCGGCGCCCAGTTCGGCCTGCGACTCGGCCAGCCGCGCGGTCGCCCGGCCCAGCGAACGGGCCATGAGCAGCACGTGGCCCTCGTCGTACAGGCCTCTGCTGACCATGCCGAGCAGCGTGCGCAGGGCCTCGACGTCGGAGTCGGTGAACTCGACCGCGTCGTCGGCGACGTTGGCGAAGCCGAGCGCGCGCCAGAACTTGCGCGCACGGTAGACGGGCACCCCGGCCATCTCGGCGACCTGGTGGCTGGTGTAACGACGGTGCTCGCGGAGGAACGCCTCCGTCAGCCCGTCCTCACTCGTCACGGCTGCAACCTAACACCCTGCCGGGCCGCCGGTCAGTCCAGGAGGGCGCGCAGCGCGGCGCGTTCCGCGGCGGGCACGTAGCCGACGTAGTAGTCGTACATGGTCTGCCGCGACAGCCGGGCCGCCAGCGGCCCGTCGCCCGCCCGCACCGCGGCCAGGACCTCCTCGTGGTGGCCGATGCTCTGCCGCATCAGCCCGTCCTGGTCGGGCGCGGCGGCGATCTTCTCCTCGATCAGGTTGAGCACGATCGAGCGCACCACGTCGGTGCAGATCTGGATGAGCTTGTTGCCGCTGGCCCTGGCCACGGCGTCGTGGAAGGCGACGTCGGCCGCGCTGAACGCGTCGTAGCCGGTCTCGGCGGCGGCCCGCATCGCGGTGATCGCCGCGTCCATCTCCGCCAGCTGCGCCTCGGTACGCAGCCGCGCCGCCAGCAGGTTGGCCGCGGAGTCGAGCGTCATGCGGAACCCGATCAGCTCGCCCAGCGACAGCTGGTCCACCCGGGCCAGCGTGGTCAGCGACTTGTGGAGCGCGGCCGGGGTGAACGGCAGCACCTCGGCCCCGTTGGGGTCCCCGGGCCGGGAGCGGACCAGCCCGCGGGCCTGCAGCACGCGCAGCGCCTCGCGCACGGTCGAGCGGCTGACGGAGAACTGCGCCATCAGGTCCCGCTCGCTGGGCAGCCGGTGTCCCGGGGTGAGCGTGCCGGTCTCGACGGCCTCCTCGATCTGCTCGACGATGCGCTCGTACGCGCGGACGGTGCGCACCGGTTCAAACCGTGGTCCGCCCATGGAAGAGCCCCCTTGACCCGAGCAGTTGAGGACTGGCAGTGTGCGTAGCCTACTGGTCCGACCAGTGCACTAGCCAGGAGGCTGTTGAACATGAGGCGAATCGGGACCATGATCGCCGCCGGCGGTCTCCTGCTGGCCACTGCCTGCGGCGGCGGTGGCGGCGGGCAGACGGGCGGGAACACGGCGGCGAAGCAGGAGTCGTTGTCGGTCGGGTTCGTGGCGGAACCGGCCAACCTCGACTTCACCGCGACCGAGGGCGCCGCGATCCCGCAGGCGCTGCTGGTCAACGTCTACGAGGGCCTGGTCAAGCTCGACCAGGACGGCAAGATCGTCCCGCTCCTCGCGGAGAAGTGGGAGATCTCCCCGGACCGCAAGACCTACACCTTCACCCTGCGCAAGGGCGTCACCTTCAGCAGCGGCGCCCCCTTCACCGCCGACGACGTCGTCTTCTCCTTCGACCGCGTGAAGTCCGACTGGAAGCTGAAGATCAAGGCCCAGCTCGACGTCATCGACAAGGTGGAGAAGAAGGACGACACCACCGCCGTCGTCACGCTCAAGCAGCCGAGCAACGGCTTCCTCTACGCGCTGGCCACCCGCCTCGGCGCCATGTTCAGCAGGACGGGCGTCGCCGACCTCGCCAACAAGCCCGTCGGCACCGGCCCCTACCAGCTCGGCGGCTGGAAGCGCGGCGACTCCATCCAGCTCACCGCCAACGGCACGTACTGGGGCACCAAGCCCGCCATCCCCGGCGTCACGCTGAAGTACTTCAAGGACGCCACGGCGATGAACAACGCGCTGCTGACCGGCGGCATCGACGTCATCTCCAGCGTCCAGGCCCCCGAGTCGCTGCAGCAGTTCGCCGACCCCAACCGGTTCCAGACGGTCGAGGGCACCACCAACGGGGAGGTCGTGCTCTCCCTCAACAACGGCCGCCCGCCGTTCAACGACAAGAAGGTACGGCAGGCCGTACGCCACGCCCTCGACCACAAGGCGCTCCTGGACACCGCCTGGGCCGGAAGGGGCCAGCTCATCGGCACCATGGTCCCGCCCACGGACCCGTGGTACGAGGACCGCACCGGCGACTACCCGCACGACGTGAACAAGGCCAGGGAACTGCTCGGCGGCAAGACCTACAACGTCAAGATGCGCATCCCCAACCTGCCGTACGCGGTGGCGAGCGCCCAGGTGGTCAAGTCGCAGCTCGCGCAGGTGGGCATCACCGCCGACATCGAGCCGCTGGAGTTCCCGGCCCGCTGGCTGGACGTGGTGTTCAAGCAGGGCGACTACGACCTGTCCATCATCAACCACGTCGAACCCCGCGACATGGGCATCTTCGCCGACAAGTCGTACTACTTCCGTTACGACAACCCCGAGTTCGGCAAGCTGCTCGCCGAGGCCGACAAGGGTACCGAGCAGGATCAGACCGACAAGCTCAAGCAGGCGGCCAAGCTGCTGTCCGACGACGCCGCCGCCGACTGGCTCTTCCTCTTCCCGAACCTCATCGTCGCCAAGAAGGGCGTCACCGGCCTGCCGAAGAACGCCATCGCCGAGTCCTTCGACTTCACCGGACTCGCCAAGCAGTGATCGTCTACCTGGCCAAGCGGCTGGCGGTGCTCCTGGCGAGCACCGCCGTCGCCGGCGTGGTCGTCTTCGCCTTCATGGCGCTGCTGCCGGGCGACCCGGCCGAGATCGCGCTCGGCGTCAACGCCACCCCGGAGGCCGTGGCCCAGCTGCGCGAGCAGTACGGCACCGACCGGCCGCCCGTCACCCAGTTCCTCGACTGGTTCGGCGGCCTGGTCACCGGCGACTTCGGCACCTCCTACGTGACCAGCTCGCCCATCGGCCCGCAGATCGGCGAGCGGCTGGCGGTCACCGCGGTGCTCGTGACCGGCGGCATGGTCATCGCGCTGCTGGTGGCGGTCCCGGCCGGCACCTTCGCCGCCGTGCACCACCGCAACCCGCTCGGCGCCGCGATCAGCGCCTTCAGCCAGGTAGGCATCGCCATCCCGGCGTTCCTGGCCGGCATCCTGCTGGTGTTCGTCTTCGCGGTGAAGGCCCAGGCCCTGCCCTCGGGCGGCTACGTGCCCATGGCAGAGGACCCCACGCAATGGCTGCTGAGCCTGCTGCTGCCGTGGCTGTCGCTGGGCCTGGTGCAGGGCGCCGTCCTGACCCGCTACGTCCGCTCGTCGGTGCTCGACGTCATGCGCGAGGACTACCTGCGCACCGCCCGCGCCAAGGGCCGCGGCCGCATGGGCGCCCTGTGGCGGCACGGCCTGCGCAACGCCTCCATCCCCGTCGTCACCGTGCTCGGCCTCCAGCTGGCGACGCTGCTCATCGGCGCCGTGGTCGTCGAGCGCGTCTTCGTCATCCCGGGCCTCGGCGACCTGCTCCTGAACGGCGTGGCCGGCCGCGACCTCCTGCTCGTCCAGGGCGTGGTCATGGTGCTCGTGGTCGCGGTGCTGCTCATCAACTTCGTGGTCGACCTGGCCTACGCCGCTCTCGACCCCCGGCTGCGAGGTGCGCGATGAGAGGCAGGATGAACGCCGCGCTGATCGCCGGTGGCACGCTGGTCGCCCTCGTGGTGGTCGCCGCGCTCGTCTCGTTCGTGTGGACGCCGCACGACCCGACCCTCGTCGACGCCGCCAGGAAGCTCCGTGAACCCGGCGGCGGCAACCCGCTCGGCGCCGACAAGTTCGGCCGCGACACCTTCAGCCAGCTCATGGTCGGCGCCCGCACCACCCTGTACGTCGGCATCGTGGCCGTCGGCATCGCCGCGCTGATCGGCACCCCGCTCGGCATGGTCGCCGGGATGACCCCGCGCGGCTGGCTGTCGGAGCTGGTCATGCGGGTCAACGACCTCGTCTTCGCCTTCCCCGCGCTGCTGCTCGCGGTCATGCTCGGCGCCGTCTACGGGGCCGGCACGCTCACCGCGATGATCGCCATCGGCGTGGCCACCGTGCCCGCCTTCGCCCGCGTCGCGCGCGCCGCGACCATGCAGGTCATGGTCACCGACTACATCCTGGCCGCGCGGGCCGCCGGGCGCGGCCGGATGGCGATCGCCGGGCGGCACGTGCTGCCGAACATCGCCTCGATGCTCATCGTGCAGGCGTCGGTGTCGTTCGCCATCGCGATCCTGGCCGAGGCGGCCCTGTCGTTCCTCGGCTTCGGCACCCGCCCGCCGACCCCGTCGTGGGGGCGCATGCTCCAGGAGTCGCAGGAACTGCTCTTCTCCACGCCCCGCCTGGCCCTGTGGCCGGGCCTGGCGATCGCGCTGGCCGTCCTCGGCTTCAACCTCCTCGGCGACGGCCTGCGCGACTATCTCGACCCGAAGCTGAGGAGGATTCGTGCTGAGCGTTGAGGGGCTCTCCGTGCGCGCCGGGGAGCTCGAACTCGTGCGGGAGGTCTCCTTCGACATCGCCCCCGGCGAGCGGGTCGGGCTCATCGGCGAGTCGGGTTCGGGCAAGTCGCTCACCGCGCTGTCGCTCATGGGACTGCTTCCGGAGGGCGTCAGCGCCTCAGGCACCGCCGTCCTGGGCGGGCACCGGCTGCTCGGCGTGCCGGAGAAGCGGCTCAAGGGGCTGCGCGGCCGTACCGTGTCGATGGTCTTCCAGGAGCCGATGACCGCGCTCAACCCGCTCATGCGGGTCGGCGCGCAGGTGTCGGAGGTGATGACCCTGCACGGCCGCGACCGCGCGGCCGCCCGCGCCCGCACGCTCGACCTCCTGGACCGGGTACGGCTCCCGCACCCCGCCCAGATCGCCCGCGCCTACCCCCACCAGCTCTCCGGCGGCCAGCGCCAGCGCGTCATGCTGGCCATCGCCCTGGCCAACGAGCCCGACCTGCTCATCTGCGACGAGCCGACCACCGCGCTGGACGTGACGGTGCAGAAGCAGATGCTGGACCTGATCGCCGAGGTGGCCCCGGCGCTGCTGTTCATCACCCACGACCTGGCGGTGGTGGCGGCGATGTGCGAGCGCGTCCTGGTCATGTACGGCGGCCGCGTGGTCGAGTCGGGCCCCATGCGCGAGGTCTTCACCCGCCCCCGCCACCGCTACACCGAAGGCCTGCTCGACGCCTCCCGCCTGACCCCGCGCGGCACCCGGCTGCCCACGATCAAGGGCAGTGTGCCGTCGGCCGGGGCGTTCCCCGAAGGCTGCGTCTTCCGCAACCGCTGCCCCTACGCCAGCCCCCAGTGCGAGACCGAACCGGCGTTGACAGGAGAGGCCCATGGCTATGCCTGCTGGCACCCCGGTGATTGAGGCCCGCGACCTCACCCGCGTCTACCGCCGCCCGCGGACTTCCCTCACCAGGCCGGGCGAGGCCGTGCACGCGCTGAAGGGCGTCTCGCTGAGCGTCGCCCGCGGCGAGCGCTACGGGATCGTCGGCGAGTCCGGTTCCGGCAAGTCGACGCTGCTGCGGCTGCTGTGCGGGCTCGACCGGCCCACCAGCGGCTCGATCAGGTTCGCCGGGCAGGAGATCGTCGGCCGCCGCGACCTTCGCTTCCTGCGCAACGACCTGCAGATCGTCTTCCAGGACCCGATGAGCTCCCTCGACCCCCGCATGCGGGTACGCGACATCGTCGCCGAGCCGCTGGTCGCGCAGGGACTGCCGGTCGGCGCCCGGGTCGCCGAACTGCTGGAGGAGGTCGGGCTGCCCGCCGCCGCGGCCGAGCGCTACCCGCACCAGTTCTCCGGCGGCCAGCGCCAGCGCATCGCCATCGCCCGCGCGCTCGCGCCCGCCCCGAAGGTGCTCGTCGCCGACGAGGCGGTCAGCGCGCTCGACGTCTCGGTACGCGGCCAGATCCTCAACCTGCTCGCCGACCTCATCGACGCGCACGGCCTCACGCTGGTGTTCGTCTCCCACGACCTGTCCGTGGTCAGGCACGTCTGCGAGAGCGTCGCGGTGATGAGCGAGGGGGAGATCGTGGAGAGCGGGGCCGTGGACGAGGTCTGGGCCGGGCCCAAACACCCCTACACCCGCACGTTGTTGCAGGCCGTACCCACCTTGGAGGGACTTCTGTGATCGAGATCGACGCTGTGGGGGTGGTGGAGTTCACCCAGGCGCTGGTACGCGTGCCCAGCACGAACGACCCGGCGCGCGGGCGCAACGAGCTGCCCGCCGCCGAACTCGTCGCCGCGAAGATGCGCTCGTGGGGCTGGGAGCCGCAGATCTCCGAGGCCGCGCCCGGCCGTCCCAACGTGGTCGCCGTGGTCGAGGGCGGGCTGCCCGGACCCACGCTCATGTTCGAGGGCCACACCGACGTGGTGACCGAGGGCGACCTGGCCGAGTGGACCGTCGACCCGTTCGGCGGCGAGATCCGCGACGGCCGGCTGTGGGGGCGCGGCAGCGCCGACATGAAGTCCGGCCTGGCCGCCACCCTCTACGCGGTACGCGCGCTGCAGCTCGCTGGACCGTTCCCCGGCCGGGTGAAGGTGTGCGCGCTGGCCGACGAGGAGGGGCTGATGCTCGGCGTCCACCACTTCGTGGACTCCGGGCTGGCCGCGGACGTGGACGGGGCGATCGTGGCCGAGCCCGAGGCGGGCGAGATCTGCGCCGTGGCCAAGGGCGCGCTGCGCCTGCGGGTGGACTTCACCGGCAAGATGGCGCACGGCGCGATGCCCCAGCACGGCCGCAACCCGATCCCGGCCGCCGGCGCGCTCATCGTCGCCCTCGGCGCCTACCAGGACGAGCTGCAGAAACGTTTCCCCGAGCACGAGCACCTCGGCCACGTGTACGTCACGCCCACCGTGGCCCGCGCGGGCAGCGAGGAGCAGGTCAACGTCATCCCGGTGGCGGCCTCGGTCTTCGTGGACGTACGGACCCTGCCGGGCATGTCGCACGCCGAGATCGCCGCCCGGGTCGGTGAGCTGGCCGCGTTCACCGGGATCGCCGCGCAGGTCGCCATCCTGGTGGACCGGCCCGCGGTCGAGGTCCCCGTGGACGACCCCGTCGTGGCCGCCCTCGCCGCCGCCCACCGCGCCGTCACCGGGCAGGAGCCGGTCTACGGCGGCGTGCCCGGCTCCACCGACGGCACCGTCCTGACCCACTGGGGCGGCGTCCCCTCGGTGGTGTACGGCCCCGGCGGCAAGTGGATCGCCCACCAGGCCGACGAGTTCGTCGAGGTGGAGGAGATCGTCCGGTGCGCCCGCGTGTTCGCCGAGGCCGCCCGCCGCTTCCTGACCGGGGAACCCGCGTGAAGCCGGGGCCGCTCAACGCGCTCACCGACGTCCCGGGCATCCGGGTCGGGCACGCGCAGCGCGTCGGCGGCGGCTATCGGACCGGGACCACCGTGATCCTGCCGCCGGGCGAGGGCGCGGTGGCCGGGGTGGACGTGCGCGGCGCCGCCCCCGGCACCCGCGAGACCGAGCTGCTCGACCCCCGCAACCTGGTCGAGCGGGTCCACGCCGTCGTCCTGACCGGCGGCAGCGCGTACGGGCTCAGTGCGGCCTGCGGCGTCATGGACCGCCTGGCCGACGCCGGGACCGGCTTCCCGGTGGAGGGCGGCGTCGTCCCGATCGTCCCCTCGGCCGTCATCTACGACCTGGGCAGGGGCGGCCACTTCCGCGCCACGCCCGCCGCCGAACTGGGCGCCGCCGCCTACGACGCCGCCTCGGCGGACGAGGCGCGCAACGGCTCCGTCGGCGCGGGCACCGGCGCGGTGGCGGGCGGTCTCGCCGGCGGCGTCGGCACCGCCAGCGCCGTTCTCGGCTCCGGCGTCACCGTGGCCGCCCTGGCCGTGGTGAACGCGGCCGGATCGGTCCTCGACCCCTCCGGCGGCCTGCTGGCGGGCGCCCGCTACGGCCTGCCCGGCGAGTTCGGCCGCCTCGGGCCGCCGTCCGCGCGGGAGGCGGAAGCCTGGCGGCCGGTGAAGGTCACCAGCTTCAACACCACCATCGGCGTCGTGGCCACCGACGCCGCGCTGTCGAAGGCCCAGTGCGGCAAGCTCGCCGGAGTGGCGCACGACGGGCTGGCCCGCGCGATCCGCCCCGCCCACACCATGGTCGACGGCGACACGATCTTCGGCCTGTCCACCGTCGCCCGATCCGAGCCGTCGAGCGCGGAGCTGCAGGACGTCCTGGCCGCCGGGGCCGACGTCTTCAGCCGCGCCGTGGCTCACGCCGTCCTGGCCGCCACCGGCCGCCCGGAGGCGCCCGCCTACCTCGACGTCTTTCCCAGCGCCCGGCTCCCACGGGAGGAACGACCATGAACTGGCCGAGCGGACTGCCGGTGGGGGCGGGCTGGGCGCCCGTCCAGGACACCACCGAGATCGTCTTCCCCTACGACGGCGGCGTGGTGGCCGCCGCGCCGCTGGGCACGGCCGAACTGGCCGCCCGTGCGGTGGAGGAGGCGCTGGCCGTGGCGCCCGCCATGGCCCGGGTGCCCTCGCACGCCCGCCGTACCGCGCTGATGGGCGCGCACGACGCGCTGGTGGCGCGGCGTGCCGAGTTCGAGCGGCTGCTCGTGCTGGAGACCGGCAAGCCGCTGGTCGACTGCCGGGTCGAGGTGGCGCGGACGATCGTCACGCTGGCCACCGCCGCCGAGGAGGTGGCCAGGCTGCACGGCGAGACCGTGCCGCTGGACCTGCTGCCCTCCGGCGAGGGGCTGACGGGGTTCTGGACCCGGCGGCCGATCGGCGTCGTGGTCGGCATCACCGGCTTCAACTACCCGCTGCTCCTGGCCGCCCACAAGATCGCCCCGGCGGTCGCGGCGGGCTGCCCGGTGATCGTCAAACCGGCGCCCGCCACCCCGCTGGCCACACTCTGGCTGGTCCACCTGCTGCGGGAGACCGGCGCGCTGCCCGCGGCCGCGGTTCAGCTGGTCACGGGTGACGTCGAGGTCGGCCGTACGCTCGTCGAGGACCGCAGGATCGGCGCGGTCTCCTTCACCGGCTCGGCGGCGGCCGGGCACGCCATCGCCCGCAACGCCGCCCCGACCAAGGTCGTGCTCGAACTCGGCTCCAACGCCGCCCTGGTGGTCGCCGCCGACGCCGACCTGGAGGCCGCGGCGGACGCGGTGGTGCGCGGCGGCTACTACGCCTCCGGGCAGGCGTGCATCTCGGTGCAGCGGGTGCTCGTCGAGGAGCGGGTCAGGGACCGGTTCCTGCCGCTGCTGGCCGAACGCATGAAGAGCGTGGTCACCGGCGATCCCCGTGAGCCGGAGACGCGGGTCGCGCCGCTGATCGACGAGCGTTCGACGGCGCGCGTGCTGGAGTGGGTGGAGGCGGCCGTGGACGCGGGCGCGAGCCTGGTGACCGGCGGGCGGCGGGCGGGCCGGGAGATCGTGCCGACGCTGCTGGCCGACGTTCCCGACGGCGTGGCCGCCTGGGACGAGGAGATCTTCGGCCCCGTCGTCTGCGTCCGTACGGTGGCGGACCTGGACGAGGCCTTCGCCGTCGTCAACCGCTCCCGCTACGGCCTGCACGCCTCCGTCTTCACCACCTCCCTGGCCACGGCGTTCGCCGCGATCGACCGGATCGAGGCGGGTGGCGTCGTGGTCAACGAGGTGCCGGGCTTCCGCGCGGACAACATGCCCTACGGCGGCGTCAAGGACTCCGGCATCGGCCGGGAGGGCCCGCGCTTCGCGATCGAGGAGTTCACCGTCACCCGGATGGCGATCATCCGCCCGTAGCCGTGCGGGCCGGGGGAGGACCCGGCCCCCCCGGCGCCCCGCCCGGGGCGGGTTAACAACAGAACCGGCCCCCCGCCTGTGGGGGGGTGTGGGGGGGGGGGGGCGGGGACATTAAAAGA